>CAZOTE010000118.1:0-4827 GCA_964582705.1 uncultured Eubacteriaceae bacterium | reverse complement strand
CTCAAAGTCATAACCCCCGGTAAAAAATCTTTAAATGAAATAAAGTACACGCTCGGCGAGATTGGCCTTGGCTTGAGACAAAGCGACGAGTAAGAAGGAGGGATAACGATGGCTGGTTATAGAAAACTGGGACGTCCCACAGATCAGAGAAAAGCGATGCTAAGAAATCTGGTTACCGCCCTACTGGATAACGGGAAACTTGAAACCACAATTACCAGAGCTAAGGAAACCGGAAAGATTGCTGAAAAAATGATCACACTGGGTAAAAGAGGAGATCTTCATGCAAGAAGACAAGCTTTGGCTTATATCAACAGCGAAGCGGTTGTAGTGAAGCTTTTTGATGAAATCGCACCGAAGTACAAGGAAAGAAACGGTGGGTACACTAGAATATACAAACTTGGACAAAGAAGAGGAGACGCTGCTGAAGCGGCTTTAATCGAATTGGTATAATGACTGTGGGATTAAACAAATGTTTAATCCCTTTTGTCCATTTTAATTGGGAACGAGGCATTTATGGAAAAAATGATCGAATTTAAAAATGTTGGTTATATTTATGAAAAACACGAAGGCGAAGGCACGGTGGCCATTGAGGATATGAGTTTTTCCGTAGAAAAGGGTGAATTTATCGGAATCATAGGACACAATGGTTCGGGTAAATCCACTCTTTCAAAACTGATTAATGGTATTTTGTTTCCAACATCTGGAGAAGTTTGGGTAGCGGGAATAAATACAAACGATCATAGCCGTATATGGGATATAAGGCAGAGCGCAGGGATGGTTTTTCAAAATCCGGACAACCAGCTGGTTGCTACAATGGTTGAAGAGGAAGTAGCTTTTGGTCCGGAGAATCTTGGAGTGGACCCAAAGGAAATACGCAAAAGAGTCGATGAAGCATTAAAAACGGTAGAAATGGGAGCCTACAAAAACAAAAAGCCCCATCAGCTTTCCGGAGGGCAGAAACAGCGTATTGCCATTGCCGGAATACTGGCCATGAAGCCAAAATGCATAATATTGGATGAGCCTACGGCCATGCTCGATCCTTCTGGAAGAAAAGAAGTCATAGACACGATAAAAAGACTTAACAAAGATGAAAATATAACGATACTCCATATAACCCACTACATGGACGAAGTAGTCGATGCCGACAGGATAATAGTCATGGACGAAGGCAAAATAGCCATGGAAGGGACTCCCAGAGAGGTTTTGTGCCAGGTGGAAAAACTTAAGGAATTGAGCCTTGACGTGCCTCAGATAACTGAATTGGCATATAGCCTTAGAGATGAAAACATGTCAATGGGATGGGGAGTGCTGACTGTGGAAGAGATGGTGAATCTGTTATGGCAATAGAAATAAAAGATTTATCACATATATATTCTCAAGGATCTCCCTTTGAATCAATTGCATTGAGTCAGATAAATGCCATCATAGATAAAGGTAGCTTTATCGGATTGATTGGTCATACGGGATCAGGGAAGTCTACTTTTATTCAGCATCTCAATGTTTTATTAAAGCCGACCTCAGGGCAGATTATTATCGATGGGGTTGATATAAACGACAAGTCTACTAATTCGAAATCGGTGAGGCAAAAGGTTGGATTGGTATTTCAGTATCCGGAGCATCAGCTTTTTGAAGAGAGCGTTGAAAAGGACGTTGCTTTTGGTCCGGAGAATCTCAAATTGGATGAGAAGGAAATAAAGGCAAGGGTGAAAGAGGCTATTATCACAGTAGGACTCGATTATGAGAGCATAAGAAAAAAATCGCCATTTGAACTAAGTGGAGGCCAAATGCGGCGGGTAGCTATAGCCGGGGTCCTTGCGATGAAACCTGAGATACTTATTTTAGACGAACCCACTGCCGGACTTGACCCAAAAGGCAGGGAGGATATTTTAAATGTTATAAAAGAGCTCCATGAAAGGGAACATATAACGGTAATCCTTGTCTCCCACAGCATGGAGGACATAGCTAAACATGTCGAAAAGATAATGGTAATGTACGACGGGAAGATAAAGATTTTTGATACTCCGGAGAATGTTTTTTCCCAAGCTGAGCTTTTGGAGAAAATAGGTCTTGCGGTACCACAGGTCACGTACTTGATGAGAAAATTAAATGAAATGGACCCGTTGGTAAACCCAAATGTCTATACAGTACAACAGGCGAGAGAAGAAATTATAAGGATGATGAGGAGAAGAAAAGATGCTTAAGGACGTAACCATAGGTCAGTATTATCCTACGAATTCGTTCATCCACAAACTTGACCCAAGAACAAAGATACACTTTACATTTCTGTATATAATCGCGCTCTTTACCATCAACAATTTTTACGGCTATGTGGCGGCATTTGCATTGCTTTTGGGAATCACATTCGCTTCGAAAATTCCTGTGGGTTATATCCTAAGAGGAATAAAAGGACTGGTGTTCATAATACTGATAACGGTTATGATCAATCTGTTCATGACTCCGGGTACTCCAAGGATAGAGCTTTGGCGGCTGACCATAACGGAAGAGGGAATTGAAATTGCAGCTTTCATGGCTTTGAGGCTAATATTCCTGGTAACGGGAACCTCGATAATGACTCTTACCACATCACCTATAGCCTTGACAGATGGCATAGAATATTCGCTAAAGGGCGTGCCTGTAGTAAAAAAATACTCCCACGAGCTTGCGATGATGATGACCATTGCTTTGAGGTTTATACCAACTTTGATGGAGGAGACCGACAGGATAATGAAAGCCCAGAAGGCACGTGGAGCAGACTTGGAAAACGGAAATTTGGTTCAGCGTGCAAAGAATTTGATACCGATTCTGGTGCCGCTTTTCGTGAGCGCCTTCAGGAGAGCTGATGAACTTGCAATAGCCATGGAAGCCAGGTGTTACAGAGGGGGACATAATAGAACAAGGCTTAATGAGCTGAAATACCACAAGCGGGATTTATTCGCCTATGGAGCTACATTGGGCATTATGGTCATAATTTTTGCTACGAGATGGATTTAGGAGAATTTGAATGAGGAACATACAGATACTCATTGAATACGATGGGACAGACTATTGCGGATGGCAGAAGCAAGTAAATGGCATAAGCGTGCAGGAAAAGATATTGAATTCATTGGGAAAAGTGATGAGGGACACTCAGAAAATAACAGGTTCGGGGAGGACTGATGCAGGGGTACATGCATGGGAACAATCGGCCAACTTTTATACTGAGAGCAAAATCCCCATAGATAGGGTGCCCTTGGCCCTTAATACCCATCTCCCTCCAGACATTAGGGTAATAGGAGCTATCGAGAGACCTGAGGAGTTTCACAGCAGGTATCACGCCGTAGGCAAGATATATGAATACAAAGTATCGACGGGTCAATTTCCAAGCGCCTTGAATAGAAACAGGGACTGGCATGTCAAAGATTCATTAGATATGGGAGAAATAGAAAAGGCAATGGCTTTTTTTAAGGGAACCCATGATTTCACGGCTTTTTCTTCTGCAAAGAGCAAAGTTGAGGACAAGGTAAGAACAGTAAACCGATTAGAGATTGAAATTGTCGACCGGGAACTGGTATTCAAAATTGAAGGAGACGGGTTTTTATACAATATGGTCAGGATAATAATTGGGACATTGATCGAAGTGGGAAGAGGGAAGCTAAAGGCTGAGGTCATTCCAAAAATCCTTGTCGCCAAAGACAGATCTTTGGCTGGTCCTACCGCTCCCCCTCAAGGGCTGTACCTGAAAAAAGTTTTATATTAATGTTATGGATTTGTTGACATTGAAGCTAGGATATTATAAAATATACGTTGGCACGTTATCTGATCCACTAGCCCCGGATCGGTTAATTTATAAAGATTATTTAAGTTGAATGGAGGATGTAATATGAACGCAAGATCTACAGTTATGGCCAAAAGCGGCGAAGTAGAAAGAAAATGGTTCGTTGTTGACGCTGACGGCAAGACATTGGGACGATTAGCCAGCGAAGTTGCGAAAATTCTTCGCGGTAAAAATAAACCTATATATACACCACACGTTGATACAGGAGACTTTGTGATTGTAATCAACGCTGAGAAAATCGTACTTACAGGAAAGAAATTGGACCAAAAGATGTACAGAAGACATAGCGGCTACATAGGCGGCATGAAAGAGATGTCTTACAGAAAACTTTTGGCAGAAAAACCTGAATTTGTTATTGAGAAAGCTGTAAAAGGAATGCTTCCTCACAATATTCTGGGAAGACAAATGTTCAAAAAACTTAAGGTATACAAAGGCAGCGAGCATCCGCACGCAGCACAGAAGCCGGAAGTTTTGGAACTGAACGTTTAGAAAAGGGGAGGAGGAAATAATATGTCAAAGATACAATATATAGGAACTGGAAGAAGAAAAAAATCTGTGGCCAGAGTTAGACTTTTGCCTGGAAACGGTAAGTTTACTGTAAATAAAAAAGACTTAAACGACTACTTTGGAATGGAAACCTTGAAGGTTATTGCAAAACAGCCGTTGACTCTAACCGATTCTAACGACAAATTTGATATCGTAGTAAATGTTCACGGTGGAGGATTCACAGGACAAGCAGGAGCGATCAGACATGGAATCGCAAGAGCGCTTATCAAGGCAGATGAAAACATGAGAGGCGATTTGAAAAAAGCCGGATTCTTGACAAGAGACTCGAGAATGAAAGAAAGAAAAAAATACGGTCTTAAAAAGGCAAGAAAAGCATCTCAATTCTCAAAGAGATAATATCTTTTTTGCGTATGACAAATATATTAAACCGCCAGGTAAATCCTGGCGGTTTTTTTATGTGTGCCAGGCATGGCACTAATCTAGCTAGTGAAAGTCTAGCCACGGGT
>CAZOTE010000117.1:0-4883 GCA_964582705.1 uncultured Eubacteriaceae bacterium | reverse complement strand
CTAGTTCATGGTAGATCTTTTGTAAAAATAGATATCCACCATTAAAAATGCGTTGCTTGTTCACAGGAAGCTGTTTGGCTGGAGATAATCGGACAAGGATGTCTTGTGTTTCTTTTTTTTCTTTTTCATTTAGATCTTCAATATATTTTTTTGCCCAATTTATGGGATCTTCACCGTTTAGTTTTTCTTGTAAGGAATCATAAGTACCGAGTTTTTCGACGATTTTGGTTGTTCGTTTTCCGTCGACAAAAACAGATTTTATGACGTATAGGGACTGTGAATTTTTAGATTTTGAAATCATTAGCCTCAAGAGAGCACCTCCACTCCTTTATATTATAACACAATACGCCATAATACTCACTAAATATTTGTGGAATTTGCAAAAAAAATAAGCCCTATCAAGGCTTTTAGTGTTTTTTTGCCTGTGCAACTGTCAAAGACCCGAGCAGGGGGTCATAGGTTCGAGCCCTATTGCGACCACCATTTTTTTAAGTTCATGAGAATGGGCTTTTTTTTATGCTGATTATTATTTGGTTTTAAGAATCGGAGTCGCTGTTTTTACCTGTTGAATCTGAAAGAGAAAAAATGTAGAATACAATTATAAAAGTATAAAGTCGGTGGGTCAATGGAAAGAATGATTTTGAATTACATACGGCAAAATGAAATGATTTGCAGGGGAGATACTGTTGTTGCAGGCATCTCTGGGGGGGCAGATTCCATGGCCCTTTTACATATTCTAAAAGAATTTAGCAGAAGCAACTACATAAAAATAATCGCCGCCCACATAAACCATAATTTAAGGGGCAGAGAATCAGACTTGGACGAAATGCTCGTCAGGGATTACTGCGATGATAACGGAATACAGCTTAAGGTGTTAAGTGCAGACATTAAGGGATTTTGTGCACTTAAAGGACTATCTCTCGAAGAGGGGGGTAGAATAGTGCGCTATAACTTCTTCAACTTAATCAAAAGGAGAAACGGTTCCGTAAAAGTAGCTACTGGACATCACAAGGACGATCAGGTGGAAACTGTTTTGATGAGGATAATAAGAGGCACGGGCATTAACGGACTCAAGGGCATAGACCCGGTAAGAGAGGATGGGGTAATACGACCTTTGCTGTTGGCACGTAAAAGTGATATTTTGAATTATTGCCGCGAAAAGTCAATTCCATACCGTCATGATGCTTCCAATATGGAAACGGATTATCACCGAAACAGCATAAGGCATGAATTGATGCCGCTTTTAAAAAAGTATAACCCTATAATTGATGAGAGCATTGCCAACCTGTCGAAAATTGCAAGGGAGTACGAAGAGCATATAACTGCAGAGGTTGATGGGATTTGGCATAAGTATAAAGACAAGGCAAGCATAAGCTACAATGAATTATCCAGAGAAGCACCGTTGGTGCAAAAAAAAGTTCTGTTAAGAAAATATAAAGAAATTTGCGATAACATTAAATTTCAACAAGCACATCTTGAAAAGGCTGTGGAAAAGATTGGCGACAAAGAAGATACTACCTGGACAGTGTCATTGCCGAATGATTTTCTTTTGCGCAGATCCTACGACAAGATAACTGTAGAATCAAAAAAAACAAACCGGGCAACGCCCTATTTTGAATACAAGATTTATCCCGGAAAAAGCTATATTCTTTCCAAGATAAAGGTCGTGGTGGAAACTGCACTGAAAAAAAATGATAAAAAACAAAAAAAACCTGAAAAACAAGGGGAATTTCTCTTCGATTATGATAAAATTATTGCGATTGGAGAACATATTGTTTTAAGACAGAGAAAGCCTGGAGATAGGATAAGACCTCTAGGGCATAAAAAGAAAAGAAAAATTAAAGAGATATTAATCGATAATAAGATACCGTCCGATAATAGGGACGGCATACTTGTGTTTGAAGTCGGTAACGAGATTATCTGGCTGGCAGGCGTAGCGGCAAGCGAGGATTTCAAAGTCACCGAAGATACTAAAAAAATAATGCGCTTAGCGTTTTATAAAATCCAGGAGGAAATAAATGTTTAACGATATTAAAGATGTGTTGATTGATGAAAAAACCTTGAAGAAAAGGGTCAGCGAACTTGGGAAGGAGCTGGCAGAAGAATACAAAGGCAAAAATCCTTTGGTAATCTGCGTTCTGAAAGGGTCTGTTTTATTTATGTCTGATCTGGTTCAAAGCATGGACATACCTCTGGAAATAGATTTTATGGCCATATCCAGCTACGGAAACGGAACGAGAAGCTCAGGTGAAGTGAGGATATTAAAGGATTTAGATAAAAGCGTCGAAGGCAGGGACCTGTTGATAATAGAAGATATCGTCGACAGTGGTCTGACGCTATCTTATCTGATCAAGATATTCAAAGATAGAAACACAAACTCTATTAAGGTATGCAGTTTATTGGACAAACCAGAGAGAAGAATCTCGGAGGTCGAAATAGATTTTGTGGGCTTTGCCGTGCCGGATGAATTCGTCGTAGGCTATGGGCTTGATTTTGCCGAGAAGTACAGAAATCTCCCGTTTATAGGGGTTTTAAAGGAAGAAGTATACGCCTAGGTTTCGTTGTAATTCTATAGAATGTATGTTAGAATAATGTATCACAATTTTATAAGCGAAGGGGAGTGAGAGCTTGAACAAATATTTGCGGATGATCAGCTTTTATATGATAGTTCTTCTTATCATAATACTGGCTGTAACAACTATAAACACAGGTCAAAGCGACGTTGATATCATATCATACGATGAATTGGTAACAGGAATAACCAATAACTCAGTTGAAGAGATAAACGTGAATATAGACCGATATAAAGTCGAAGGTACAATGAATGACGGAACTGAATTCATAAGTATAGTCATACCAAGTTCCTTTACCGAATTTATTAACGGACACATACAAGGTGGTGGAGAAATCAACATATCCTATCTGGAACCGGAGCAGACTCCGTGGTGGGTTACCATACTTCCGACTCTGTTTTTAGTGGTCCTGATGGTAGTGTTTTTCTTGATGTTTACTCAGCAGTCCGGTGGCGGCGGCGGCAAGGTGATGTCCTTTGGAAAGAGCAAGGCCCGACTGCATACGCCTTCTAAAAAGGGCGTTACTTTTAAGAATGTGGCAGGAGCGGATGAGGAAAAGGAAGAGCTTGAAGAAATAGTAGATTTTCTTAAGTCTCCTGTTAGATATCTAGAGCTTGGAGCCAGAATACCTAAAGGTGTTCTCTTGGTGGGTCCTCCAGGAACTGGTAAGACCCTTTTGGCAAGAGCAGTTGCTGGTGAATCCGGAGTTCCTTTTTTCAGCATTAGTGGATCTGATTTTGTGGAAATGTTCGTAGGCGTAGGAGCTTCAAGGGTTAGAGATTTGTTCGAAACTGCCAAGAAAAACTCGCCTTGTATAATTTTCATTGATGAAATCGACGCGGTAGGTCGGCAAAGAGGAGCGGGCCTAGGCGGAGGACACGATGAAAGGGAGCAAACACTTAATCAATTGCTGGTGGAGATGGATGGTTTCGGAGACAACGAAGGCATAATAATGATAGCGGCGACGAATAGGCCAGATATTTTGGACCCAGCGCTATTAAGACCGGGACGTTTTGATAGACAAGTAGTCGTGGGCAGACCTGACGTTAAAGGACGAGAAGAGATACTTAAGGTACACATTAAGGATAAGCCTTTGGAAGATGAGATCGAGCTTAGAACAATAGCAAAGAGCACCCCGGGATTTACAGGTGCCGATCTTGAAAATATTATGAACGAGTCAGCTTTGCTCGCTGCAAGAAAGCGAAAGAAGAAAATCGGAATGCAAGAGTTGGAAGAAGCAATCAAAAGGGTTATAGCCGGCCCGGAGAAGAAGAGCAGGCTTATCACTGAGCACGACAGAAAGATTACGGCAGTCCATGAGGCGGGACATGCAATAGTAATGAAGGTTCTTCCTAACTGTGACGAAGTTCACGAAATTTCGATTATACCGAGAGGGATGGCTGCGGGCTACACGCTGGCTTTGCCTGAAAATGACAACAGCCATATATCTAAAGCAAAGTTGGCTGATGAAATCGCAGGTCTTTTGGGAGGACGTGCGGCAGAAAAAATCGTGCTTGACGATATCTGCACCGGTGCTACAAATGATATAGAGAGAGCAACTGAAATGGCAAGAAAGATGGTCACGGAGTTTGGCATGAGCGATTATCTAGGGCCAATGACTTTTGGAAGCAAACATGACGAGGTATTTATCGGCAAAGATCTTGCGAGAAGCAGAAACTACAGCGAAGAGGTAGCGGCTGCTATTGACAAGGAAATAAGAACGATAATAGACAATGCATATAAGAAAGCACTAAAAATTCTAGAGGACAACAGAGACAAACTGGAAAAAGTAAGCGAAGTCCTTCTGGAAAAAGAGACCATGAACAGCCTGGAGTTCAACGAGCTTTTCAGCGAGTAAATAAAACAACCATCCCGAAAGGGATGGTTTGTCTTGTATCTATGCATTGAGAAAATTAAAAGCGGAGGGCAAAAAAATGAAATACAAGGGTATAGTGTTCGATCTTGACGGAACCATAATTGATTCGGAAACAGGCATTGCAAAGGCTTTTCAAAAGGCACTGGCTACAAAAGGGATGACAGACTCTCTAGAAAATATAAAGAGCTTGATCGGACCGCCTCTGAGCAGGACGATAATAACCAAGTACGGCTTCTCAGAAAAAGAAGGAGCCGAAGCGATGAAAGAACACAAGAAATACTATATCAGCAAAGGCTTGTTTGAAAGCAGTATCTACGAAGGGATAAAAGAGCTTCTAGAGACATTGATGGATAAAAACATAGTAATGATGATTGCAACCAACAAGCCGGAAACATATGCGGTGACCCAGATGGAACATTACGGCTTAAGCAAGT
>CAZOTE010000116.1:0-4923 GCA_964582705.1 uncultured Eubacteriaceae bacterium | reverse complement strand
ATAAATTTAAAGAGCGCCGAAGGGTACTGCGACTCAAAAGGAATATTTCCTGCGAGGAAGGCTATAATGCAGCATTATCAAAACAAAAATGTTATGGATATTTCATTGGATGATATATACATAGGCAATGGAGTCAGTGAGTTGATAACCATGTCCATGCAGGCTCTATTGGATTTCGGAGACGAAATCTTGGTACCTGCACCGGATTATCCTTTATGGACTGCTTCAGTAAATTTGGCAGGAGGCAGACCGGTTCATTATGTTTGCGATGAGGAAGCAGATTGGTATCCGGATATCGAGGACATCAGGTCAAAAATAACAGAAAAAACCAAGGGAATAGTAATTATAAACCCAAACAATCCAACAGGGGCTGTTTATTCAAAGGAGCTACTGGAACAGATTGCCAAGATTGCCCACGAACACAAGATAGTAGTTTTTGCCGATGAAATTTATGACAAGATAACATACGATGGGATTGTTTCAACTCCGATGTCCACTCTTGTTCACGATGTATTATGCATCACATTCAACGGGCTTTCAAAATCTCACAGGATAGCTGGATTCAGAGTCGGGTGGATGGTTTTGACAGGCAATAAAATGAGCGCAGCTGATTATATTGAAGGACTTAACATGCTTTCATCTATGAGGCTATGTTCGAATGTGCCGGCTCAATATGCAATACAAACTGCTTTGGGGGGATATCAAAGCATCAACGATTTGATAAAGCCTGGTGGGCGACTGTTGGCTCAGAGGGACTATCTTTATGAAAGGTTGAACTCTATAGAGGGTATTAGCTGTACTAAGCCAAAAGGAGCATTCTACGCCTTCCCCAAAATAGATGTTGAGAAATTTGGAATTGATGACGACATGCAGTTTGCGTTGGATTTCTTACAAAGCAAAAAAGTCTTGGTAGTTCAAGGAACAGGCTTTAACTGGAAAAAGCCGGACCACTTCAGAATTGTTTTCTTGCCCGTACTGGAAGAATTAAAAACAGCTTTGGACAGATTGGAAGATTTCTTAAAGGAATACAAGCAGAAAAAATAATCTAAGGACCCTTACTTGAAAGGGTCCTTTTTGCGTGCAAAGCTGAGAAACAGCAGCTATCGAGCAGGCAGCGCATAAAGTTCACTTTAAATGCGATGGGCTGGGAGGTAGATATTGGGCGAAGCCCGCGAACTCGGACACCATCGGTGTCCGTGGTGCTGTTTCTCGCATAATATGACAGGTTTAATAAACATCTAGGCAGCGCATAAAGTTCACTTTAAATGCGATGGGCTGGGAGGTAGATATTGGGCGAAGCTGATTTAGTCTTTAGTCGTTAGAGTTAGGGTGTTCCTTTGGGGTCATAACGGGAATTGCGTTTTATCGTTAGCTATGGGAGCTTTCCCTGAGACCAAAAGGAGCATCCCAAGTGAACGGGGCGAAATTCCTTTTGAATATGCGAATTTATGAGAGTGTAATGACAATATATGGTAAATTGTTTGACGTTTCTGAAATAAAGAGTATAATAATGTATTAGATTAAGAACAAAACTTAAAGTTTAAAAGGGTGTGCGCTTATGAATGAATTAGAGTTCGTTTTAAATAAGATTATTGATATGGATACGAGAGCAAAGGATGTCAAAAACGAGGCAGAGGAAAAGCAGAAATTCATTGAAGAAGCAACAAAAGAAAAAATTAAAGAAATAGAAAACAGCATGCTTGATGAATCCAAAAATAAATTGGACAGAATACATTTAGAAGAAATGAATAATGCCAGACTGGAAGCAAAAAAGATTCTAGACGAAGCTGATGTGAAATGTGAAAAAATAGAAGAATCTTATAGCAAGTCTAAGATAGCACTTAGAGACAGGATAGTGAAAGAAATATTAAATGGGAGCAAACTCAGATGATAGGGTCAAAACAATTGGATTCTGCCAGCGCCAAGATAGGCGGGATGAAATCGTACATGTTGTCACTGGATGATTTCAAGAGTATGATGGGCCAGCCTGATGTGAGGGGCATATTTGATTATCTGAATGACCATACAGAGTACAAGCGTGTTTTATGGGATATGAAGGGGCAAAAGGTCCACAGAGGTGATATCGAAAGGGCACTGTACAAACACAACGTATTATCTCTTGAGAAACTCTTGCATTATTTGAATGAGCCATATAAAGATTTTATGAAGAGCTACATGAAAAAATACGAAACTGAAGATTTAAAGCTGGTCATAGAATATATTGCCGGCAGAAGCTCGCTAACAAATATCGAAAGTCATATACTTTCCAGAGATTCGTTCTCGAAACTTGATTTTAATGAGCTTTTAAGCCAAGATTCATTGGTCAAGCTGATGGATAAATTGAGTGACACGCCCTACTATGATATCCTTATTCCATATGTAAATCACATCGATTTAAAATTCAGTTTTTATGTTGAGATGGTTCTTGACAGGTATTATTTTCGTCAGCTTGCTGCAGCGGGCAAAAAGCTCCCCGATTCAAAAAACAATCCTGTAATGGAGTTGATAGGCAGAAACATAGATCTTTTCAATCTTGAATGGATTTACAGGGCGATGAAATTTTACGATATGTCCAAGGAAGAAATTTTAAACTTTGTATTGGATGGAGGACATAAATACAACTTCTTTAAAATAAAGGATATGGTTTATAATTTGACGCCTTCCAAGTTTAGAGATTACTTTAAAGACAGCGAATACGGTTTTTTATTTAGTCATGGAGACGACACGGATCTTTATATGGAAAGAAGGATCGAACGATACCTTTATTATAAAAGCTTGTCGCTGTATCGTGAACATGTGCTGGAGTTTGGCAGAATAATGGGATTTGTGCTTCTTTTGGAATTTGAAGTAAAAGATATAATATCCCTTGTTGAGTGTATAAGGTACAAGCTTTCCCCTGCAGAGACGTCCAAGTATTTAATACGAACAATAGAGGTGGTGGAGTAGATGGCTATAGAAAAACTGGTGATGATGAACGTCGTGGGTAAAAATGAATATATCGATTCATTTGTCAAAGAGATACTTTTTATGGAAAACGTTCAAATAGTGGACGCTTACAACGAAATAGACAACTTCAGGTTCACCATCAACGTTACCGAAAAAAACATCAAAGAAATACTAGGTTTTTCATCTTTGGAATCGGGCATGAAATTTGGAAGCAGTGATGAGTTTGTCAAAAAACTTGGTTTGATCAGGGAGATATTTGGTGATGAGTTTAAAATTGACAAAAGATATCTAAAGGGAGACATAGACATTGACGAAGTGGTAAAATCCGTTTATCAAATTTATAATGTCCTGCACAAAAAGCACAAGATACTAAAGCTTTATCAGGAAGATATAAGTCAAATAGACCAAAGTATCAAGGCTTACGGATTTCTGGAATCTGCAGGGGTTGCCATGAAAGATATAAACAATATGGAATACTTCAATTATGTTTTGGGAACTTTAAGCAAGGAAAACGTCCAAAGGCTTAAAAGAAACTATGGAAATATTACTGCAATAGTCGTTCATGTAGGCAGCGATGATGATGATGAGGTGTATTTGGTAATATCTCCAAAGGACTTGGAAAGAGAAACAAACAGGTTGCTTAGGTCGTTAAGCTTTAAAACCATAGAAGGTCTAAAGCCGGAGTACCAAAAAAGACCAGAGGAGATAATAAAATGGCTGGTTAAAAAAAGAGGAGATTTCCAGGAAAAAGTGGATATCTTAGAAAATGAAATTGAAAAAATCAAGGAACGGTTCAGAGAAGAAAGCAATTACGCATATAACGTTTTTAATCTGTATAAGAGAATCGAAGAAATAAAGAAGTTGATGGCCTTCAGCGAAGAGAATTTCTATTTCTCTGGCTGGATACCAAGTAAGATGAAAAACCATATCGTAGAAGAACTTTCCCAGTTTGAAGATATAATAATAATGTTCAACGAGGATGTAAATGACCCGGGCATGAGCCCACCGACAAAACTAAAAAATAACTGGATGTTCAAACCATTTGAATTCATGATTAAAATGTACGGGATGCCTTCTTATAAAGAACTGGATCCAACACCGTTTTTGAGCTTGACGTATCTGGTGTTTTTCGGCTTCATGTTCGGAGATTTGGGGCAGGGCTTTGTACTCTTTCTATTAGGGCTTTTAATTCGTCTTAAAGGTATCAAGCTTGGTGGAATTATAGAAAGGCTTGGAATAACGTCAATGGTATTTGGCCTCGTATATGGAAGCATATTTGGCTTTGAAACACTGATACCAGCACTTTGGGTTAAGCCTTTTCACCATATTAATACCATCTTGATTACAGCGATCATAATCGGTGTGGCTTTTCTACTGGTAGGATACGCATACGGAATGATAAATAGCTTCAAGGCAGGCAACTATTCAAATTTTGCCTTGGGTAAAAATGGAATTACAGGCACGGTTCTATATATCAGCATTCTTATGATAGCTATAGCATCCTTAACCGGGAACAGAATCATGTCGATGAAATTGCTGGTATCAATAGTTGTTGCTGCGATAGTGATGCTTTTTCTAAAAGAAAGTATATCAAAATGGGTGAAATTAAAAAATGCTGATAACGAAGGCCATGAAGAAGCCAGTGTAGTGGAGAGGGTGTTTGAGATATTTGAAATATTGCTTAGCATTGTTAGCAATACCCTTTCATTTATAAGGGTAGGGGCATTTGCACTCAACCATGTAGGCCTTTTTATCGCTTTCGAGTCGCTGGCAATGCTCATCGATAGCGGTATCGGCAGTGTCGCGATTTATATATTGGGAAATATATTCATAATAGGACTCGAAGGCTTGATAGTGGGAATTCAGGTTTTGAGGCTTGAGTATTATGAGCTTTTCAGCAAGTACTTTGAAGGCGGCGGAATCGAATTCGATCCAGCTAAATTATAATTGACTAGGAGGAAACAAAATGTTGAATTT
>CAZOTE010000115.1:0-5132 GCA_964582705.1 uncultured Eubacteriaceae bacterium | reverse complement strand
CCTGCGCCTGTTTTTACTGGAACATGACCGTTAATAATATGACTTTCTTTGGGATCCAAGCCGAATTCAGTCAATACCTGCAAGGCTATCTTTTCATCTGCCACCATTATAAAATAAGGAGCATAGTTTTCCTTATGAGCTTTTTTATCATCTATGAAGTAACGCTCAAAGGTGGCCATTTTATCCTTGCCAAACAGGGGAGAATTTTCGTTGCACCAGAGGTACCATAAAAAATCAGTGCCGGAGGTTTTGTTGCCCCTGCTGAAATAGCTCTCCCTTGCCCATAGATCCATTTTATCCATCAGCGCTTTACCAGAATTTTTTTCTCCGTATAGATTGATACTCTTAAAGCTGCCGTCTTCGTTCATGGGTATTGACGCGTGGAAAAGAAGATTTCCGTTGTGTTTCAAATAGATGCTTCCTTTGGAATACATAAACCTTATATGGGTCTGTAGCTTTTCGCTTGTAAGAAAAGAGGTTTGGAGCTTGTCTATAACGACTTTCTCATCATCCGTCAACTCCCAAGGCTTCTCAGGATTTATGGTGGGAAAATGAGTGGTATTTAATTTGTACGTTTCCTCGTCGATGTTGATCTTGTGGGTCTGGTAGTCCACCTTGTCGAGAAGGAGACGATGGTCCATCAAAAAATCCGGGTTTTTTTCTACTATCTGGTGCTCGAGTTTGAACTGGATCATCGCGATTGCTTTGTGCATTTTGGCTAGAAGATTTCTGTCGTTATCAGATAAAATCTCGTTTGGAGGTAGCTTGGGCATGAATTTTTTACAAGGGTCATCCTTGTATGCCCTCATGGCAAAGGTGGCCAGTGGGAGCATGTTTATTCCGTAGCCCTCCTCCAGTATGTCCATGTTGGCATACCTCAAGCAGATCCTGACGGCATTTGATATGCAGGCAGTATCACCTGCGGCAGCGCCCATCCACAATATGTCGTGGTTTCCCCACTGCATATCAACGGAATGATGTTTTACGAGTGTGTCCATAATAAAATGGGCACCAGAACCCCTGTCATAAACATCGCCCAGTATATGCAGATGATCGATAGTCAGCCTCTGTATCACGGCTGAAATCTGAGTAATAAATTGGTCAGCACTTTCAAGCTCGACGATGGTATCGATGATTTTATTGTAGTACTCCTTTTTATTAAACCTTTCCTCGTCTTCGTGTAAAAGTTCTTCCATCATATAAGCGAAGTCTTTGGGAAGGGCTTTTCTTACTTTGGAGCGGGTGTATTTTGACGAAGCATCCCGACAGACCTGAATGAGTCTGTAAATAGTCACTTTATACCAGTCGGTTAAATCCGAGTTGGTTCTTTTGACAAGTTGAAGCTTTTCTTCCGGATAATAAATCAGAGTTGCCAGTTCGGTAATGTCTTTTTGGGAAAGAGTTTTTCCCATCACATCGTTGATCTTTCGCCGGACTACGCCTGAGGCGTTTCTCATCACATGATTAAAAGCGATATGCTCCCCATGCAGATCGGTCAAAAAGTGTTCCGTGCCTTTCGGCAGATTGAGTATTGCCTTTAAGTTTACGACTTCGGAAGCTGTAGATGAAATGTTTGAAAATTTCTCTGAAAGAAGCTCCAGATACTCTTTGTTTTCGATTAATTGGGATTCTTTAAAGCTCTTCAAGGGATTCCCTCCGATCGGTGTATAGTATAAGTAATATAATACTATAATATGTCACTGAAATCAATTATATACTATTAATGATGCGTGATATCAATTTTTGTGATATCATATATCCTCGATTTGCCAGTCGATTTCTTTTAGCCCATGACTTGAGAAAAAATTATTTGTTCTTGAAAAAGGCCGGCTTCCGAAAAATCCTCTATTGGCGGATAAAGGGCTGGGATGCGGAGACTTTATTACGAGATGACGCTTGTTTGTTATTAGATGTTCCTTTGACTGAGCGTACTTTCCCCATAGAATGAAGACCACAGGCTCATGCTTTTCATTTAGCAAAGATATTATGCGGTCGGTAAATTCATGCCATCCTATCTTGCTGTGAGAACCGGCCATTCCGGCTCTGACTGTAAGAACGGCGTTTAAGAGTAGCACGCCTTGAAACGCCCATTTTTTTAAATAACCGTTGTTTGGAATCTTAAGACCTAAGTCGCTTTTAAGCTCTTTATATATATTTTGCAAAGAGGGAGGCACAGGCGTTTTAGGGGTTACTGAAAAACATAGCCCATGGGCCTGGTCGGGTCCGTGGTATGGATCCTGGCCCAGAATCAGCACCTTAGTATCTCTGTATGAAGTGTAATTCAGAGCATTAAATATATCTTCCATAGGGGGATAAACGGTGTAAGCATAGTATTCCTGCTTTAAAAAAGCCCGCATGTGCTTGTAATAATCTTTCTGAAACTCATCATTAAGTTTTTCATTCCAATCGTTTTTTAATTTAACAGTCATACTTTGCTCCTTTCAGATCTATGATTATATTTTATCTCAAGTTTAATTTTTTTCATAGCCGCAAATACCCGTTGACACTTTTTATTGGGGACATTATAATAAACATATGAACACGTGTTCATGTGTTGGGAGGGATATCGATGGATGATCTAAAATCAAGAGAAATAACGGAGATGGCGGATTTTTTTAAAGTGTTCGGCGACTTTACCAGGATGCAGATACTTGTCACCTTGCTCAAAGAAGAACTTTGCGTTCAATGTCTCACGGATCTGACTGAGGTAAGCCAGTCTGCAATAAGCCATCAACTGAGATTGCTTAAAGCCAGCGGATTGGTAAAAGCCAGGCGGGAAGGCAAAAAGATGTATTATTCTTTAGATGATGAGCATATAAAAGTCATTTTGGAAGTAGCCAGAGAACATGTAGAACATAAAAAAAATGGAGGATCACATGTTTAAGATAATACTGGAAGGTCTCAACTGCACCAGCTGTGCAGGTAAAATAGAAGAACGCACTAACAAGATTTCAGGGGTTAAGAGCGCTAACTTAAACTTTGTAAGCAGCACTATGGAAATCGAGTTTGAAGATGAAAAGCTTAAAGAAAACATAATAAGCCAGATTAAAAAAATAGTAAATAAACTGGAACCTCATGTTAACGTAAGGATCAAAGACAGGGATGAGGAAGAAATCCACTTAAACCTCACATCAGATGAGGTTTGTGATATATCGAATGAAAAGAGAGAGAATAGCAAAATAGAAAAAAAGGGAATCGTGCCTTATTTCTTTACAAATTACAGGCTTTTAGCCGGAATAGCGATTTATATTTATGCTCTATTTTTTGGCGGAGCGGTTCTCCCACCGCTGTTTTGGTATCTGGCGGGTTATGTGCTGATAGGCTTTGACGTAATCAAATCGGCATTAAGGAATATAGTCAGAAGAGAAATATTTGACGAAAATTTTTTAATGTTCATTGCAACGGTTGGGGCTTTTTCTATAGGAGAATATGGTGAAGGAGTGGCAGTCATGCTGTTCTATGAAGTGGGTGAAGTGTTTCAATCATATGCTGTAGATAACTCGAGGCGCTCAATCAAAGAGTTGGTGGATTTAAAAGCCATGTATGCAAATAAATATTCAAATGGCAAGATTGAAAGGGTATTCCCCGAGTCATTGAACTTAGGAGATGAGATATTAATAAAACCGGGTGAGAAGATGCCGGTGGATGGAGAAATATATGAAGGCAGATCCCTTTTTGACACCTCAGCCTTGACTGGAGAGTCCCTGCCAAGAGAACTGAGCGTAGGGGACAAAGTTCTTGGTGGATTCATCAATTCTACGTCGGCAGTAAAGGCTGTAGTCAAAAAGACTTACAGGGATTCGGCGGTGGCTAAAATTCTAGATCTCATTGAAAATGCCGGAGCAAAAAAATCAAACACAGAGAAATTCATTACTAAGTTTGCAAGGTATTATACTCCAGCAGTAGTTTCTATGGCAGTTGCCATAGCCATCATACCCACAATAGTCACGGGAGACCCATTTAGTGAATGGCTGCATAGAGGACTTATATTTTTAGTGATTTCCTGTCCTTGCGCTCTCGTGATATCCATACCCTTGGGCTACTTCGGCGGAATAGGAGCTGCATCAAAGGAAGGCATACTCATTAAAGGAAGCCAGTACCTGGAAGCCTTGAAAAACATGGAAACAGTAGTTTTTGATAAAACGGGAACTCTGACGAAGGGGATCTTTCAGGTAACGCAAGTCGTTTTGGCTGAAGGAGTGCATAAGGATGAATTGATGGAGTGCGCAGCTTTGGCTGAATCCATGTCGAACCACCCCATAGGCGCTTCTATCATGAAGGAATTCAAGAATGAGCTTTCTCTCCATAAAATTGAAAAGCACACTGATATCGGAGGCAAAGGCGTCAAAGTCATATATGATGGAATTGAGATTCTTGCGGGAAACCACAAGCTTATGGAGGATGCAGGAATAAAGTACTTGGATTTTATGGATATAGGAACAGTAGTTCATGTAGCCTCAGGGGGCAAATATCTAGGTTACATACTCATTGCTGATGAGATCAAGGATGGAAGCCTTGGCCTGGTTGAAGATCTCAAATTCGAGGGGATAAAAAAGACGGTTATGTTTACGGGAGATCATAAAAACATCGCAGATTATGTGGCAGGAATATTGAATATGGACGAAGTCAAATCCGAGCTTCTTCCACAGGAGAAGGTCGAACATTTTGAGATTCTAAAGGAAGGCAAAAGGTCTAATGCGACGATAGGCTTCGTGGGGGACGGAATAAACGATGCACCGGTCTTGGCAATGGCGGATATAGGAATATCCATGGGCTCGCTGGGTTCTGACGCGGCAGTGGAGGCTTCAGATATCGTGTTGATGAAAGATGATCCGAAAAAGCTGGTTCAAGGCATAAAAATAGCAAAGTACACAAACAAGATAGTTGTCCAAAACATAGTCTTTGCCCTTGGGATTAAAGGGGTGGTCATGCTCCTAGGAGCCCTTGGATATGCCAGTATGTGGGCTGCGGTATTTGCCGATGTTGGAGTGACGCTGATTGCCGTATTGAATGTGAGCAGAATTTTTTACGTCGGAGGAAAGTTAAAATAAGGGTTGATTAAATCAAAGGTTCTCTGTATAATCCCGTCTTTGACAGTTAGAGAGCAAATGAAGCTCGGAAACCCTTGTGTA
>CAZOTE010000114.1:0-5187 GCA_964582705.1 uncultured Eubacteriaceae bacterium | reverse complement strand
TTTGGATATCCGGGCGCGGCAGTGATATCGATTTACGAATCCCTCAGGGAATCGGACATAAAGCATGTACTTGTCAGAAACGAGCAGTCTCTTGTGCACTATGCAAGCGGATATGCTAGGGAGACGAATAAAGTCGGCGTGTGCATATCCACATCAGGACCTGGGGCGACTAATACAATTACTGGAATTGCAACCGCTTATATGGATTCAATTCCTATAGTGATAATAACCGGACAGGTAGATACCGATCTGATAGGTACAGATGCATTTCAGGAAGCAGATATAAAGGGAGCAACTGAGCCATTTACCAAGCATAATTACCTCGTCAGGGATGCCCAGGATTTGCCAAGGATAATAAAAGAAGCATTTTATATAGCAAATACCGGAAGGAAAGGGCCTGTACTGATTGATATCCCGAGAAACATTCAAGAAGACAGGATTAAGCTTGAGTATCCCAATGAAATAAATATACCTGGATACAATCCTACGCTCTCTGGCCATATAGGGCAGATTAAGAGGGCTGTTTCAAGAATCAAGTCAGCCAAGCGGCCGGTCATTTATGCTGGCGGAGGCATCGTATCTTCCCATGCCGAAAAAGAGATCCTTGAATTTGCTGAAAAGACAAATATACCTGTAATCAATTCCTTGATGGGAGTAGGTGGATTTCCTCAGGACTCCAGTCTCTATGCCGGAATTGTTGGAAGCCATGGATATCCCTATTCCAGTGAAATCATAGGCATGACTGACCTGCTGATAACCATTGGCGCTAGGATGTCCAATAGGGCGACAGCAGGATTTTCAAAGCTCAACCCAAAAATAGAATTCATTCACGTAGACATTGATCCGGCAGAGATAGGCAAGAACGTGGGATATACACTTCCCATCGTAGGTGATGCAAAAATAATATTGGGAGAGCTCATTGATAAATCGGAGAATATGGATTTTTCTTCATGGCATGATGAGATCAAAGCTATCAAAGAAAAGTGCTTGTCAGTCTTGGATTATAAAACACAATCGGGGCTGATAAACGCTAAAGAGCTTATAAGTCATCTTTCAGAAAAGATGGATGATGATGCCTGCCTTGTGGCAGATGTAGGTCAGAATCAAATATGGTCGGCCCTAAATTACAAAATCAAAAAGGAAAGAAAATTCATGACATCAGGTGGCCTTGGAACTATGGCATACAGCGTGCCCGCCGCTACGGGAGTTAAGATGGCAAATCCAAACAGGCAGGTGGTGTGCGTAATTGGAGATGGAGGGTTCCAAATGTGTCTCGGCGAACTAGCTGTAGTTAGGGAACAAAATGCGGGGATTAAGATAATTTTATTGAATAACAGGAAACTGGGTCTTGTGCGAGAGATACAGCAGGACTTGTATGGCAAGGACAGAAGCTACGGGGTAGACTTAAATCTTCAAGTCGATTTCGTAAAAATAGCTGAAGCTTATAACATAACCGGACATGAAGTCAGCGATATGGAAAATTTCAAAAAAGTTTTAGACGAAGTACTGGCAACCGAGGAACCTTGTCTGATACAATGTAATATAGACCCTGATATCAGGACTTTATGACGACTTATCAGGCATTAAATAACAGACTAAGTGTAACGGGAGGTAGACAATGAAGAAGTATGTATTATCTTTACTGGTTGAAAACAATTCAGGTGTACTAAGCAGAATAGCAGGACTTTTCGCGAGAAGATGCTTTAATATCGATAGTCTGACTGTAGGAACTACCGAGGACGAAAGTCTCTCAAGGATGACTATCGTGGTCATCGGAGATGAACAAATCCTTGAACAGATAAAAAAGCAGCTTAATAAATTGGTGGAGGTTATAAAAGTCATAGAACTGACGGCACAGGATTCCATAAGTAGGGAACTGGTATTTATCAAGGTCAAGGCAAGCAATGAGACTAGGTCGAATATTATCGAGATATCAAACATCTTCAGAGCAAATATAGTTGATGTCGCTCATGAGAGCCTTATACTGGAGCTTACAGGTGATGCAGGGAAAATAGAAGCATTTACAAATCTCATGGAGCCATTCGGAATCTTAGAGTTTATAAGATCGGGTGCAACCGGGCTGCAAAGAGGAGATAAAGTACTTAAAGAAAATTAAGAAAAGCCTGTTTCGAAATAGAATCGAAGCAGGCTTTTCTTTATCACAAACGTAAATCTGTGAAGTACGTGTTAGTCATGTATTGGGTCGCAAAGGATTTATTGTTTGCAAGTTCTACGAAGACGGCATTTTCGGCTATCGCATTGCACTCGTTTTGCTTATCTTCTGACAAAAGATACATCTGACTCCCTGTGCCTGCGGCATTTCCTATAGATTTAACGTTCACACCTTTAAACCAGGGGAGCATTCCTATTGATTGGGCTTTTTCTATGTCGATGTAATTGCCAAAGGCGCCGGCTATGATGATTTCTGTAAGATTTTCACCCTTTATTCCGTATTCCTCCATAAGCATTACGCAGCCTGTATATATGGCTCCTTTGGCCAGTTGTACCTGTCGTATATCTTTTTGAGAAAAATATATATCTTCATTTAGGGAAGACTCTTCTTTAAAAGCCAGGACGAATACCTTTTGTTCCTCCCTTGTAATGACTCTTGCAGCCAAGTCATTGTCAACGATTTTATCAATAGGAACAAAACCGCCTCTTTTGTTTATTACACCCCGTGAAAAAAGCAATGCAATCAAATCGATAACTCCTGAGCCACATATGCCTTGGGGCTTTACGTTTCCTATTACCTGGTAAGACAGTTTGCCATCCTCCATAAAAACCTTCTCGATTGCCCCGTCAGTTCCACGCATGCCATATTTTATACCTGCACCTTCCAGAGCAGGACCACATGCCGTTGAGGAAACGTGATAAGAGGTGTCCTTTCCCACAGCGATCTCTCCGTTAGTGCCCAAATCTATCACAAGCCTAGCCTTGCCATCCTTGGGCAGAGACAAAAGCACTGCTGTAGTATCTGCACCCACAAATCCCCCCAGCAAAGGGAGAAATGAGACGATGCCCATTGGACTTATCTTCAAGCCTAGGATTTCCCCTTTGGCCTCAACACCTCCGTGGGTTGTGCTGGTAAAAGGAGCCTTGCCAAGGTGTTCCGGATAAAAGCCTAAAATCAGATGCTGCATGGTGCTGTTTCCGCATAGGCTCGCATGATATATGTCTTTTGCTGTGACTTCATGTTCTCTACAAAGGTTTTCCACTATCTGGTTTAGTGAGTCAATGGCAAGCTGCTGCAGTCGTGAAAGTTTATTTTTGTCATTGATGACTTGGTCGATTCTGCTGATAACATCTCCTCCAAGCTCTGTCTGTTTGTTGAGGGTAGAATCGATGCCTATTAAAATATTTTCATTAAGATCGTACAGATATCCTACTACGGAAGTGGTCCCAAGGTCAAAGGCGATGCCGTATAGCTTTGATGAATATCCGGCTGGTTGGATATCGATGATTTTATTTTTATTCAAGATGACATTTATTCCTTCAGGATTATGATAAACAAAAGACATCTTCTGGAATATTTCCAAAGTCGGGTATTCTACTTCTTTGCCTAATAATTTATGCAAAACATCCCAATTGTTTTGTCCAAGTTCTGTTTTGAGTTCCTCCCGTTTAAATAGCAAAGACCTGATTGAAGGTTTGAAGTTGATTTCATCCAAAGATGATGATGTTAAGATTTGGGCCTTCTGAATATCCTCTTTAAGCATAATTTGTATGTTGTCATAGACAGTTTCTCGGCAAGATAGAATTTTTTTAAGGTGACCGCCCTCTTTTATTTCCACGGCACATTTCTTACAGGTGCCTTTTCCGCCACATACAAGATTTAACGGGTAGCCTGCAATAGCACATGCATCAGATACTTTTATTCCGGGTTCTACTTCCAGCGACTTGTTGAGAAGAGGGAATTTAACTGTTATTTTTTTATCCATTTTCAGTCTCCTTTGCTTGGTGTAGGTAGCTTATAGTCTAATTTTAAACGATTATAAATTTAGTAGCAAGTTTAAATAATTTATTGACAAAGACTATACTCTTTGATAAGATTGAAACATAAAGAGGCTTGTATATACAAGTTGATCGCTTCGATAATTAAGGAGTTGATCGGATTGAAATCGATACCACACAACAGGGGGGAGTATTTTGATTATTATTGGTGAAAAAATCAATGGAGCAATTCCAGTAGTCAAGAAGGCTATTGAAGAAAGGGACGCTGAATTTATTCGGGAAAGGGCTGTAAAGCAGGCGGAAGCCGGAGCGGATTTTATAGATGTCTGCGCTTCTACTGCACCGGACAAAGAAGTGGAAACCTTGAGATGGTTGATAGAAATAGTACAGGGAGTTGTAGATACGCCTGTTTGCATAGATAGTCCCAATCCAATGTTCATTAAAGAAGTATTGCCCATAATAAACAAGCCGGGCATGATCAATTCGGTGAATCTGGAAAAAGTAGAAGGATCAGATAAGGACAAATGCGACGTAATATTTCCTTTGATGAAGGACAATGAGTGGCAGGTGATAGCCCTGACATGCGATAGCGTCAATGGAACACCAAGAGACGTTCCAACCAGAGTTGAAATATCCAAGAAGATAATTGAAAAAGCAGCAGGATACGGAATAACTCCAGATAGGATACACATAGACCCATTGGTCATGGCACTATCCACTGACAACAACTCACTGCTTAACTTTGTAAAGGCAATGAAGGAAGTGAAGGCCATTTATCCTACAGTTAAGTTTACATCCGGACTTAGCAATATATCTTTTGGAATGCCCTCAAGAAAAATCATCAATCAAAATTTTATGACTCTTGCAATATACGAGGGAATGGATTCGGCCATAATGGATCCGTTGAACAAGGAAATAATGGGAGCGATTTATGCTACAGAAGCTCTATTGGGAAGAGACAGGCACACCAGAAAATATAACACTGCAGTTCGAAAAGGCAGAATATAAAACACCAGAAAATGTTAAAACAGACCGGTTATATTGTTTTAATGTGCATAAAATTAGTTTGAGGAGGAGTTTGAATGGGGTTCAAGAGCGATATTGAAATTGCACAGGAAGCTGCGCCAAAGGACATTAGAGAGATCGCGGCTAAATTGGGTTTGAATGAAGAAAATCTGGATTTGTACGGAAAGTACAAGGCAAAGGTCGATATAAATCTGCTTCAGGAGAAGTCAG
>CAZOTE010000113.1:0-5244 GCA_964582705.1 uncultured Eubacteriaceae bacterium | reverse complement strand
AACTACAGGCGAATTCTCCTCAACTACAGATAAGAGATTAGGTTTCAACAAAACTTTTGATCCAAAAGGAATCAAGTCCTTTATGTATTTTTCCCCTCCAAGAAGAGAAAATCCTTCCTTAATCTTTTCTTCTATAATATCAACATCATAACTTGCACACCTTAACAACGCGACTTTTTCCTTCATGATTTACTCCTTGTAATTTGCCTTTAAAAAGGCAATTTCATTTTTGTATCCATCCAACTCGTTTGGAGTCTCCAGGTTAAAGACCAGATTCTTTAAAAGAGGATGATTTATGATGTTTATAATCGCTTCTTTGCCTAGAGCCCCTTCACCCAATACTTCGTGCCTGTCCTTGTTTGATGCAAATTCCATCTTGCTGTCGTTTAAATGAACTGCTTTTAGCCTTTCGAGCCCTACCACCTTGTCAATATCACCGATGACTCCGTCCAGGTTATTTACAACATCATATCCGGCAGAATAAAGATGACAGCTGTCGATGCATATGCCTAGGCTCTTATTGTATCTGACCCCTTGGATTATACTGTTTAGCTCCTCAAGCTTCCCGCCGATTTCTGTGCCCTTGCCGGACATTCCTTCAAGCAGTATAGTTGTTTGGCAGTCCTCCATAACGGCTTCATTTAAAGCTTCTATTATGTATTCGATACCCTTCTCCACTCCCTGCCCCACATGACTGCCGGGATGGAATATATAATAGGATTCAGGAAGAAGCTTGAGTCTCTCCAAATCCTCTTTGAAAACATTTTTGGCAAACTCTCTTATGTCTCTTTTATCGCTGCACAAATTCATCGTATACGGCGCATGGGCAAAAAGTGGGGCAAAGCCGTTTTCATTAAATAGCTCTGTGAATTTTTCTATGTCTTTTAAATCAATTTTCTTTGCGCTTCCTCCTCGAGGGTTTCTAGTGAAAAATTGAAATGTATTTGCATCTATCGCCAAGGCATCCAGCCCCGCTTTATAATAGCCCTTTGATATTGATAAATGGCACCCTATCTTTAGCATATTATCTATCCTTTCATTTTAAGTATCGGAATTTAAATCTACCTAAAGATTATATCATAAAGCTGTGGGGATTAAACCTCCGATGACCTCCCATCATTTTTCAAAATAAAAAAAGAGAAGGCGTTTTACATCCTTCTCAAAAGCATTGGGGAGAATACCCAAAATTTAATTAAATTGTGGCAGATACTTCTTATGTGCTTCAATCATATCATCTAAAAAACCCTTTGCTTTTTAGTACCATCGAGAAATACGGGAAGCTGCTCTATTCAAAATTCGATTTAAACATAAGTGAAGACGAGCTCTGCTATTTAATGATGTTTTTTGATCCGTCGAGAAGAAACGCCTGAAAAAGCACACCGGCATATCGGTGTGCTTTTTCAAGGATTATATTGGATTTTTATGCGTTTGGCAATTATTCCCCATGAATAATTGTATATCAAAATATTGATAACGCACTATGGGGCAATTATATCATAAGTTTTTAGAAAGTGAAATAAATTTCAGGTCTTGCATCTAAAAAACCCCCAATCTTAAGATCGGGGATCAACTTCTAAAATACAGGCACTACCGCTCCTTCATACTTTTCTTCAAGGAAGTTTCTGACTTCGTCTGATTGCAAGGCAGCTTTCAAGGTTTCGAACATCTCCCTGTCATCACCGGTTCTAATCACTATTACATTTGCAAAAGTCTGAGCTGCCAAAGACTCCTTGTCTTCAGCCATCAATGCGTCTTCTCCCGCATTGAGACCTGCTTGAATTGCATAATTGCCGTTTATTACGCCAATATTCACATCAGGCAACGCCCTTGATATCTGAGCTGCTTCCAGCTCCACTATATCGAGATTTTTAGGATTGCTGGTGATATTTCTTATTGTCGCCTCCAAACCTGCGTTTGGATCCAACTCTATTAAGCCAGCCTCCTGCAATAACAATAGAGCTCTCGCTTCGTTTGTAGTATCGTTAGGAACCGCAACCTTGTCTCCGTCTTGAATATCCTCCAAAGATGCCGTCTGTCCGGGGTAGATGCCTAGTGGCTCAAAATGAACCAATATCACTGCGCTTAGCGCAGTATCGTTATTCTGGTTGAAATTCTCCAGGTATGGCACGTGCTGGAAAAAATTTGCATCCAATTCTTCGTTGGCAAGGGCCATATTAGGCTGAACATAGTCAGTAAACTCGACTATTTCAAGCTCTATGCCTTCCTCTAAAAGCATGGGCTTGATAAATTCCAAAATCTCCGAATGGGGTACCGGAGTAGCTCCAATCCTTAGGGTCGTCGTATCTCCATCGCCGTTATCTCCGCTTGTACCGCAGCCCGCCAAAGCTCCCATCAGCACAAACATCACGGCCAACAATAAAACTATGCTTCTTTTTTTCATTCAGCTCACTCCTTTTCCGATTAAACCTATTTGTTTAATATGTCTTTTAATATTTTAATCTTTTATTATATGAATGTCAACTTGTTTTGCGCAAATCAATAAAGCCTATTTATTTTTTTTGATATGTGATTGCCGGCAAACTGTATAGCTTGTACTATAAATACAAGAACCACTATAGTAACCAGCATTAGCTCGCTTTCGTATCTGTAATATCCATATCTTATGGCCAAGTCTCCAAGTCCACCTGCTCCGATGACACCGGCCATGGCGGAATAACCTACCAGCGTTATAGTCGTGATCGAAGAGCCAAGCACTAACGATGGCATGCTTTCAGGAATCATCACTTTGTAGATGATCTCTAAATTGGAACATCCCATTGAAGCGGCTGCTTCAATGATGCCTTTATTAAGCTCCTTCAGTGCGCTTTCGACCATTCTTGCCACAAAAGGCGTAGCTCCGATTACCAATGGCACAATTGCCGCATCTGCTCCTATGGCAGTTCCCACAACCATCCTGGTAAAAGGTATTACCGCTATCAAAAGAATGATAAAAGGCACAGATCTTGTTATATTGACTATTGTCCCCAGTACCCGATTAACAATTTTAGACGGCATAATATGGTTGTCATCCGATACTACCAAAGCAACGCCCATAGGAAGACCGAATAGATAAGCAAAAAATACAGATGCAAAAGTCATATAGAGAGTTTCCATGGTACCTTTAAGCAATATGTCTCCAAATTCATTTAAAAATTCCATGTCTAGACCTCCTTAAAATGTCCTATTATATCTTTTGTATATCCGTTTTTGACGATATTGGCGCTTTCAATAACGGCAACCTTGTTGCAGATCGTCTCAACTACCTTCATCTCGTGGGTTATAATAACAATAGTTACACCCATTTTCTCGTTAATGCTCTTCAAGAGGTTCAAAATAGACAAGGTAGTCACAGGATCCAGGGCAGAAGTTGCTTCATCACAAAGGAGCACCTTTGGGCTGTTTGCAAGCGCTCTGGCAATGGCCACTCGCTGCTTTTGCCCCCCGCTTAACTGGGCAGGATAGCTATGGGACTTCTCCTCAAGGCCTACCAGGTGCAAAAGCTCCAAGGCTCTTTTTTTTGCTTCCACCTTGTCCACTCCGGCAATTTCCAAAGGAAACTTGATATTGTCTATTACATTTCTCTGCATCAAGAGATTAAAATCCTGAAATATCATCCCAAGACTCTGTCTTACTTTAATCAGCTGGGACTTCTTCATCGCGGTAATCTCTTCCCCGTCGATGTATACCTTCCCCATAGTCGGTCTTTCCAGAAGATTTATACATCTTACCAAAGTGCTTTTTCCTGCGCCGCTCAGCCCTATGACTCCATATATGTCTCCCTTTTCTACTTCCATGCTTACATCGTCCAACGCTAGGAAGTCTCCCCTTTTATTGCTGTATATCTTAGTTACGTTCTCAATTTTTATCATAACGGCTACCCTTTCAAAATACTGTGTCTGCTTATATATGGTACATATGAGGCAACATTCCGTGATTTTTTTTGTAATCTTCCACCAGTTCCTCAAGCGTTATTGAATCCACTAACTCGTTGATGTTTTTATCAATTTTTTCCCAGACATTTTTATAAACGCATTGTGCAACGCTTTTTTCTTCACTGTCTGACTTTACTTTTTCGTCTACGATGGACAAATCCCCTTCGAGGATTCTTAGAACCTTGCCTACTGTAATGTTTGCCGGCTCTACGTTTAATAGATACCCTCCCTGGGCTCCTTTTATGCTTTTGACCACACCATTTTTTCTAAGTGTGGCAAAGACCTGCTCGAGGTAAATTTCAGATATATTCTGCCTTTCAGCAATCTGCGCCAATGGCTGATGCCCTTTGGATGAATGCACTGTCAGATCTACCAGGGCTCTTAGACCGTATCTTCCTTTAGTTGAAAGTTTCATCTTATCCTCTCCGAATCAAATATAATATTCTAGATTATTTTCCTTGTTCATCTTATCAAAACAGTCTGACAAATCTTGTATCGTCACGTCATCCAAAACTATGGATATCTCATCCATCATTTTTTTCCAGACTACTCGAGTCACACATTTTTCGTAATCGCTGCAGCACTGTTTCACGTCGGGATTTTCAAGACACGCAACAGGAGCCAGACTGCCCTCTACCGCCCTGACCACATCTCCTGCTGTAATTTTCGAAGCCTCTCTTGCAAGCCTATATCCTCCCTGAGACCCTCTTATGCTCACCACGATGTTGTTTTGGCGCAGCAGAACAAATAGCTGTTCCAAATAATTCTTTGATTTTTTTAATCTGTTAGCGATGCTATTCAAGCTTTCAAGCTCATCTTTTGCATGGTAGGAAAGATCCACCACAGCCTCAAGGGCATAACGTCCCTTAGTCGAAATTTTCATGACCATAACCTCCAAATATTCTTCTTTATATTATCACTTAAACAAAGGCTATTCAACATTTAATGGCTTTTCTCAAATAAAATCGATAGTATTACTAATATCATTATCAAATAAAAAAAAGATGCATATCATAGTTATTATGATAACATCTTTTGCCAATGCATATAAATGGTGATCCCGACTGGACTTGAACCAGCGACCTCTACCGTGTCAGGGTAGCGCTCTCCCAGCTGAGCTACGAGATCATTACCAATTTATTATACAGAGAACCTTTGATTTAATCAACCCTTATTTTAACTTTCCTCCGACGTAAAAAATTCTGCTCACATTCAATACGGCAATCAGCGTCACTCCAACATCGGCAAATACCGCAGCCGGGAGTTTGACAGTTTCATCAATAAGAAAGTTCTGAAAGCCTTGACAGGGCTT
>CAZOTE010000112.1:0-5299 GCA_964582705.1 uncultured Eubacteriaceae bacterium | reverse complement strand
AATATGAACTATCAGAGTCATTAAGAAGCCTAGAGGTGTAAAAATGAGCACTCTATTGATGCGCCTGGCTGGACCTTTACAATCTTGGGGGGTTGAATCTAAATTTGAAAAAAGAGGAACAGATAGAGCCCCAAGCAAAAGCGGAATTATAGGCATGATAGCTGCAGCGATGGGAAGAAGGAGGAGTGATACTATAGAAGATTTGTTAGAACTTAAATTTGGGGTTAGAGTAGATCAAGAAGGGGTATTGCTTAAAGATTATCAGACGGTTAAAGGAGAAAAACCATATGTAACAAATAGATATTATTTGTCAGATGCTATCTTTTTAGTTGGACTTGAGGGGAATATAAACTTGCTTGAAAAAATTGATACAGCATTACTCAAACCCGCTTTTCCGCTGTATTTGGGAAGACGTTCATGTCCGCCTGAAGGCATAGTATCATTAGGTATTAAAGAGCAAGTAAGTCTAAAAGATGCTTTAAACAAGGAGCCCTGGTTGGTGAGCGAGTGGAGAAAAAAAAGAAATCAGAACAAATTGAATTTAAGAATATTAATAGATTCAAATATTGAGGACGATGAAGTTTTGTTTCAAAGAGACTTGCCGATTTCATTCAATCAGAGCAGACGAGAATATGGGTTTCGCCAAATAACTGAATACGTTCAAAATATTCAGCGGTCAAATGATGGAGAAAATATAGAAAAATATGGGATAACTGACCATGATCCATTATCTGCTTTTGAGGAGGAGTGAAGTGTGTACCTGTCCCGAATAATCTTAAATAATAATAAAAGAGACACTATCAGAGCTATGAGTTCACCACAAATTTTGCATGGAGCTGTTGAATCCAGTCTTGGGTTTGTGCGAAATGAAAGTGAACGTACATTGTGGCGATTAGATATATTGAATGGACAGTGTTGTCTATTAATTCAAAGCTACAAGATACCTATTTTTGAACAGATTAATGAACAGTTTGGATTTGGTTTAGAGAATAATTTGTGGGATGCAAAAGAGTTAAATAACTTGTTTGATAGGTTGGATAATAATCAACTATGGAGATTTCGTTTGAGGGCGAATCCTGTTTACAGCAAAACAAAAAATAGAATTGAAACAAAAAAAAGAGGAAAGGTTTTAGCACATGTAACGGCTAATCAACAAAAGGACTGGTTAATCGAGCGTTCTCAACGAAATGGGTTTTTAATTAATAATGATTCGTTTGACGTTGTCTTTACGGATTGGAAAAAGTTTCGTAAAAAGAATGGAAACGAAGTTACCTTGCGTATTGCGGATTTTGAGGGTGTATTAAAAATCCAAAATATAGAAAGATTTAAGAATACTATAATATCGGGAATAGGTAGAGGTAAGGCTTATGGTTGTGGTCTTTTGACCATAGCGCCATATGAAGGTGATTAAATGAATAATTATAATGGTATTGAAAAACCAGAAATTCAAACATTGCCTACTATGAAGGATAGGATATCATTTCTTTATGTTGAAAAAGCTGTTTTAAATAGAAATGATGGAGCGATAACGGTAACAGATGCTAGAGGGACTGTCAACATACCTTCTGCATCGCTAGGGATATTACTACTTGGACCTGGCACAAAGATATCTCATCGAGCTATGGAACTTATAGGAGACTCAGGAACTAGTGTAGTATGGGTGGGAGAAAGAGGTGTCCGATATTACGCCCACGGACGCCCACTAACAAGCTCCTCTCGTTTATTAGTAAGGCAAGCGGAGTTGGTTTCAAATGTACGTTCAAGGATAGAAGTGGCGAGAAAGATGTATCAAAAAAGATTTCCTAATGAAGATGTTTCATTGTTAACAATGCAACAACTGCGTGGAAGGGAAGGAGCACGTGTGCGTGCAGTATATCGCAACGAATCAAAGCGAACAGGTGTTGTCTGGAATGGACGAGAATATAATCCACATAATTTTGAAAACAGCGATGTAATTAATATGGCTTTATCTGCTGCGCATGCATGTCTATATGGCGTAGCACATAGCGTGATTGTAGCGATGGGATGTTCACCAGGATTAGGATTTATTCACACTGGACATGAACGATCGTTTGTGTACGATATTGCGGATCTTTATAAGGCGGAAATAACAATTCCTATAGCTTTCGAGGTTGCAGCAGAAAATCCTAGTGATATCAGTTCAATTACGCGAAGAAGAGTCAGGGATGCGATTTTTGATGGAAGGTTATTAAAAGATATGGTTTCTGATTTGCGGGAATTGCTGTTGGAAAATGATACGGAGGATAATGAACTGGGAGTAGACATTTTAAACCTTTGGGATGATAAGAAAGGTTCTGTGCCGCATGCAATCTCATACGGAAAAGAAGACGAGTATGAAGATCAGGAACTGATGGAGGATGGATACGGTACAATTTTGGAGGATGAAGAATGATAGCTGTCTCAATAGTAGATTGTCCGTTGGCACTAAGAGGTGATTTGACAAAGTGGTTGTTTGAAATAAATACTGGAATTTATGTTGGGCAAGTTAGTTCAAGAGTACGAGAAGAACTATGGAAACGGATTAAGGAAAGCGCGAAAACTGGACGTGCTACAATGGTTTTCAGCACAAATAACGAGCAAGGAATGGATTTTCGAGTTCATAACAGTGGTTGGGAACCAATAGATTTTGATGGTCTAAAACTAATGTTGAAGCCTAGCCCAGCGCGCTTGAAAAAGAAAGATACGACAAAGATAGGATTTAGTAGTGCGGGAAATATGCGCAAAGCAAAGAGAATGACAAAACGAAATCAAGCATTGAAAGAAATGCCTGAGGATTATGCTGTAATTGACTTGGAAACTACTGGATTGTCTTTAACTGAAGATGAAATCATTGAAATTGGTGCAATCAAAGTTTGCCAAAATGTAGTGATTGACGAGCTTAATTTTCTAATCAAATTAAATCACAAAATACCGGATTCAATAGTTGAACTCACGGGGATAACTAATTCGGAAATAAATAAGGTAGGAATAGAATTAAGTGAGGCTATTTTATGTTTGATAAGTTTTATCGGTGAATTGCCATTAGTATTGCATAATGCTGATTTTGATTTAGAATTTCTGAAAACCGCAAGTGAAAAGTATAAATTACCAATAATATTAAATACTTGCTTCGATACATTAGCCATCGCTAAACGAACATTAATAAATGTAGAAAACTATAAGCTTGGTACGTTGTTGAATTATTTTGATATAAAGTATGAGAGTAAACATAGAAGCATAGGAGATTGTTATTCGACATACTATCTGTTAGAGAAACTGAAAAAAATCGGAAAGGACAGAGAACAAAAAAGGCTATAAACAGGAGGTTTTTAAGTGTATTCCCCGCGCAAGCGGGGGTGATCCGAACAGACTACCCAATCATCACGCAGGACTCTTGTATTCCCCGCGCAAGCGGGGGTGATCCTTAAACAGCATGGGCTCAAAGGCAATCGGTCATGTATTCCCCGCGCAAGCGGGGGTGATCCCACTCTCCCCTCTTCCCATCTCGGGAATCTAAAGTATTCCCCGCGCAAGCGGGGGTGATCCCTCTGTCGAAAATCCGTTTCTGCCGAATGAATGGTATTCCCCGCGCAAGCGGGGGTGATCCCACTCTCCCCTCTTCCCATCTCGGGAATCTAAAGTATTCCCCGCGCAAGCGGGGGTGATCCCTCTGTCGAAAATCCGTTTCTGCCGAATGAATGGTATTCCCCGCGCAAGCGGGGGTGATCCCTACTTCCTCCGGTGCCTGGTATGGACTTAGACGTATTCCCCGCGCAAGCGGGGGTGATCCCTATTTCAGTAAAGAGGCAAGCCTAGAATATCTGTATTCCCCGCGCAAGCGGGGGTGATCCGGCTTATATCACGACTGGGAGATTGGCAAAGGGGTATTCCCCGCGCAAGCGGGGGTGATCCTAGGCAAACCGCAAATGCGCCGACTATAGCACTGTATTCCCCGCGCAAGCGGGGGTGATCCTTCAAATTTTAAGGAGAGTTTTTATGAAGGTGAGTATTCCCCGCGCAAGCGGGGGTGATCCCAGTTGAGGAGAACAGGAGGGGCAATATGGTTAGTATTCCCCGCGCAAGCGGGGGTGATCCGAGAGCATAGCCAAAAGCCACCAGAAATGAGACGTATTCCCCGCGCAAGCGGGGGTGATCCCAATGGCAAGCGACACGCCAACGAATTTATGAGGTATTCCCCGCGCAAGCGGGGGTGATCCTAAAACAATGCACATAGGTCGTCTAACAAAAGAGTATTCCCCGCGCAAGCGGGGGTGATCCGTCATCTCCGTGCAGTATCTTGTAGTTGTCGTCGTATTCCCCGCGCAAGCGGGGGTGATCCTCGGCAAGGGAACAACCGTTGGCGTGGCTGATAGTATTCCCCGCGCAAGCGGGGGTGATCCCTTTTTTTGATCTAGTTCTAACAGCTTTACTCTGTATTCCCCGCGCAAGCGGGGGTGATCCTTAAGGTGGTGGAGATAATGCCTTACAATAACAGTATTCCCCGCGCAAGCGGGGGTGATCCGTATGAGGGCTACAAAGAGCTTTTAGGGCGAGCGTATTCCCCGCGCAAGCGGGGGTGATCCTTTATAACTTCCATATAGTCACCTTCTGCCTAAGTATTCCCCGCGCAAGCGGGGGTGATCCCCAGAACCCTAATTAAAGCACGACTGGATGAACGTATTCCCCGCGCAAGCGGGGGTGATCCTATACCATGCCGCCACTCAGTCTGATGGTCAAAGTATTCCCCGCGCAAGCGGGGGTGATCCTAGATATTACCCTGTTTTTGATAGTGAAAATCAGTATTCCCCGCGCAAGCGGGGGTGATCCCTGGAAATGACTTTGAATTAATTAATTTAGCTGGTATTCCCCGCGCAAGCGGGGGTGATCCTGATGTTCATTATATTAAATCAAGTCTGTCAAGGTATTCCCCGCGCAAGCGGGGGTGATCCGTAAATTGTACTTTGTAGGTCTGAGATTAATTCGTATTCCCCGCGCAAGCGGGGGTGATCCTGAACTTCCAACCATTCACAACAGCTTTTCCATGTATTCCCCGCGCAAGCGGGGGTGATCCTCTAATCATTAATATCAATCCTATCTATAAATTGTATTCCCCGCGCAAGCGGGGGTGATCCTAAAAAGGTTAGTAAGTATTGTTATTGTGGCTAGTATTCCCCGCGCAAGCGGGGGTGATCCCTACAGCTTTGAGAAGATACGGCAGTTGGAACAGTATTCCCCGCGCAAGCGGTAAGCGGTCAATAATCGCATGGATTTTAAAATTTACTCTAACATGAGACAATAG
>CAZOTE010000111.1:0-5490 GCA_964582705.1 uncultured Eubacteriaceae bacterium | reverse complement strand
CTTCCTTGGGCTCCGTCTCTCAATGTCGAGTCAAATATTTCTATTTTCCTGCTCATTTATCATCACCCTTTTGATCTTCCAAAACCTTGTTTACCGCTCCTAGATAAGCATTTATGCTGGATTCCACTATGTCTGTGCTCAAGCCGCGCCCAGTATACATCTTTTCACCAAAGCTCACTTTGACGACTGCTTCTCCAAGAGCATCCGTTCCCTCGGTGACTGCCTGCAGCGCATAGTCCTCAAGCTTTATCTCCAAATCTATGAACTTGGAGATCGCATTAAAGGAAGCATCTACCGGTCCATCTCCCGTAGCCACTTTTTCGACCTTCCCATCTTCGCACTCCAAGGTGACTACTGCTGTTGATGTTATTGTGTTGCCGCTGTTGATGACATATCTGTCCAGTTTATAGGCTTCGGTCAACTCGATCGCTCTTTTTGCGACGATAGCTTCAATATCCCTGTCATAGACCTGCTTTTTCTTGTCAGCCAAATCTTTGAACTGCTCAAATGCAATGTCCAGCTCTTCTTTGGTAAGCTCGTAGCCCAATGTTTCGAGCCTCTCTTTGAAGGCATGCCTTCCAGAATGCTTACCCAAAACCATCTTGCTCTTAGAAAGACCTATGGTCTCCGGCTTCATAATCTCGTAAGTGTTTTCATGACTTAACATTCCGTGCTGATGAATTCCTGATTCGTGAGCAAAAGCATTGGCTCCAACGATAGCCTTGTTGGGCTGTACGTGCACTCCCGTTATCATTGTAAGGAGATTGCTGGTCTTCATGATTTCTCTGGTATTTATACCAAAATCGCAGTTGTATAAATCTCTTCTTGTATCCAGTATCATTACAAGCTCTTCAAGGGCGGCATTTCCCGCACGCTCTCCGATTCCGTTTATGGTGCACTCGAACTGAGTTGCCCCCGCTCTAGCCGCAGCCAAAGTATTTGCAACTCCAAGACCCAAATCGTTATGGCAATGTACAGATATTATAGCTTTATCCAGATAGTCTGACCTGATTTTTATTTCATTTATGAAATTATAGAATTCATCCGGAGTAGTGTATCCCACGGTATCCGGTATGTTTATGACCTTCGCCCCGGCTTGGATGACCTTGTCGAAAATCCTTGCCAAAAATGCGGGCTCGCTTCTAGTAGCGTCCTCAGCAGAAAACTCTACTTCAGGCGCAAAGCTTGCAGCGTAAGACACCATTTCTTCCGCTCTTTTAATGACATCCTCAGGGTCCATCTTAAGCTTATACTTCATATGGATGTCTGAAGTAGCTATAAAAGTATGAATTCTTGGATTTGCTGCATTTTTGACGGCTTCCCAGCCTTTGTCTATGTCATTTTTCACGGCTCTAGCCAATACGGCCACCCCTGAGTTTTTTATCCCTTCGGCTATGCTCTTTACCGATTCGAAATCCCCTGGCGAAGACGCGGCAAATCCAGCCTCTATAAAGTCCACATTAAGCTTCTCCAACTGCTTTGCCATTTGCAGTTTTTCCTTGTTGTTCATGCTGCATCCGGGAGATTGCTCTCCATCACGCAGCGTGGTGTCGAAAAATATTATTCTTTTCCCCATTTTCTCAGCTCCTTCCCCTGGAAATCATCCAGTTGAAAAATCAACCCTTTTTCCGAAGAAAAAGAGTCTGACTTTTAATGCTTCAATATGTCTCTGTTATAAGCTCGTCGATTGCTTCTCCCGGGGGAACCATCGGCATTACGCAGTCGTCTTTGCTAATTTTGCACTCGATAAGGACAGGCTCTTCGATTTTGCCAAGTCCTGAAATGACTTCTTTTAAAGACTCTAGGTCCTCCACTTTGCTTGCCTTTATTCCGTAAGCTTCTGCAAGCTTAATATAATCTACATCCTCGCCAATATCGGTTTCCATATATCTTTTATTGCTGAAGAGCTTTTGCCACTGTCTGACCATTCCCAACGTACTGTTGTTTATCAATACGATCAAAACAGGAATCTTGTACTTCGATATGGTCACAAGCTCGTGGCAACTCATCCTGAAACCTCCATCGCCAACAAAGAGTATTACGTTTTTATCCGGATTTCCTACTTTGCTCCCAAAGGCCGCGCCTAGACCAAAGCCCATGGTGCCAAGGCCACCGGATGTCACAAATTGAGTCTTACCGTTAAAGTCCCAGTACTGAGCAGTCCACATTTGATGCTGCCCCACGTCTGTAACTACGATATCCTCCCCGTCAAAGTTGCCGTTGATCGTCTTTATAATGTTTTTTGCTCCAAATGCCCCGGGGGATGACTTGTCTTCCATCTTCCAGCTTTGAATCTGTGCGAACCACTCTTCTCGCGAATTTTCTTCAAGGTGGTTGTAAATGCTCTCAAGAGACATCTGTACGTCGCATACATGAGAATAGAACGAAGGCATGTTCTTGTCGATTTCCGTTTCGTCTATGTCTATATGGATGATCTTTGCTCCCGGAGCAAATCTATCCTTTTTCCCTATTACCCGATCACTGAATCTCGCTCCGATTGCAATGATAAGGTCGCTGTTAGTCACCGCAAAGTTTGCTTCTCTGAAGCCGTGCATTCCTACAAGTCCTAGAGACAGCCTATGTTTTCTAGATATGCTGCCCAGACCCATAAGGGTATTTACTACCGGAATTGAGTTCTTCTCCGCCAAGCTGACTACAGCCTCCTGGGCCTTTGATATCTTGACTCCTCCTCCGGCATATATAACCGGTTTCTTGCTCTCGTTTATAAGTCGCGCTATCTTTGCCGACTTTCTATCTATTTCAGGGTCCGGCTTGCATATCTGATCATCTTCCACAAAGCAGGACACAAACTCGCCTTTGCCCATAAAAACGTCTTTTGTAATGTCGATCAAGACAGGGCCTGGCCTGCCGGACTTTGCTATATTGAAAGCCTTAGTGATTGCATTTGATAGCTGACTTATATCTTTTACCAGCATGTTGTACTTTGTTATAGGCATGGTAATACCGGTTATGTCGATTTCCTGGAAGGAATCCTTTCCAAGAAGACCGGATGCAACCTGCCCGGTTATGACTACCAAGGGAACAGAATCCATGTAGGCGTTTGCTATGCCTGTTACGGTATTGCTGGCCCCTGGACCGGATGTCACCATGCATACCCCTATTTTTCCTGTGGTCCTAGCGTAAGCATCCGCCCCATGAACAGCGTTTTGCTCATGGGCGGGCCTTATTATATTAAACGTATCCTTCTCGTCGTACAAGGCGTCAAATAACGGAATTACCGCACCGCCTTGATATCCGAATATCGTATCTACTTTTTGTTCTTTTAAGCACTCAATGACAATTTGCGCTCCCGTCATTTTAGTCACAAGACCACCTCCTGTGTTATTTCACGATTGCGCCGGTGGAAGCCGAGGTTACCATGTCAGAATATCTTTTCAAACACCCTTTAGCCTGCGGTGATTTTATCTCCTGCTTTTGTTTCCTTTCTTCCAGCGTCTTATCGTCAACTTCAAGTTCCAGCTTTCCGTTTATGATATCTATATTGATTACGTCACCGTCTTCAACAAGCCCGATGATTCCACCTTCGCTGGCCTCTGGAGACACGTGTCCAATAGCCGCTCCTCTTGTCCCTCCGGAAAATCTTCCGTCAGTGACCAAAGCGACGTCCTTATCAAGTCCCATTCCCGCCAGGGTAGATGTAGGGGTCAGCATTTCTCTCATGCCGGGACCGCCTTTAGGTCCTTCGTATCTAATGACCACGCAATCGCCCTTTTGAATCTTCCCTGCAATGATGGCTTCAACGGCCGTTTCTTCACAGTCAAACACCACCGCATTTGTAGATTTTTGCATCATCTCCTTAGCCACGGCAGACTGTTTTACAACCGCTCCGTCAGGAGCCAGGTTTCCTCTAAGGACCCTTATGCCTCCAGTTTCGCTAAATGGCTTGTCTATATCGGCTATGATTGTATTTCCCTTTTTTTCTCTTCCTTGGTATAGCTCGCCTATCTTCATAGCGCTTGCTGTAATCAAGTCTCTGTTCAGGAGGTTCTTTTTGTCAAGTTCATTCATAACCGACATTATCCCTCCAGCAGCGTATAGATCCTGAATGTGATAAGGTCCTGCCGGGCTCAATCTGCAAAGGTTTGGAGTTTTAAGGCTGATTTCATTTATCTTGTCTAGATCGAACTCCACTCCCGCTTCATTTGCAATGGCAGTAAGATGCAGAACTGTGTTTGTAGAACAACCCAGAGCCATGTCTACAGTAAATGCATTTTCAAAAGCCTCTGGTGTCATGATGTCTCTCGGCTTGATGTCTTTTTCCACGAGTTCCATTATCTTTATGCCGGATGCCTTTGCAAGCCTTTTTCTGTCCGAATATACTGCCGGTATTGTTCCATTTCCAGGAAGCGCCATTCCAAGAACCTCGCTAATGCAGTTCATGGAGTTCGCAGTAAACATTCCCGCACATGATCCGCATGTGGGACATGCGTTGTTTTCAAGCTCTAAAAGCTCCTCTTCACTCATGTTACCTGTCGTCACAGCTCCTACGCCTTCAAATACCGTTATCAAGTCTGCAGCATCTCCGTTGTATTTTCCCGCAAGCATAGGCCCGCCGCTTACAACTATTGCCGGCACATTTAATCTGGCCGCGGCCATGAGCATGGCAGGTACTGATTTGTCGCAGTTTGGAATCAACACGATTCCATCAAGCCCGTGGGCTTTTACCATGATTTCGATGCTGTCTGCAATCAGCTCACGGCTAGGCAGGGAGTATCTCATCCCCTCGTGATTCATAGCAATACCGTCACACACGGCGATGGTGGGAAATTCCATAGGTGTTCCCCCTGCCATGAGCACGCCTTTTTTAGCTGCTTCAGCAATGCTTCTGAGCTCTATATGTCCAGGTACTATCTCATTAAAGGAGTTCGCTATACCGATTAGCGGCTTGTTGATCTCAACATCGCTATAACCGCTTGCTTTCAGCAGCGATCTGTGGGGAGCTTTTGATACTCCGCTTTTCATGTTTTCACTGCGCATCTATTTCACTTCCTTTTATTCTTCTTCAGATTTAAGCCAAGGCATCATTTTTCTAAGCTTCTTGCCTACAGTCTCTACTTGGTGCTCGCTTTCGATTCTTCTCTTCGCCAAGAAGTAAGGTCTGTTTACGCTATTTTCAACCAACCACTCTTTAGCAAAGGTTCCTTCTTGGATCTCTTTAAGCACTTTTTTCATTTCTTTTCTCGTCTCATCAGTTATGATCCTGCTTCCGATTTTATAATCTCCATACTCGGCAGTATCACTGATGGAATATCTCATTTGGCTGAATCCTCCTTCAGCTATAAGGTCTACGATCAGCTTCATTTCATTGACGCACTCAAAGTAAGCACTCTCAGGTTGATATCCTGCCTCAACCAAAGTTTCAAACCCTGCCTTCATAAGCTCTGTCACGCCTCCGCAAAGAACTGCTTGCTCTCCAAAAAGATCTGTCTCAGTCTCTTCTTGGAACGTCGTTTCCAAGATTCCTGCTCT
>CAZOTE010000110.1:0-5527 GCA_964582705.1 uncultured Eubacteriaceae bacterium | reverse complement strand
AACAGCGCTGAGCTTGATCCAAATACCCCATATCCAGTTATAGACCTTATGCACGAGCAAAAGGACATTGACAACAAAGGAGGCACTATGCGCCTGGGTCTTTATCCTTGTAAGCTTAAGGAAGGGACAAAAGCCTACGAAGCATACGGAACAGAGATGATAGATGAAAGACACAGACACCGATATGAAGTCAGCAACAGGTTTAGAGAAACCCTTGAAGAAAAAGGCTTGGTGATAAGCGGCATATCACCGGATAGAGTTCTCGTGGAGATGGTGGAGATTGAGAATCACCCATGGTTTGTGGCAACGCAAGCCCATCCTGAATTTAAATCCAGACCTAATAAGGCCCATCCTCTTTTCAGGGATTTTGTTAAAGCGACTCTAAAATAATATTTAATGTGATTTAAATCCCGTCGATATGTTAACTGTCGACGGGATTTTTGTGGATAAATAAAAGTTTTCCACATGAGTTGCCAACAAAAACCCATGAAGATGTGGATAAAAAGGTGGGAAACTGTGGACAATGTGGATAAGTGTGAGTTTTTGAATAAAACTACCCACAGATAAACAGGATGTTGTATTTAACAATCTTTTAGGCACAAGAGTTGTTCACAAGGTGTTATAAACAGGTTAACCACAGATTGTGGATAAGTTTAATGTCAAAAAAAACATCTATTGACACGGGTAGATTATTTATTATATCATTATAGAGTGTCTAAATTTATTAATTTATATTCATGTTACATTTCTCGTAATTATCGCAAATATTACTTATAAAAATTCTTGAAAATCAAAATTCCAAATAAATTCAATAAAAATTCAATAGGAGGTGTTTGCTTGAGCCAGGTTGATTTAGAAAGCATGACCGTATTAGAATTGCGGCAAAAGGCAAAAGAAGCAGGACTTAAAAATTACACGAAGCTTAAGAAGGAAGAGCTCGTTGAGCTTCTCGCGGAAGCGGAATCGAGTAGAAGAGGCGGCTTAAATGAAAATGTATCAACAACAGCCCAGGTTGAGGAAAAAAATGGGGGGAAGTATGCTCGGCTGAAGGATCCTGTGGATTCTGCCTTTGAACTTTCCGGAACATTACAGATACTTCCTGAAGGTTTCGGTTTTCTCAAAAATGACGATATGAAGTCTCCAGAAGAATACGTTTACGTTTCAGCATCGCAGATTCAGAAATTCAAGCTGAGATCCGGCAATGAAATTAAAGGTAAGGTCAGAAGCCCTAGAGAGGGTGAAAAGTATTTTGCCATGCTTTTTGTAGAAAGTGTCAATGGCAGAAGCACAAGTGAGATCATGAAAGAAGAAGAGGATCTCATGAACAACCCCGAAAAGAAGGATATGAGCAAGTACGGAAAGTCTCAGACGGGAATCTTGGAAGTTTTGAGTGATGGATTCGGGTTCTTAAGGACGAATAACTATCTTTCCGGAGACAATGATATATACGTATCACCATCCCAAATACGGCGATTTAGGCTTAGGACCGGTGACAAGATAACGGGAAAAATCAGAACGCCTAATGAAGGAGAAAAATTTGATGCCCTCTTGTATGTAGAAACTGTCAACGGGGACATTCCTGAGAAGGTAGTAAACAGACCTAACTTTGAAAGGCTTACGCCTGTATTTCCTGATGAACGAATTAAGCTTGAAACAGGTAAATTCCCAGTGTCTACCAGAATCATCGATCTGTTTGCGCCTGTTGGGAAAGGCCAAAGAGGCATGATAGCCGCAGCCCCCAAGGCGGGAAAGACGATATTGCTAAAAGAGATAGCCAACGCAATTAAAAAGAACAACCCTGAAGTTGAACTTATAGTGCTGTTGATTGACGAAAGGCCGGAGGAAGTCACAGATATACAGAGATCCGTTCAAGCGGACGTAGTATTCTCCACCTTTGATCAACTTCCAGCCAATCATATAAAGGTTGCTGAAATAGTATTAGAACGAGGGAAAAGACTTGTTGAGCAAGGAAAAGACGTTGTTATATTGATGGACAGCATCACTAGATTTGCAAGAGGAAACAACCTTGTTGTTCCCCCGTCAGGAAGGACTCTTTCAGGAGGTTTGGATCCGGAAGCCTTGTATCTTCCAAAGAAGTTTTTCGGAGCGGCTAGAAATATTGAAGAGGGCGGGAGCTTGACTATTTTAGCGACAGCACTAATCGATACCGGCAGCAGGATGGATGATATGGTTTTTGAAGAATTCAAAGGTACCGGTAACATGGAGCTGCACCTTGATAGAAGCTTGACGGAAAAGAGAATATTCCCGGCAATAGATATCTATAAGTCGGGAACGAGGCGGGAGGACAAGCTTTTGTCAGATGAGGAAATGAAGTTCGTCATTAGCATAAGAAGGACATTTTCTAATCACGCATCTGCGGATATTGCTGAAAAGCTTATAGAAACAATGAGCAGAACCAACAGTAATCAAGAATTTATCCAATTATTTGTCAAAAAACATAACCTTTAAAATTTATGATATAAAGATGCATTGACATTTGGAAATATTAAAAGTATAATGATATAAATTTATCTTGGAGGAAACATCATGTCAAAACAGGTTTTTAACGCACAAAAACTTGATAACGCTTTTTATTTTTACGGATTTGGCTGGAGCTATTATTATGGCTTTGGTTATTTTGACGTACAAAAAAATAAGTGTTAAAAGGCATGGAGTGCCCTTGTGAGAATAAATGGAAATTAATGTATTGAAATTAAGGAGACTCGATGAGGGTCTCTTTTTTTATTACTATGAAGGAGGGAAAAGAAATGATCGTTGTGGTAAGAGCGGATGCTCCGCAAAATGAAGTGGAAAAGTTAAAGGAAAATTTGATAAAAAGAGGTATGGAGATCAATTTTTCTAAAGGAGTGGATCATATAGTCATGGGGCTTATAGGAGACACTAGGTCAGTTGATTTGGATAGCATTGCGTCAAATGAAATAGTAGAAAAGGTTCTGAGGGTTCAAGAACCTTATAAGAAGGCCAACAGATTGTTTCACCCTGAAGACAGCGTTTTCGAAGTCGGCGGAAGAAAGATCGGCGGAAGCGCATTCAGCGTAATTGCAGGGCCATGCTCGGTGGAGAGCGAGGAACAGGTGATAAGCGTAGCAAAAAGCGTAAAAGCATCGGGAGCAAGCTTCTTAAGAGGTGGAGCTTTCAAGCCCAGAACGTCTCCCTACAGTTTTCAGGGAATGGGACTTGACGGATTGGAGCTTTTAAAACTGGCAAGAAAAGAGACAGGGCTTCCCATCGTGTCAGAGATAATGTCTACAGACGTACTCGATGCTTTTGTAGAAGACGTGGACATAATCCAAGTCGGCGCCAGAAGCATGCAAAATTTCGCCCTTCTTAAGGAGCTTGGAAAGTGCAACAAGCCTGTAATGATTAAAAGAGGACTTGCGGCAACTATCGAAGAGTGGATCATGTCCGCTGAGTATGTAATGAAGGAAGGAAACGACAGAGTTATACTTTGCGAACGTGGAATAAGAACATTTGAAACATTTACCAGAAATACTCTGGATTTAAGCGCTATTCCAGCTGTGAAGAAAAAAAGCCACCTACCGGTATTTGTTGACCCAAGCCACTCTACGGGGATGTGGTGGATGGTAGAGCCTATGGCCAAAGCTGCATTGGTTGCGGGAGCGGACGGCCTTATGATTGAAGTGCACAACTCTCCTGAGGATGCCTTGTGTGACGGAGCTCAGTCACTAAAGCCTGAAAAATTCGACCAGCTCATGAAAGTGTTGAAAAAGTACGCACAAATCGAAGGGAAGGTCATTGGTTAAATGGAAGAAATCGACTTTAAAAACAAGAAAGTTCTGATAGTCGGGTTTGGGCTCATGGGAAGCGCATACGCTGCAAGCTTTAGAAACATCGGGTTTGAAACCATATATGCCTTGGACAGAAATAACGAAGTGCTAAAAAAGGCTGAAAGTGAAAAGCTTATAGAAAAAGGATACCAAAATGTTTCGGATATACTGCCAAGTTGCGATCTTGTGGTTGTATGTCTTTATCTACATGATGCCTTGGACTTTATAAAGAGCAACATGAACAAGTTTAAACCAAATTCAGTCATAACCGATATCGTGGGACTGAAGCGAAAAATGGTGGAAGGCCTCGATGGAATATTGAGGGATGATGTGGATTTCATACCTGGCCATCCTATGGCAGGAAGGGAAAAGAACAAGGAGGGATTTACCTCCGCCAAGATATTTGAGGGAAAAAACTACATATTGACTCCAACGGATAAAAACAAGCCCGAAAATCTGGATATGATGCGCAGCTTGATATCCAAAATGGGCTTCGGAAGATTGATAGAAACAGATCCTGATACTCATGATGAAAAGATTGCATTCACAAGCCAGCTATGCCATATAATAGCCGCATCTATGGTGGATATCAGCGAAGATTCCAAGGTCACTCAATTTGAAGGAGGAAGCTTTCAGGATATGACAAGGATAGCAATGATCAATTCTGACATGTGGGCAGAACTGTTCATTGCAAACAAGGACAAACTTGTAGATACCTTGGATGAGTTTATAGAAAGCATAAGCTATTTTAGAAAATGTATTGAGGATGAAAATTTTGACCATATTAAGAGCAGATTCGATTTTATAGGAAAGAAAAGAGAAGAAATGGGCAAGTAGGTTGTTTCAACTCCGGTTATGGGCTAAAATTAGATTATGCGGGGTGATGAGGATGTCAAAAACACATATTGCAGTAAAAGGCATGGAGTTTTTGGTTAAATATAAACGTAGATCGGATATTTTAGTAGTGTCGGACAAGGGCGAGGTGGTAGTTACTGTTCCAAAAAACATGCCAATTTCTACGGTAGAGACATTTTTAGAAGATAATTTCGATTTTGTGTTAAAATATAAACAGAGAGATTTGTTTGCCGCTCTGGGAGGGAGTATCCTTTTTAATGGAAAGGAATATCTTTTGGAGACTGTGCTTCATGAAGATGCTCATGAAAGCTTGAATTTTGACGGCGATCGCTTTATATTTGAAAACAAGACGGAAAATCAGGTTACCATCAGAAGGCTGACAATCGAGTTTTTAAAGGAAAAGACACTTGAGATGGTAACGGCTAGAATTCAACGCTACAAAAAGCTTGTTGGAGTAAACCCGGGAGAAATAAAGGTGGAGAAGATGTTCGGCAGGTGGGCTGCTTGTTCAAATTTCGGCAACATGAAATTTCACTGGAAATGCGCCATGTTGCCTGACGACATACTGGATTACGTGGTGGTTCACGAGCTGTGCCACCTTATCCATTTGAACCATGGCCCGGAATACTGGCAGAAGGTCGAAAGCGTGATGCCTGATTATCAAGGGAAGAAAGAATGGCTAGAAAAAGAAGGACTGCAAATCATGATGAATAAACAATAAATATGCGGAGGCAAAAAAGTGAAACGAAAAAAACTGATACTGATATTGATTGTCGCATTGATACTTTCCGTTTTTACAGCTGGATGTGGACAAAGAGAACTTATAGAAGATGAAAAGACGGTCACAATGGGACTTTTGGCAG
>CAZOTE010000109.1:0-5576 GCA_964582705.1 uncultured Eubacteriaceae bacterium | reverse complement strand
TTTTTTCAGTTTTAGCCGGATTTTTCGGTATGAAGGTTGCAACAAAAGCCAATGTAAGAACAGCAAATGCAGCTAGAACTTCCGGAATGAACAAAGCGTTAAGCGTAGCTTTTTCCGGCGGTGCCGTAATGGGCATGAGCGTTGTAGGTTTAGGCATTATTGGTGTCAGCGGACTTTATATTATTTTCGAAGACCCTACTATTATAACGGGTTTTGGCCTGGGAGCTTCTTCAATTGCACTTTTCGGACGTGTCGGAGGTGGAATCTACACCAAAGCTGCGGATGTTGGTGCTGACCTTGTTGGTAAGGTTGAAGCTGGAATTCCTGAAGACGACCCAAGAAACCCTGCGGTTATAGCAGATAACGTTGGCGACAACGTAGGCGATGTGGCGGGAATGGGCTCTGACCTTTTTGAGTCTTATGTAGGTTCTATCATATCAGCTATTACTTTAGGAGCTTTGGCGTACGGATTAAACGGTGTTTTATTCCCTGTAATCCTGGCTTCAGTTGGTATCTTGGCGTCTATCGTGGGTACTTTCTTTGTTAAAGGCGACGAAGGATCTGATCCACACAAGGCACTTAAGAATGCAACTTATGTAAGTGGAATAATAATGATAGCAGTAGCATTCTTCTTAAGCAAGTACTTCCTTTCAGAAATAAGCGAAAGCGCAGGTACTGGAGAATTCGTTGCGATTATTGCAGGTTTGGTGGTGGGTATCGCCATCGGACAGATTACAGAGGTATATACTTCTGAAGAATACAAGTCGGTCAAAAAGATTGCACAGCAGTGTGAAACAGGACCGGCGACAGCAATTATCAGTGGACTTGCTGTTGGAATGTACTCTACGGCACTTCCTATTGTAGGTATCGTAATCGCAATCTTAGTTTCTTACCAATTTGCAGGTCTTTACGGAATAGCTCTTGCGGCTGTAGGAATGCTTTCTGTAGTAGGCATAACCATAGCGGTTGATGCTTACGGTCCAATATCTGACAATGCCGGTGGTATTGCTGAAATGGCTGGACTTCCTAAAGAAGTAAGAGGTATTACTGATAAGCTTGACGCAGTGGGCAACACTACCGCTGCAATCGGAAAAGGTTTTGCGATTGGGTCTGCGGCGCTTACCGCTCTTGCGCTATTTGCATCTTACTCCCAGGCTGTAGGACTAAGTCGAATAGATTTACTAGATCCCTTTGTTATTGCCGGATTGTTCCTTGGTGCGGCAGCCCCGTATTTGTTCTCAGCTCTTACTATGGAGGCTGTAGGATCGGCGGCAAACCAAATGATCGAAGAAGTAAGAAGACAGTTCAAAACTATTCCAGGAATCATGGAAGGAACAGGAAAGCCGGATTACGCTAGATGTGTTGATATTTCAACTACTGCAGCACTTAAGCAGATGGTCATTCCTGGCCTATTGGCAGTCCTTCTGCCTCTTGCTACCGGACTATTGCTTGGAAGCGAAGCCCTTGGCGGACTTCTAGCAGGTGCTTTAGTATCAGGTGTTCTTATGGCGATTCAGATGGCCAACTCCGGTGGAGCTTGGGATAATGCCAAAAAGTACATCGAAGGAGGAGCCCATGGCGGCAAGGGAAGCGAAGCCCACAAAGCCGCTGTTGTTGGAGACACTGTAGGAGATCCATACAAGGATACTTCAGGTCCTTCAATCAATATCCTGATCAAATTGATGACAATCGTATCTTTGGTGTTTGCACCTCTGTTCATGTAATCACACTGCCGCAGGTATTATATCTGCGGCTTTTTATATGCTTGAATGCGGATTTTGAGCAAAGCAAAGATTCTTTGTTTTACTGAAGATCTGCTATATGTTAAAATGAAACTGAGGAGATTAAATTATGATAGATGAGAAATTGATCATAGCAATATTTTTAAACATAATATGCTTTGCTTCTATGGGTCTTGACAAACTATTTGCTGTAAAAAATAAAAGAAGAATACCGGAAAAAACCTTCATTGCTTTGGCGGTGCTGGGTGGGAGCGTTGGAACGCTCATCGGAATGCAGGTGTTTCATCACAAGGTGCGAAAGCCTCTGTTTTTATACGGAGTTCCTGTGATACTTACGCTGCAGCTTTATCTATACTACTATTTCTTTATCAGATGATGGAGAAATGAAGAAAACGCGCATTGGCGCAAAATGAGGAGATTAAATGAAACTTAAAAACGTATTATTAAACGTGATGAAGAGCGAAAACTACAAACCCCTTGGGTACAAGGATCTTATGTTTTTGCTTGAGATCAAAAATAAAAGCGAAAAGGCTGAATTCAAAAAGCTGTTGGATAGGATGCTAAGTGAAGGAGAAGTCGTGAAGAACAAAAAAGGCAAGTACATCCTGCCTCCAAAAGATCTTTACGTCAAAGGAACCCTTCAGGGGCATGCCCGAGGATTTGGATTTGTAATACCTGAGGATGCTATTACAGGAAGCGACATCTTCATTAGCGCATCAAGCTTGAATGGAGCTTTGGACAAGGACAAGGTATTGGTCAAGATTATCAAAAAGACTGCTAAAAGAGATGAAGGCGAGATATTCAAGATATTAGAGAGGGGACATCAAAAAATCGTAGGAACTTACGACAAGAGCAGAAACTTCGGCTTTGTAATCCCGGATAATGACAAGCTTGTCAAAGACATATTTATCTCAAGTTCAGATGCAATGGGAGCTAAGAATGGGGACAAAGTAGTAGTTGACATAACCAATTGGCATCCGAAGAAAAACCCTGAAGGCAAAATAATAGAGATACTGGGAAGCGCCGACAGCGAAGGGATAGAAATACTTTCGATAATTAGGGAATATGACTTCAATGTTGATTTCCCGCCGGAGGTTGTATCTGAACTAAACGAAGTGCCGGATAAAGTGGATCCTGATGAAGCGAAGAACCGCAGGGATTTAAGAAACATAAAGATGGTCACTATAGACGGCAAGGATGCAAAGGATCTAGATGATGCGGTATCGGTTAAAAAGCTTGATAATGGCAATTACCAGCTTGGAGTCCATATCGCAGACGTCACCCACTATGTAAGGGAGGACACCGCACTTGACAGGGAGGCTTACGGAAGAGCTACCAGCGTTTACCTAGTTGACAGGGTAATACCCATGCTTCCCCAGAAACTGTCTAACGGGATATGCAGCTTAAATGCAGGAGAGGATAGGCTTTCATTTACCTGCATGATGGAGATCGATTCTAAGGGTAAGGTCGTCAATCACGAGGTATTTAAATCTGTTATCGATATAGATGAAAGAATGAATTACGAGGACGTAACAGCCATTTTGAAAGATGAAGACGAAAGCCTTATGAAAAGGTACGAAGACTTCATCCAAGACTTCAAGCTCATGGAGGAACTTGCAGATATTCTAAGGACTGAGCGCCGTGATAAAAGAGGAGCGATTGATTTTGACTTTCCTGAATCTAAAATAATTTTAGATGAGAAGGGAAAGCCTGTGGACGTAGTATTATACGAAAGAACTGTGTCCCATAGGATAATAGAAGAATTCATGCTCGTGTGCAACGAGACGGTAGCTGAATTTATGTTTTGGTCTAACCTGCCTTTTCTATACCGAGTGCATGAAGATCCGTCAAGTGAGAAACTGGATGCCTTGAGGAATTTTCTCACAAACTTTGGTTACACCTTAAAGAAGGGAAAGGAGATTCATCCGGCGGCTATTCAAGAGCTTGTAAAAGATATTGAGGGCACCGATGAAGAGGATTTTTTAAGCAGGCTTATTCTAAGGGCTATGCAGCAGGCGAGGTATTCACCGGACAATATCGGTCACTTCGGCCTTGCGGCAAAGTATTACTGTCATTTCACTTCTCCTATAAGAAGATATCCGGATCTTCTGATACACAGGATAATGGGTCAGATGTTGAACAATGAGCTGACTGAAAAGAAGATAAAGAAATACATAAAACGAATGGACGAGATGGCAGACCATACTTCTCAGCGGGAAAGACTGGCTGAGCGGGCTGAAAGAGACACCGATGATCTTAAAAAGACCGAATTTATGTCAAATAAGATCGGCGAGGAGTACGAAGGGATAATATCAAGCGTTGCATCATTTGGTTTTTTCGTAGAGCTTAAAAACACGGTTGAAGGACTTGTCAGGGTACAGGACTTAGGCGATGACTATTACATATACGACGAAAAAAACCACAGGTTCATAGGGGAAAGAACCAAAAGATCATTCAAGCTGGGAGATTCAATATCTGTAAAAGTAGCAAAGGTAAGCATCCCGCTGAGACAGGTAGATTTTGCTGTCGTTGACAAAGATGCAGAATAACAATATAATTATATGATGCGGCCAATTAATTTTGCCGGTGAATCAAGTAGAGGTGTGTCATGAAAAGTGGAGTAAAAGTTATAGCTCAAAATAAAAAAGCAAGGCATAATTATTTTATAGAAGAAACCTACGAAGCAGGCATAGAGCTTTTCGGTACAGAGGTCAAGTCCATTCGGGGCGGCAAGGTAAACCTTAAGGATAGCTATGCGGACATCTATAATGGCGAGCTATACGTATACAACATGCATATAAGCCCCTACGAACAAGGCAACATCTTCAATAAGGATCCTTTAAGGATCAGAAAGCTTTTGATGCATAAAAAAGAGATTGCAAAGCTTATCGGTCTTAAGCAGACACAGGGATATACCTTGGTGCCCCTTAGCCTTTATTTTAAGGGCAGCAGGGTAAAGCTTGAACTTGCCCTTGCCAAAGGTAAAAAGGTCTACGACAAGCGACACGACATAGCGAAAAAGGACGCAGACAGAAGGATCCAAAAGGCAACGAGGGTAGACCGAAGAGGAGAATAGGAATTACAAGTTGTAAGCTATAAGATATAAGCTGCAAGTAAAAGCAGGTTGACACCATTAAGAAAAATCAAACATGATTGAAGGTGCAAGCATTTTATGGATAAAAAATTTTATAACTTGCAAGTTTGGCATAAATCAAGACAGTTGATATTGACAACGTATAGCTTGTTAGAGAATTTCCCTGAGCATGAGAAATATGCTATGTGCAGTCAATTAAGAAGATCTGTAAATTCCATCAGTGCGAACATAGCCGAAGGTACGGGAAGACGGACATTAAAGGATTTCGTCAATTTTTTATATATTGCACAAGGTTCATTGGAAGAATCCAAGAGTTTTTTTATAATAGCAAATGATTTAAGATATATTGACAATGACAATTATGTGTTACTAAAAGAGCAATCGGATGAAATAGGTAGGATGCTAAACGGGCTTATCAAAAGTCTGCAAAACAAGATGCAGAAAATTTATTAAGCGACTTTAAAGGCACCTGTGTTATAATCTTACTTGAGTTTAATAAGAGATTCTTGTATAGATGACCCTAGAGGATGACTATAACAACTTACAACTTATTTCTTGAATCTTACAACTTACAGAGGGGGCGCAATGGCTTCGACGGGGGTTTTGAAGCAAGAGCAGCGAGCCGATGTGCCAAGCATCGTTAAAAGTGGCAAACTAAATATAAACGCTAAAAATAATAATTACGCTTTAGCTGCGTAAGCAGCTTTCGTCCGACCCAGAAGACCTGCGATCAGGGACCC
>CAZOTE010000108.1:0-5608 GCA_964582705.1 uncultured Eubacteriaceae bacterium | reverse complement strand
TTCAGGAATTATAAATCCCTATTTGACCGCCCCGAAAGGGTGATGCTTTTAACCTTATAAGGCTGATAAAAACATTCTTTTCATCTTTCTGGGGTCTTACGACCTTGGTGATCATAATTGTTGGCGCTACCACAGGGGTATTTACAGCCACTGAATCTGCAGCAATTGCAATCTTATGGGCGCTGTTTGTCACTACCTTCATCTACAGGGACATGACTCCAAAGCGTTTTTGGGACCTATTAGGAAGATGCGTGACGACCGCTTCCAGGCTTCTTGTGGTAATGGGGGTTTCTGCTAGCTTTGGCTTTATAATTGCGTATTTAAGGGTGCCTCAGATGCTATCAAGCTTAATCTACAACGTTACAGAAAACCCTATAGCAATAATGCTGATAATAAATTTTATTTTGATATTGCTCGGCATGATCATGGACATGGGATCCATACTTATAATCACTACGCCGATATTTTTGCCTATTGCTATGAGCATTGGAGTAGACCCGGTGCATTTTGGCATCATAATGATCTTCAACCTGGCTATAGGGATGATGACTCCTCCTGTCGGCGGAGCCCTGATGATAGGCCACTTGATTTCAGGTGTCAAGCTGGAGAGGATGTATGTTACGCTTATTCCATTTTTTATAATCATGGGCGTGACTCTTCTTGTAATAACTTTCTTTCCTGCCATTGTAATGACGTTGCCAAACATGATCTCATAATATACTTTTGCTAGGAGTGATTTAATGAATAAAAAAATAGATATTCACCTTCACGTGGCTTACGATGGATTAGACGGTTTCTTTGAACCCTACTTCTTTTCTGACGGTAGAGCTATGAAGAAATACATGGAAGAAAACGATGTAGTACATGGAATTATTCTATCCGGAGGAGAAGACGCTGGGCATTTTGGCCAAAACATCGATGCCTGCGCCCTAGCTCATAAATACCCGGAAACTTTTTCGTGGCTATGCAATATCGATGTCAACAATCAAAAAAATCTTGTTGAAAGGCTAAGTCACTACAAAGCTCTAAATGCCAAAGGGGTAGGTGAATTTACTGCTAATTATCGATTAGACGACCCCTGGGTAGAATCAGTTTTGTCTGCTTGCCAAGACCTTGAGCTTCCCTTTCTGTTTCATATGAGCCCAAAACCCGGCTTTAATTACGGAATAGTGGACGAGCCCGGCCTTCCGCTTTTGGAAAACGCCCTTTTAAAGTTTCCTCAACTTGTCATCATTGGCCATTCTCAGCCATTTTGGTACGAAATAGGGGGAGAAATGCCTATGGACTATGAGACTCGAAACGATTACCCTACCGGGCAAGTAAAGCCTGGCGGCAGGCTTCCGGAGCTTTTGGAAAAACACCCAAACCTCTATGGAGATCTATCTGCCAACAGTGGTGGAAACGCCATTATGAGAGACCCTGAGTTTGGCTATGCTTTTCTTGAAAGGTTTCAAGATCAGCTGATGTTTGGCACAGATATGGTAAATACAGATATGCACTTCCCCTTAGGCAGCTTTTTAGATGAAGCTTTAGAGAATAATAAAATATCCAAGGCTGCTTACGAAAAGATCTGTTTTAAAAATGCCCAAAGGGTTTTTAATTTAAATTGCTGACAGACTATAAAAAGCGTCAATCCAAAGGGATTGACGCTTTTTAGTTTTTAGCATGTACCTGTTTGTAGCCCATTCATTTCCTGACAACGTGGCAGCATTTACTAGCAAACAACTCTACTTTAGCTTATAAATTACCGCAGGCCCATCGCCTAATCTACTTATGATATTTTTATCTGCAAGACTTTTTAGTATCCTTAGAGTCTTTGACTTATCAAATCCTGTTTTTAAATCAATTTCCTTTCTTGATATCTCTACCTCTTTTTTTATTAACTCGTAAATAAAACCCTCATCTTTAGATAAACTCAATTTATTGATTTCAATAATCGGGAGTATGATTTTAATTCTATTTTCACTCACATCAAAATCAGGTTTTGATATGCTATCAATATACTCTTTATTGATTCTTGCTATCCCAGTTCCAAACTTCTCAATAATATTTAATCTATTAAAAACTCCTGCTATTATTGGATTTCTCAAAATCGAAATATTTCCATACAAGTATTCCTCTTTAGAAATGCCGGCCGGCAATCCACCAGGAGAGCTTATTTCTATTCGATCATCATACATTGCTATTTGTATATATGAGTTGGTATCCCAAACTCTATGTACAATGGCATTTGCTAAAGACTCTCTAAAGGCTTCTTTTGGAATTAACTCTTTGTTTATTCTATTATACCCCGTTATCTCTTCAAATATATAATATTGCTCAAAGATATCTATTGTGCTATAAAATTGCACTAACAACGAGCAATTGCTTATTGTTTTTCTATACAAAACTTTATTGATATCTTTCCCAAATTTAACGATATCAATCCCGGAAAACGCTATGTCGTTTCGATCTGCCAACAGTTCTCCGGCGGTATTATAATATCCATCTCTATTATATAAATTAAGGGTCTTTAGAATATCCAAGCTGATTCTCTCTATCCCCGCTTCCTCTTTTAAATTAGCCTCTAATGTACTAAAACTCAAATCTTGAGATGATGCTTTTCTATCTTCATAATGCATATTTATCCCTTCCATAGCAAGCCTTCTAAGTTCAAATCTGTCCACTTCTATTGTTGCAGTATCCGCTCTTTTATAAGCTTTTCCTTTGTAATAATACGGAGTATCGTTACCTCTTTTTACTTCTAGAATAATAATCTTCTTTTCTCCTATTTCATTAACGTGAATTTTAAAATTAGGTACTGGGTCAATCGAATCATTAATCATATTTTCAATTCTCAATGACTCTTCCTTTGAACTCTCTTTTATGCCCACTGCTTTTCCATTGTCATCTACACCGAATATTATTTCTCCATCATTATAATTAGCATAGGCACTAACTGTCTTTAAAAAAGTTCTTGAAACTTCTTCTTTGAATTCTAGATGATAACTTTCATTAGTTTGCACAAGTCCACCCCCTTAATAAGTATAGGTTGATTTTACCATATTTTTTTTCTGTTTGCAACGCTACCTCTTTCGTTGCATTTTTCGTTGCGTTATTTCACGTTTTCATTCTTTTCGTTGCACAGCGCTGTGCAGCGATTAAAAATTCACCTCATGGATAAAAAAATATCCAAGGTTGCTTACGAAAAGATCTGTTTTAAAAATGCACAAAGGGTTTTTAATTTAAATTGCTGACATTATATCGAAAAGCGTCAATTCATTTTTGAATTGACGCTTTTAAACTTTACTTAGATGATGGCTTTTGCTTCATCGTCCTCTTCTGTTTTTACAGCTTCCTCACTTAACGCTCCGCTTTTCATCATAAATGCTAAAGGTAATCCCATAACCATCAGTAAGGCCGCTATTATGTTTATCTCGTTTATGCTCGCAACTGTAGCTTGAGAGTATGCAATAACAGCATCCCCTCCTTCTGCTACTAGCAATTCCATGTTTGCCAGTGTCCTTGACGTTAGCATGGAGCCGAACATACCCAAGGCAAAAGCTCCTACCGCCTGTCTCGTCCAGTTATTAATAGCCGATGCATGCCCTGATAACATTGCCGGAACCACTTGCATTCCCAAGTTCATGGCTGGCATGGTGGATAATGATATCCCTAGGTTTCTAACTGTCATCCAAAAGGTTACGTACATCTTGTTAGTCTCAAGGCTCAGTCTTCCCATCTGCCAGGTTCCCAGCGCTATTACAAGCACTCCTGCCACTATGAGCTTATAAGGATCCACCCTGTCGTAGGCCTTTCCCACAAACGGCATGGATAAAGCCATAATCAGGGAGGATGGAAAGAGTATCATTCCGGCATCAAAGGGGGACAATTCCTGTACTATCTGCAAAAATACCGGAGTCAGTATAGCACCCGCATATATTGATATACTAATTACGCAGCTTATTATAATGCTTATAGTAAATACTTTATTTCTAAATAGATTCACGTCAAGCATCGGAGCCTTAATCTTGGATTCCCTGTAAAAAAACACTGCCAGAAACAGAATCCCTATGAGAATAAAACTCATAAATTTGACGGAGATGATTCCCCACTGAGAAATCGAGCTAAATGCAATAAGTAAAGGAAGCGTACCTGCGATGCTTGTTATAAACCCGACCAAATCAAATGCTTTGTCTTTGGAAACCTGCTTATGGGGAAGATACTTAAATGCCAGAACCAGCGCGATGGCTCCTGTAGGTATATTTATTACAAATATAGACTGCCAGCTAAAGTAAGAAATAAGCCATCCGCCTAGTGTCGGACCAATAGCCGGAGCAAGCATTGCAGCAAGTGTCCACGTGCTAAGTGCATTTGCCTGACGTTTTGGTTCAAGCATTTGATATATCAATGCTACTGAAGCCGGGGCCAGTATGCCGCTGAATATACCTTGAAAGACCCTAAATACTATCAACGAGTATATATCCCAAGAGAATACTATAAGCACAGAAACGACAAGCAAGCCTATGAGGGTCAATATATAGAGCCTTCTGTAGCTGAGCTTTTCCCCTAAGTATCCTGTTAGGGGTGCTACAGTACCCATGGCAAGCATGAACCCGGACATGGTCCATTTGACCAAATCAAGACTTGCATCAAACTCTTGTGTCAATACAGGTATTGCGATGCTAATTGTGGTAGATCCCAAGGTAGCCAAAAAAGCTCCTAAAAATACCACCGACATCAAAGGAGCATACTTTTCACTTTTATCCATCAAATCCTCCTGATAATATGCAAATTGAATTACTCTAGTTCAATTCTACCACGACCATGTTGCAATAAATATGTCTTAATTGCTTAAAATGTTGCATTTGTTGCTATGTTCAGACCTTATCTTTAGAAAACATAGCATCTTACGCAATCACTTTTTGGCTTTATTTGTAATTACGCTGTTAATTGCAATTACTAATTGACATCTCTAATTTTTAAATGTATATTTAATTTGTAAGATTAATTTTAAAATGAGTTATATTATAGAAACCATCGATAATCTCTCAATTGCCGCCATTCTGATCAACATAGCTTTACTGACTTCTTTATCATTCATGTTTTACAGATCGATAAGGTAGAAGAAGAATAAGAAAGGGCTGTCTCCATGAATTTCTTCAAAAAAATACACCATTTCGTTGATAAAAGAGAATATATCCACAAGGTGTTCTTACCTTTATCCACGACTTTGATGTATATTTATAGTGTCAACTTAAGGGACGGAAATATGCTCGTAAGCCTTCTAGCTTTATTTTTCATGACAGGCATATTCTTCGTTGATGGAATATACTTTGGATATGAAATGAAGGGTTTTAAATCCAAGCCTAAAACAAAGCAGATCTTTGATATTTCGATGATGATAATAATAATTTCTGCAATAGGGGTGTTTTGCTTTCTCCAGTATCAACTCATCTTCAAAATCATATATTAAACATATAAGAGCAGCAGGCTGTGTTTGGCAATAGAAAACTGCAACTTGGGCATGCGGATGTTTTTTTGGACTCTTTTTTAGACAATACCAAGACTTTCCCGGTAAGCATTTATGCTCTTACCCTCAAGTTTCATTTTGACTCTGTCATTATTG
>CAZOTE010000107.1:0-5718 GCA_964582705.1 uncultured Eubacteriaceae bacterium | reverse complement strand
ACAGTAGTTGCTTTGATAACATCATCTCCAACCTCTTTAGTTGGATCAATTCCTTTTCTATATAATTCAACTTTCTCTTCACTAATATCAAATCCAATAACCTCTGCCTTTTTAGCAAAAGCTACTGCAATTGGCATTCCAACATAACCAAGACCAACAAGTGAAATTTTCTCTTCTCTGTTTTTAATTTTTTCGTATAAGTTCATAAAATTACATCTCCTTATAAATTCGTAACATCTAATCCATTACATTGCTCACTGAGAACTTTGTAATATATAACTTGTTATGACCACCTTTGTCTTCCACAATAAGTTCACAGTTTCCTCTAATATTAGAGCAAACTGTGGGGAACCCGCTTGCCATATTTTAAAATTCTTTATAAGTCTTGCTTTGTAAACTATCCAGTTTATTTTCTCCGATTCTATTAAATAAACAATTCTTAGATAGTAGCATTGAACTATTTAGTAGATCCTTTATGCCGTTAGTCCCAATTTGATTTTATAAAAATATTAACCGATATCTTTTATCTCCTTTTCCTTGCTGGATGTAATAGCAAGGGTGTCATAACATCATCGCCCATATCAACACTTTGTCTTGATTGCATATGAATATCTTCCTCGTTATTACCACTTTGTAATAGTTTGGCTTCAACGGAGACTCCTTCAGCTTCTAAGATATCTTTAATTAGCCATGTTAACGCTTGATCTCCTCTATTTAAATCAGTTATTCCTGGTGTTATTACGATTTTTTTTCATATTCCAACCTCTCTCCATTGATAACAAAGAGCTAAACTGTTATTCCTTTGTATATTGCATTCATTTTTTCTTTTATATTTTTTTTGTCATATTTTTTTACTAACTCTAGGTTTTTTTTTCTCATTTCATCTTGAACTGTCTCATCAGATACAATCTCTTCTATATATCTAGCAAAGCCATTTACATCTTCTGGATCTACTAAAAAACCATTAATTCCGTGTTCAATTAAATCAATATTTCCACGGATTTTTGAACATACAACTGGCAATCCTACAGCCATCGCTTCCATTAGTGCTACAGGAAGTCCTTCTTGGAAAGAGGGGAATACAAAACAATCAGCTGCATGTAGTTGTTCAACAACATCCTTTCTATAGCCCGCTAATATCACCCTATTTTCTAATCCTAAATCAGTTATAAGTTGCTTTAAATACTTCTCTAGTTCTCCTAAGCCGCAAATCAATAGTTTTACATTTTTATTCTCTATTTTAGCAAGCGCATTAATTACTACTTCGTGATTTTTTCTTTGCGATAATTGTCCTGCTGTAAAAAGCACAAAATCGTCTTCACTTAGATTAAACTCAGATCGCTTTTTACTTCTATCGATTTTCACATTCTTTATTTTATCTACATCTATTCCAATTCCGGGAACATATTCAGTATTCTCAACATTAAATTTTTGTGCATTTTCATAGTCTTCTTTATTAATTGTTATCAATGAATCAGTAAATTTTGCTGTTATTCTTTCAGCTGTATAGTATATCAGCCAGTTTTTTACTGGTGCACCTTTAAAAAAGTGAAATCCATGTGCTGTATAAATAACTTTCGTTCCTTTTTTTCTAACTTTTCTACAAGCCAGCCTGGCAATTATCCCACCAATTGGCGAATGACAATGTACTATCTCATAATTATTTTCATCACATAGCTTTTTCATCATTTTGTATGACTTAACAATATCTCTAATTGCAAAAATACTACGTGGAACAGGAAGGTGGTGAACTTTAAATTTATCTCTTATTAATTCTTCTTTAAATTCATCTACTCTTTCTTGACTTGTTATACTCCCGTATTCAAAATTACATGCTACTTCAACCTCATATCCTAAGTCTTTAAGAATTTCTATATTATCCATATTAAATAAATCGATCATTGATGCTACTGATGCCATCATTAGAGCTTTCTTCATAACCATCCCCCTCAACACGCATTATTTCTCCGTCAACTCAATAGATTCTTTAAATGTTCTTATTCGGTAATTCGCTTTATCGTAGTCACTCATTGACTTCTCATAAACCAAATTGCCAAATACCTTATTAACAATCTCAATTCCAAACATCATTCTCAGAACCGGATTAAACACCTTAGTCATCATAATCTTCTTACCATGAACCTCGGCAATCATCCTAACCAGTTCACTCGTCTTCACATACTCCTTGTTCTGTGGGAAGTAAAGCCCAGTCTCTTCATAATCAATCATAACTTTAATGAACTCACAAAGATTATCTATATGAAGCATACTGCGCTCATTATCAATGTCAGGAAACATTGGTATCTTCTTAGCCATGTTAGCAAGTCTTGGATAGTTGCCCTTAGACCCTTTACCATAAATCATAGGTGGTCTTAGCACCACAATCTTGAAGTCATCAGTTGATAAATCCTTAATGCCTTCTTCAGCCTGTAGCTTACTATTTCCATAGAAGTTACTCGGCGTTGGAACTGTATTTTTATCAATAACTCTCTTACTACTGCTGCTATCGCCATAGACAATAATGCTGCTCATAAAAATGAACTGCTTCACACCTTCTGCCTTAGCCTTCTCAGCAGTTTCAATCGTTAGGTCTCTATTCACTTTATAATAGAGGTCTTCCATCTTTGGATCAGAGGACACGTGAGCAATCCCAGCCACATGAAACACAACATCATATTGACTAAAATCAACTTCTTTCCATGACCCATCTTTCATATCAACTGTGTCTATTTTATATTTATCAGATTCTCTCATAAGCCAATTCTCTAGAGATGTACCTATGTAACTGTTCTTACCAGTAATTAATATATTTTTCATTTTGTCACCCCAATAAGTAGGCCCTTACTTTTGAAAAGGCCTTATCTACTCTCTTCTTTATCCTTAGTCATCTTTGCAATAACCCCAGTCCCACCTTCAATGACACCCTTGCTTTTAAGAACTGCTGTAAATGTTCCGATAAAACATATCAAGTCAAACCAAAGACTTCTTTTCTTAACATACTCTCCATCTAACTTCGATTTAACTTCGATCGGAAGTTCATCCCTACCATTAATCTGAGCCCAGCCAGTAAGACCAACAGGCACATCATTAGCACCATACTTATCTCTTTCTTCAATCAGATCATACTGATTCCAAAGGGCAGGTCTTGGACCGATGATACTCATCTCACCTTTGAAGATATTAATGATTTGTGGCAGTTCATCTAAGCTTGTCTTTCTTAAAAACTTACCAACCTTTGTAATCCACTGATCCGGATTATCTAGAAGGTGAGTAGGCATATCAGATGGTGTGTCAATACGCATTGTACGGAACTTCAATATATTAAAATGACTCTTATGAATCCCGACTCTTTTCTGTTTGAAAAGCACTGGACCTTTTGAGTCAAGTTTGATTGCAAGGATCAGGATTGCAAATATCGGGGATAGGACGATTAGTCCGATTCCAGAAAGTGCTATATCAATTAGTCGCTTTACTTTTAAGTACATGTAGGTAACCTCCGAATTTGAAATCTAGTTGGAATGTTGGAAGGTAGAAAGTTGGAATGGTAGAACTATCAATCTAAAGTCTTGATTAATCCTGCCAATAATCTTCCTACTTCCATTGCTAAATTCAATACGTCTTTATACTTCTGTTCATCTATATATTTCAAGTCTTTTGCAAGTAACAACTGATACTTTGTTTCTTCCAGTGATCCTCTAGCTATCAGTAGAAATCTCTTATAATCTTTACTTGATCCTCGTGCTTTGCCCTCTACTATATTACTTGGAACTGATGCTGCTGCTCTTCTAATTTGGGAAGTCAGTCCAAACATCTCTTCCTTAGGAAACCTGTTTGTAATCTGGTATATCTTCAATGTAAGCTCATGAGATTTCTGCCAAACTAACAATTTATTAGTATCTGCGTACATCTTTAAACCTCCAGTTTTAGTTGGTTAGTGCTTAGTTGGTTAGCTTTTGAAATCTTTTCCTGTCCAACTAACTACTAGCCAACTAAAAGCGCTTTATCCTTTCAGCATACTCACGTCGCACACGAGTATGCTGAAAGGATGAATAGCTGCAACATATGGTATGACTGGCTTACAGTTTATTCTATATCTTGTGTTTTTTACTTCAACATGAGTATGAGGAAGGGATAAACACTATATTTTGTGTTTGAGTGCTTGTTTTTCATAATCTTGTTTTTCATAATATAAGTTCTTTCTATTCTTTATTATCTACATCATATGGCCATTTTGAACTATCAAGGATTCCTTGACAGTTCGTTCAATCCTCTTCTGTGCTTTCCAAAAGCTTATCAAAATCGCTCTTGAACAATCGATCCTGAACAATTCGATATTTCTCAAATTCACTCTCTGCATGAGCTTTAGCAATTTCTGCGGTAACTTTTCCCGCATCCTGTAAAACATCACGGTCAGTAGCTTCTATAAAACGGCTAAGTCTTGTTTCCCAGTCACTCATTGTCATTGGAATATGCCTGAGCGCCATATCCTCTGCAATATCTAGATAAGCAGAAACAAGTCTCTGCAGTTGTGCCATTTCTGATTCACTCAAATAATTCTTAGCAACGGATACATCAAACTTTTGGATTTTCCCATTCGGTGCATCTTTCCAACTCGTCAATCCCATATGTTTCTTTTCTGCATCTGCACGCTTATAGATGACTTCTGCAGCAGTGTGTCCATGAATGGCCCAATGAAGTTTGTTCTGTACTGTTGAAAAGAATCGTCTCGTAGCGGTTGCATTCACGTCATAATCAATGGCTGTGGCATATATATCAGTGATCTTCTGGTAAAATTTTCTTTCACTCAGTCGGATTTCACGAATGCGTTGAAGTTGTTCTTCAAAATATTGCTCCGTTAGAATGGATCCTCCGCTTTTCAGTCGTTCATCATCCATCGCAAACCCTTTAATCGTAAAATCTTTTACAATTTGATTTGCCCATTTTCGAAATTGTACAGCACGTTCATTATTTATTTTAAACCCAACAGCAATAATGACCTGTAGATTGTAATGTTTCACTTCTCTGTTTACCTGACGTGAACCTTCAGTTTGAACTATTCGGAAATTCCGAATAGTTGCTTTTTCTTGAAGTTCGTGATCGGAAAAAATCTTATTGATATGTTCATTGATTGTTGGAATTCCTACATCATATAAAGCTGCCAACATCTTTTGTGTAAGCCAGATGTTCTCGTCTTCGTATCTCATCTCAAAGCTTTGAGAATCATCACCTGTTGCTGCAATGTATGTCAGATATTCTGCTGCACTCGAACGAATTGCAATTTCGTATTTCTTTTTCACAAGATCACTTCCTTCATCATTTAGATCATAGTATGTATATTTTGAACCAAATGGTTTGTACAATCTACATCTTACATAACAAACTTAACTTTTGACATTTTTTCTGCAAAATCTTGTGGTTCTGGTCCTTTCACCATACTCACGTCGATATATACATCAAATAAAAAAGTATATTTACACCTTATAATAATCTACATCTTTGTTTATGTTTTCTTTTATTGTAGCCTTATTTAAAACAGCGCCCACTATCTCCGCTTTCATGGCTCTGAGCCTTTCCACTGTTTCAACTTCTTCTTTCATGCTGACCTTGTTTTCTTCTATTACAAGTATGACTCCGTCACATTTGTCTATAACTATAGATGCATCTGATATGCCAAGCAGCGACGGCGTATCAAGGACTATGTACTTGTATCTTTCTTTG
>CAZOTE010000106.1:0-6008 GCA_964582705.1 uncultured Eubacteriaceae bacterium | reverse complement strand
CCCAATGGTTTCAACATGCTCTAATAACCTCCTTGTACGATAAAGTTTCTTTTTTTATTGTTAGCACTCATTGAGACTGAGTGCTAATTGCATCTATAATGATACAAAATATAAATAAAAATGTCAACATAAAATGCTGACATTTTCCCTTAATTTCAAATCAAATTCATAAAAAAACCAATTAACACCGGCACGAATACCGCAGGCAGCATATTGCCAAGCTTCAGCCTCTTGATTTTGAGCATGTTTATCCCTATGCCAAAAATTAAAACTCCTCCAACTGCGGTCATTTCCACTATTACTTCCTGAGCCAAAAATGGCTTGATTAGACCCGACAGCAATACTATAGTCCCCTGATAAACGAAGACGGATATTGCCGAAAGCACCACTCCTATCCCCATGGCGGATGCAAATATCACCGACATTATCCCATCAAGAAATGACTTTGCAAATAAAATCTCGTGATTTCCCTGTAAACCGCTTTGAAGCCCTCCCATTATCGCCATGGCACCCACGCAAAAAAGGAGGGAAGCCGTGACGAATCCCTGGGTTACATTTGCAGAATTTTTCATTCTCCTCTGAAAGAAGTCTCCAAGATCGTTAAGCTTTTTTTCTATATCGATTGCCTCTCCAATCAGTGCCCCCAAAGCAATGCTCGCAAATAATATAAGAGGATTTTGAGTGGTTATTCCCTGACTGACCCCGTAGACCATTATGCTAATTGCCAAGGCCTCCACCATGAGATCGCTGAATCTGTCCGCTATTTTATTTTTAAAGGCAACTCCAAAAATACTCCCTGCTATTATTGCCAATGTATTCACTATATTACCGGTCATTTTACCTCTCCTGTCTCCAATTGATTCTCTCTTGCATAGTAAAACAGATACTGCTGGGCAAAGCCTGCCAAGTCCCCCCACATTTCCCGAGCAATGCTCTTGATTTCATCAGGCTTTGAATCTTTTTTCAGGTAAAGGGCTTCCGTCACCCTTTTTACCCACACATCCACCGGATAGCTTTCGTATTTAGCTCCTCCGTAGAGCAGGACGCAATCTGCGACTTTAGGCCCTACCCCTTTTATTTTCATGAGTTCTTTGGCTCCTTGTTGATAATTCATTTTTCTGATGGAGCCTATGTCCACTTCACCCAAGTGCACTTTTTCCACTGCATCTATTATGTAACCGGCTCTGTAGCCGCATTTTATATCCCCCAAATCATCACACCCTGATCCATAGATATCCTCAGGATTGGGAAATGCAAAAATAACGTGGCCTTTATATTCTACCGGGTTCCCAAAAATGCTGCAGAGACCGTCCACTATTTTTTTAATTCTTTTTATATTGTTGTTGCTGGATATTATAAAGGAGACCAGGGCTTCCCATTCATCTTGAAGCAAGATCCTAATGCCATTGCCGTATTGTGTAGCTTTAATCATATTTTTTTCTGTGGAGACCTTCTCTATTATCTCTCCGTAATCTCGCCTAAGGTCAAGATAATCCATCCAATAATTCTCGAAGGTGTCCCTGTCCGTGCCTCTGAATATAAATCTGTCACTTTTCTGTTCAATTTCAAGCACCCTGCCCCTTGAAACTCCCAAATACCCGTTTTCGTAAACTTTATTCCACCTGAAGCACTGTCCGCACTCAAAAGTCTGCTCCAGGTCAAATTCAGTTATCTTGGCTTGGATTTCATTATTCATTACTGAAAAATCCTTTAACAATGTATTTCCTCCATTCGTGAGAATGTAATTTAACAACACTTCTAAAACTTATGTTATAATTAAGCTGATATTTTATAGCATAATACTTTCACAAAGGAGTTTCAAGATGTTCGTTCAAAATACCCTAAAAACAATAACAAATAGCCTTCTGCTGATTTTTTTGCTCGTAGCAAGCACCCTGTTGAATGCAGCTGAATTTTTGCAGTATTTCATAGCTGATAACACTCACAGCTTTCTGGAGCTCCCCCTGGAGACCGCATCCGCTGTGGAATTCTTTGTTCAACTTATCCTGACCCTATTGGTACTTGCCATAAGCATTTGGATGATCAGGATGCAAAAAGACAGCGTCTTAATAAATTATTTCATATGCGTCTGGTTCATGGCAATCAATATATTCAAGCTGATATTTTACATTCCTAACATCAGTTTTGATCATGAGTACATTTGGTTTGCTTTAAAGCAGTTTATCCCTCTGATTCCATGTGGCTTGATAACTGCAATGGCATTTTTGAAGCTGACTGATTTAAAATACGAAAAATACTGACCTTGCCTTGATCACAAAATAGAAAATGCCCAGATGGGCATTTTCTATTTTGTGAATTTATTTATTATCGCTTTAGCCAGGTTTTCTATAGTTACCTTTTTTTCCATGCTGGTATTTCTTAGATACTTGTAAGCATCTTCCTCAGAACAGTGCTTCATTTCCATGATTATTCCCTTGGCTCTTTCTATTGTCTTTCTGTCTGCAAGGGTCTTCTTAAGCTTTAATATTTCGCTTTCAAGGCTTACAAGCCTTTTACCAAATATCATCGCCCCTTTTACCATTTTATTGAGCTCGCTTGACTCAACTGCTTGGTTTATAAAGTTAAATATCCATCCCTTTTCAATCCAATCTGTAAAGTCCGCCCTTGGCTGGCTGGTTACGAGTATGACAGGGCAGATTTTTTCAGCGTAAACGGCGTTTACAATATCTAACGTCCTGAACCCTTTGATTTCTTCGTCTATTATGATCAGATCTACATTCCTCGATCTTGCAGCACGAATCAGAGCATTGCCTTCTTCGAATTCTATCGTTTGAAAACCGTTTTTTTTCATCAAGCCCAAAACGGCAGTCTCTGTTTTTTTATTGGTTAGACCTATTATCACAGTACCCATTATCATATTTTTTACCTGCCTATTTATGTTATAATTAATATAATTTCTTCTATTATAAAGCATTCATCTACTAAAATAAATATTTGGAGTGTTATTTATGACCAAAAAATTTTTTTTAATCCTTTTAATTCCATTATTATTGCTCTCATCATGCTCAAAAGACTATGTAAATGACAGCGAAGGCCAGATACCTTTCCCTGAACACTCTCCAGTCCTGACTGATGGAGAGTACTTTGCTTCCTTCGAGCACGGTAACAACGAAGGTTATCGTCCTGAAATGACGGTCACTGTAAAAGAAGGTCTCATCACTCGGGTAAATTACCGTGAGGTTTCTTTGGATGGAAAGGACAAAATATCTGACGCCGAATATTTCGAAGCCTTCAAGGAAGAGCACAACCTAGACCTCCAAGCCTTATATCTGCGCCTTTACACCAACCTTATAAAAAACCAGAGCACCAACAGCCTGCCCTCTACCGGGGATTTCCCCGACATGCGAAATTATTTCAAGAAACTCTCAGACAGCATAATCCTAAGCGCCAGGAGAGGCTTAACCGACCCTTCCTTGATATCCATGGATGATATCTATTATGAAACCGGCGAATACGACAGCAACGGCTACAACGGCAGAATTTCAATAACCTATATCAACAACGTAATTATCGATGTCAAGTATACCGAAATGAACCAAAACGACGAGCCTAAGGAGGATATGGTCGATCTTAATGAGGTATATCAGCAGCACTACGGAATGTCTCTTGGGGAAATGTTCGATTTATACACCAATCAGATAATTCAAAACAATTCAATCGCCTCCTTGGATTCAATCACAGGAGCCACAAGGACCCAGGAAAAGATAAATTCTCTTCTAGATAGCATCCGAGAAAGGAGATTCCCATTCGAAATGGAAAAAGCCGATGATTAGTCGGCTTTTTTGCTTAGATGGTTGTCAGGTACATATCAAGCTCCCACTGGCTTACCTTGGTTCTGTAGCTGTCCCACTCCTGCATCTTGTTTTCGATGTATTTAACTTGCGCATGTGGTCCTAAGGTCTCCATGAGAAGCTCATCAGCCTGAAGCTCTTGAATGGCCTCTTTTAAAGTGCCGGGCAGAGAATCTATCCCCTGTTCTTCTTTTTCCTTAAGACCCATTTCGTATACATTTGAAAATACCGGAGGCGGCGCCTCAAGGTTGTTCTTGACACCGTCAAGACCTGCAGCCAAGCTTGCAGCCAGAGCCAAGTATGGATTTGCCGACGGATCTGGGTTTCTCATTTCCACCCTGGTTGACGGTCCCCGTTTTGCAGGGATTCTTATAAGCGGGCTTCTGTTCTTGGGCGACCATGCAATATATACAGGCGCTTCATAACCGGGAACTAGTCTTTTGTACGAATTTACAGTTGGATTGGTAAGAGCTGCCATACCTCTGGCATGCTTAATAAGTCCTGCAATGTACTTGTATGCTGTGTCGCTTAACTCGTAAGGCCCATCGGGATCATAAAATGCGTTCTTTCCGTCCTTGAAAAGGGACTGGTTAAGGTGCATCCCGGAGCCGTTGATTCCAAAAATCGGCTTCGGCATGAAGGTGGCGTGCAATCCATGTCTTTGAGCGATAACCCTTACCACCATTTTAAATGTCATGATGTCATCTGCCGCCTCTAAAGCGTCTGCATATTTAAAGTCTATCTCGTGTTGTCCAGGAGCTACCTCATGGTGAGATGCTTCAATCTCAAAGCCCATCTCCTTTAAGGTCACCACCATGTCCCTTCTGGCACTCTCACCCAAGTCCACAGGAGCAAGATCAAAGTATCCTGCGTTGTCGTGAGTCTTAAGAGTAGGATAGTTGTTTTCATCAACTTCAAAGAGGAAGAACTCGCACTCGGGACCTACGTACATGGTGTAGCCCATATCCTCGGCTTCTTTTACTTTTTTCTTTAAAATATTTCTCGGGCATCCGGAAAATGGCGTGCCGTCCGGATTGTAGATGTCACAAATCAGCCTTGCTTCCCTGCCTACCTGAGGCTTCCATGGAAATACGACGAAAGTGTTTAAATCAGGCTTTAGGTACATGTCCGACTCTTCGATTCTCACAAACCCATCAATGGATGATCCGTCAAACATGATTTCGCCATCCAGTGCTTTTTCCAGCTGTTCATAACTGATAGATAGGTTCTTCATAACTCCGTTTAAATCAGTAAACTGCAAGTGAATGAACTCCACGTCCAAATCCTTCGCATTTTGTAAAATTTGGTCTTTTGTAATTGCCATATTACGCGCCTCCTTTATATTTCGTTTCATAAGCTGAGTAAAATAAAAAATATAAAAAACGCCTATCCCAGGTATCCTATGTTCCTTGAATAGACGTCATTGTCTTGTATAAACTTGTTTATGATATACATTCTATAGACAATTTCATTTGATGTCAATAGGAATCTAAATGTTTAAACTGTCTTCATTCATTAGATATGTAAGTGTGTAAAGGCTTTCGCTTATTGCTACATTTTCGATCACTACATTATCCGGCACGGAAACATCTGTCGGCGCAAAGTTCCATATTGCCCTGACATTGTTTTCTATAAGCGTGTCTGCTACGCTTTGGCTATGCTCCTTAGGCACACAAATAATGCCTATTTGTATATCATTGCTCTTTACGTATTCACCAAGATCTAAAATGTCCAGAATCTTGATGTCTCTGATCGTATTGCCAATAAGCCTTGGATTTACATCAAACATCGCTTTAAGAATAAATCCTTCTCTTTTAAATCCTTCATAGTTGGCAATTGCCTGTCCCAAGTTTCCGGCACCCACAATAACACAGTTATATGATTTGCTAAGCCCCAGTATACTTCCGATTTCCTTTTGAAGCTCTAAAACGTTATAACCGTATCCCTGCTGACCAAATCCCCCAAAGCAATTCAAGTCCTGCCGTATTTGAGATGCAGTAAGGCCCATAAGTTTTCCGAGTTCTTTTGATGATATTCTCATGACATCGTTGTGTATTAAATCTCCTAGGTATCTATAATATTTAGGCAGCCTTCTAACGACAGCCATGGAGACCTTTATTGAATTTCTCTGCATGTCAATACTCCTTTCGATCACATATAAAAACTATAATTTTAATTATAACAATGTGAATTTTT
>CAZOTE010000105.1:0-6090 GCA_964582705.1 uncultured Eubacteriaceae bacterium | reverse complement strand
TCATTTAACGGCATTAGTTGCTAATGACTGCGACATTATTCAGCTTAACATATCGAATACTGGAATTAGTTACATTCAAAAATATTCTCAATGGGATGAAGTATTTAAAAGTGGTACTGTAAAATCAGATATCAGATTTAAAAAAGCTGAAGATGCGATTAAGATTAAAAATGAAATGGTAAAAAAATTCGAGGTAGTTAACTTTACGGCAACAAATTTAGAAATCACAAATCAAGGAGTATCTAAAGGAAAAGCTATTGAAATATTGGCAAAACATTTTGGTGTATTGCCGAGTGAAATTATTGCAATTGGAGACAGCGAGAATGACCTGTCAATGATAAAGTATGCTGGCATGGGAATAGCTATGGGTAATGCCGGAAAAATTGTTATTGATAATTCAGACTTCACAACAGGAACCAATAATAATAATGGAGTTGCAAAGGCAATCAATAAATTTGTATTTAATAGAATATGAAAAATCGCAATTTAAAAACAAGGATTACATTTAAAAAGGTGATCCTTATTTTTAAATGTGTGTATTTGATCAAGACATAAAATCTAATGCTTGTTGCGCAATATATTGCTTATTTTAACAACATAATGAAGGGAGATGAGTTCTGGAATAGATATAATAAGTGTAGCAAAGAAAACGCTTGTTATAGTAAAAGTTTTCAATAAAACTACAGATTTTATGGAAGGAGCAATTTATGCGTAAAGAGTTGTTGTTTAACGATGATTGGATTTTTGTTAAAAACAATACAAATCCAGAAAAGATATTTCAAGAAAAAGGGGAGATGATTGTTCTTCCACATACTTGGAATGCAGTCGATGGTCAAGATGGTGGGAATGACTATTATAGGGGAACTTGCTGGTATGGTAAAAAATTTAAAAAACCAGAAGTTGATCCAAATCAACAAGTATATCTAGAGTTTAGAGGAGCAAATTCTACTTCTGAAGTTTGGATAAATGGAAAGAAAGTCACGTCACATGATGGAGGATACTCTACTTTTAGAGTTAATATCACAAATGAATTGCTAGATGAAAATGAGTTAGTTGTTTCAGTCGACAATTCTGCAAACAGGCAGGTCTATCCTCAAAAAGCTGATTTCACATTTTACGGAGGTATTTATAGAGATGTGTATCTAGTGATTGTTCCAAACAGTCACTTCGATATGGATTACTACGGAAGCAGTGGTTTGAAAATAACATCATCCGTAAAAGGAGAGGATGCAATAGTAACTTGCAAGGCTTATATAACCGGGGAGGCTGATTCGGTTAGGTTTATTGTTGAGGGCATAGAACAAAAGGTGACATCAATAACCGGAGGAGTAGCAGAAGAGGATATAAGCATACCAAATGTTCGCCTATGGAATGGTATGGAAGATCCGTATTTGTATACATTAAAGGCAGAGCTCATCAAAGAGGGCAAAATAATTGATACTGTATCAAGCGATTTTGGTTGCAGGACATTTGAATTTGATAAGGACAAAGGATTTTTCTTAAATGGAAAATCATATCCTCTTAGAGGAGTATCAAGACATCAAGATAGAAGAGATGTTGGAAATGCTATATCAAAAGAGATGATGTTAGAAGATATGGAATTAATTAAAGAAATAGGAGCAAATACTATAAGGTTGGCTCATTATCAACATGATCAGTATTTTTATGATTTATGTGACAAGAATGGAATGATTGTGTGGGCAGAAATTCCATATATAACTGAACATATGCCTGAGGGCAGACAAAATACAATTGATCAATTAACAGAATTGATAGCTCAAAATTACAATCATCCTTCAATTATTTGTTGGGGTTTGTCAAATGAAATCACAGTAACTGGAATTACAGATGATTTAATTGAGAATCATAAAATATTAAATGATTTGGCGCACAGAATGGATAAAAGCAGGCCCACTGCATTAGCACATGCTTTTATGCTAGAGGTGGATGACCCATTTGTTTTCCTATCAGATATTATGTCTTACAACTTATATTATGGTTGGTATTTAGGAAAGTTAGAACATAATGATGAATTTTTTGATGACTTTCATCAAAAGTATCCTGATAAAGTAATCGGATTAGCTGAATATGGTGCAGATGCAAATCCAAAGTATCAGTCAAATTCCCCAGAAAGAGGAGATTATTCAGAGCAGTATCAATGCGTATATCATGAACATATGCTAAGAATGTTTAAAGAAAGACCATATTTGTGGTCAACACATGTATGGAATATGTTTGATTTTGGAGCCGATGGACGTGATGAAGGAGGATCGAATGGACTTAATCAAAAAGGGCTTATCAGTTTTGATAGGAAGTACAAAAAAGATGCTTTTTACTTATATAAAGCTCATTGGAGCAAAGAGCCTTTTGTCCATATTTGCAGTAAAAATTATATAGAAAGACATGAAGATGAGACTGAAATCAAAGTGTATACAAATTATGAATGTGTTGAACTATATAATAATGGAGCATTAGTAGAGCGACAAGTTAATAACAATATATTCAAATTTAATATAAAAATTGAATATATTAATGAAATTGTAGTAAAGGCAGGATCCCACAGAGACGAGATCAAAATTGTAAAAGTATCAGAGCCGAATGAAAGTTACGTGCTTATGGGCCGGCGTATCAAGAATTGGTTTGATGAGCCTGAGATGGAGTGCCCGGAAGGCTATTATTCAATCAAAGATACAATGGGGGAAATACGCCAAAACCCAGAAGGAGAAATCATAATAGAAAAAATGATGACAGCAGTTAGAGAAAAAAGAGGTGATGTAGCAAAGAATATAAAGCAATCTGAATCTATGATTAAATTTATGAACTCTATGACGATCGAAGAATTGATTAAGCAAGCTGGTGGATCAATAACTGAAGATATGGTTTTGGAGATAAATAAAGCACTAAATCAAGTAAGAAAAGTGAGCTGAGCATGTAGTAGCATTTAATCAAGGATGTTTCATACATACTGTGACATCCTTGTATTTTGGTTTGGAAAGCGAGGAAGCTTGAATGGAGATTGATAGAAAATCTAGAAATGCGATGTTTGTAGCACTGTTGATAGGGTCGATAATAAGCTCGATGCTGCAGACATCATTGACAACGGCTTTGCCTGCCATTATGTCAGAGTTCTCAGTGAAAGCAGCTACTGGGCAGTGGTTGACCAGTGGATATACTTTGGCTATGGGTATCATGATACCTGCTACTGCATTTATGTTAAGAAGATTTGAGACGAGGAAATTATTTGTTTTTTCAATGGGGGTATTTGGAGTCGGTACTTTGCTGTCGGCAATAGCGTATAATTTTTCAGTCATGATGACAGGAAGAGTTTTGCAAGCAATAGGAAACGGTATCTTGCTTGCAATGGTACAAGTTGTCATACTTACCGTATTCCCAGTGAACAGAAGGGGGTTTATAATGGGTATCTATGGGCTTGCAGTAGGTGGAGCACCTGTTATAGCACCTACAATTGCAGGTATAGTGGTAGATATTTTTAATTGGCGGATAATATTTTGGACTGCGTTTATTATTAGCATTATTAATATTATCTATGGATTATTTGCCGTTAAAAATGTATTGGACGTTAAGAAGATGCCCTTTGACATAAAATCTATGCTTTTCGGTTCATTAGGTTTTACAAGCCTGCTTTATTCCTTAGGGAATCTAGGCGCAGAAGAAAGTATAGCTTTTAAAATCATATTGCCTGCAATTCTAGGTATTTTCATGCTGATTATTTTTGTTAAGATACAATTACAATCGAAGGAGCCATTTTTAGAACTACGTATATTAAATAATACCCAGTTTAGATTGTCGGTGATAATCAGCATGTTGTTATATTCAGCAATGATAGGTGGAGCGATGATCCTACCAATGTATATGCAGATAGCAAGAGGTTTATCTGCAACTATGTCGGGATTGATTATGATGCCTGGATCTTTGATATTAGCTTTATTGAATCCGTATGCTGGAATGATATACGATAGATTCGGTATTAGGCGCTTGTCTATAACAGGAAGCATTTTTGTTCTTTTGGGTACAATTCCGTTATGTTTTTTAACGGAGTCTACTGAAGTGTTTTACTTGATAGTATCACAAGCGATTCGATTAATAGGTATTGGATGTTTAATGATGCCTATTGTCACATGGGGAATGAGTACTTTAGAAAAAGCAGGGACATCACATGGAACGGCACTATTGTCATCGCTGAGAACAATATCCGGAGCAATTGGTACTGCAGTGTTAGTTGCCGTTATGGGTTTTGCGACAAAATTATTGAATGCAGAGGCAAATCAGGCAGTCAATATATTTGGGGTTAATGGGGCATTTGTTGTGGCGTCAGTAATTTCAGCATTGCAGTTGACCATAGTGGTTCTTTATGTAGGTAAAGAAGATAGAACCCAAAATTTAGTTCATTATAATGAGAACATAAGAAACGAGAGCAGAATCTAAAACAAGCAATTATATAATATGAAATTCAAATATATTTACTTATAATCACAAGATATGACGAGAATCGACCATGATATTTTTATATAATCGCCTTAAAGATAGACTATATCTAGAAAGGCAGGGATTAAATTAATATGAGCAATGCAATAAAATATAACAGGAGGGTATTAAATGGATGTTCAAAAAAAAGAAACAAATTATAACTCAGCTAAAGCTTGGCAGTCGTGGGGCTTTCCGCTAAACAATGTAGCAACCAATCTATTCTTTATACTTATGAACTTTGTCAGCTATTTGGCTGTTGGGGGATATGGAATTTTAGTAGGTGTAGCTTCAGTTATCATAACAGGTTCACGAGTATTTGATGCGATAACAGATCCTGTAATTGGTTTGATAATTGACAAAACAGACGGCAAGTTTGGGAAATTTAGGCCTATAATGTTAATCGGTTACTTGATAACGTCTTCAGCACTTATAGGGATGTTTTTCTTAGGCATAGGCGGTGGAGTAGTTACTTTTACATTGCTTTATGCATGGTACATAATAGGCTATACATTCCAGACAAATATTACAAGAGCTGCACAGTCTACGTTGACTAACGATCCGAAACAAAGGCCTTTGATAGCTAGATATAATGGGATTTATTCAACTGTTATGGGAGTTTTGATTAGTTTGTACGCTTCAAACTACGTTGTTCCTAAACATGGAGCACTTAATATTCCGGCATTACAAGAGATGTGCATAACCATGATTATCGTTGGTGGAATTATGACGTTGATTGCTATGTTAAGCATATGGGAAAAAGACAATTCAAAATACTATGGATCTGTCAAAATGAATATTGTAAAATTTAGTGACATATTTAAAGTCCTTAAAAGCAACCGGGCGATACAAGCGTTAGTCGTAGCTGCATCTACCGACAAATTAGCGATGCAATCAGCAGGACATTCAGCAATTAACATTATGGTATTTGGCATTATCATGGGAAATTACGCGCTGTATGGAAGAATGAATATGATTACGCTCGTGCCTTCAATAGTAGTAATATTTTTCGGATCTAAAGTTGCTCAAAAATTGGGGCATAAAGAAGGCTTGATTAGAGTTACTAAACTCAGCATCTTGTTTGCATTCATATTATTAGGAGTTTTCTTGATTTTCGATCCGACTCAATTTGGAACAGCTGTATTGCCCACGGCAGCATTCTTGATAGTATACAGCATATATGTTGGATTTAGAAATTTAAGTGCAAATTTTGTATTTCCAATGATCGCAGATTGTGCCGATTATGAATGGTACAAAAATGGGAAAAATGTACCGGGTATCATGGGCAGCATATTTTCATTCGTAGATAAGATGGTGTCATCTTTATCCGCGTCCATAGTAGGTTTTACAATAGCGGCTATCGGCTATAGGGATGTTATGCCGCAAGTAGGTGAAGCATCAAATCCACAAATATTTTGGGTGAGCATGTTCTTGCTGTTAGGTATGCCTGTATTAGGTTGGAGTGCATCTTTATTGGCAATGAAATTTTACCCCTTAGATAGTGAAAAAATGGAAGAGATTCAGAGCGTTTTAGAAGATATGAAAACAGCTGTAAATGACATAATAAAAGTTGACCACTTCAGCACCAATTGACAGTGAAAAAGT
>CAZOTE010000104.1:0-6263 GCA_964582705.1 uncultured Eubacteriaceae bacterium | reverse complement strand
CTGATGTCCGGTGAGTTGTCAATTGCCGATCTCGACGAAGCTAAATGATGATTTACCAAACTGCGAAAGGAGGCAGCCGATGGACAAATTCAATTTCTTCTATGACGAATCCGGGCATAGCAGGAAAATTAACCATAAAACAATAACTGCGGAGAATTACTCCGACAGTTTTATCGCGGTTATCATTGGCTGGCTCTCTGAGAATCAACCCAGTTTGTATGAAAGGTATAGCGCATTTGAAGAGAAGTATCAGCACAGGCAGTCCGATGGCGAATTGAAAAGCACCACTATCAAGCAGAGCCAACTGAAAAGTGGTTTTGCATCGTTGAACAAGGACAATCTTTCTTTGCTGGAAGACTTCTTGGGTTTGTTCGATGAAAGAATCTTTGTCTACTATGCAGTCATAAGTAAAATTGAATATATCATCCGTCAGCTATTTGAAGATTACGTAAATACCTTTTTCGTGGACATGGACGCGATGAAATATTCAATCACGAAGGCATTAGTCTTGTATCAGCCAAGCGACATTATGGCGGGGCTTTATGAGAACACGGGCGAACTGATCGCTTTGTTGAAGAGCTTCTTTTCAGCCCAGATAGAAAAGGATAAGGCAAATGAAACGCTGAAGAAAATGGAAATTGAGCAATTCAGCCAAATTCTAATAATTTTGGATGATATATCTACGATTAGAACAATCAACTGGAATTACGATATTTCTTTCGTAGGCTTCAAAAAATATCTGGATGAAAAAGCTATTCATACCTATTCGCTAATCATTGACAAGGAAGGCGAAAATGGTAATACAGTAAAAGCAGCGGAACGAGTGGGCTTATACCCGGTAACCGAAGTCGATTCGTTGACCTCCTGCGGGATTCGCATGGCAGATTTGTTAGCAGGGGTCATTTCCAAATTGCTTAAGGCGCTACATAGTACGCTGCGTTATGCCTCGCCAGAAGAGCAGGTAAACAAGAAGATTCTTGATAAAAGCTGGTTCGTGCTAAACGAGCGACAACTTGCCCTTTACAAGAAGATGTATCAAGTTGCAGTCGATTTGAATAAGGCTTGGTATAAGTCGTATGCCGGAACCTATTCAGACGACTTTATTGTGCTTATTGCTCTCTTGGGGTTTATGAATCATTTCGAATCAGCAGAAGAGATAAAGAAAGATCTTGAAATGCAAGGCGAATACTTTAACGCTTATACTTGCGAAAGCCTGGCTGACTATTTTGATCGTATGCGGAATAAGCTTCCAATTGATCCTGTGGACGACACCACAAAAGACTATTTCTATAACCAACGTGGTGCAAAGGTTTATTTCGATACTAGCAGGCAGCCAATGCTTGTCATTAAAAGCGGCCAACGAATATGCAATGTTTTGTCGGTAGGCTTTAGCAAAGAGATGATTCCAATGATTACTGTAACAGAAGAGACTGAAGCAAAGTGCTATCGAATTCCAACGGAATTATCTGAATGGGCTATGACTTTAGTTGGTTTTGCAAATTTGGGTGAGAACTTGTTTCCGTCTAAAGTTATGTTTTCCAAGACCGAAGAAGGATATTTCGCAGATATTTTGTAACGGAAGCTATTCAGTATAAAGGAGGTTAACCGTATGCCATATACCGAAGCAAATTACGAAAATGCTGTTTTAGAGGTGTTTCGCGACACCTTGGGGTACAGCCATATTTACGCACCTGATTTTGCCCGTGATTATACGGACCCGCTACACAAAGAGGAGTTGCTTGCTGCGTTGCATCGGGTAAATCCCCAGCTACCAGAAGTCGCACTTTACGAGGCTGTATATAAGTTGCGCAATTTTGAGGGTGGCACGGTATTGCAGAAGAACATCCAATTCATGGACTATCTCCAAAACGGTGTCTCGGTAAGTTACTTTAATAGTGGTGAACAGCGGTCTTCTCTCGTTTATCTAGTCGACTTTAAAAATGTTGAACGTAACACTTTTACCGTTGCCAATCAATGGACCATAATTGAGAATAGCGAAAAGCGCCCTGACGTTATCGTATTCCTTAATGGTCTCCCTGTTGTAGTACTTGAGCTCAAGTCGCCCAGTCGTGAGGAAACGGATGCGAGCGAAGCATTCTTGCAACTTCGTAACTATATGCATGAGATACCATCGCTGTTTATATACAACGCCTTTCTAGTGATGAGTGATCTTGCCATCTCTAAAGCAGGAACTATCACAGCAGGTGAAGACCGCTTTATGGAATGGAAAACAAAAGACGGTAGCTATGAAAATACACAGTATGCTCAATTTGATACATTCCTTGAGGGAATATTTGAAAAGGAGCGACTGCTTGATATAATCAGTAATTTTATCTGTTTTTCCGGTGATGCCAAAATCCTTGGTGCATACCATCAATATTTCGCTGTACGAAAAGCAGCCGCCTCTGCCATCAAAGCTACTGAGACGGACGGAAAGGGCGGTGTGTTTTGGCATACACAGGGCAGTGGCAAATCGCTATCAATGGTTTTCTATGCCCATCTTTTACAGGAAGTGCTAAACTCTCCCACAATCGTTGTATTGACAGATCGAAACGATCTCGACGATCAGCTTTTTGGCCAATTCGCAAAATGTGCGGGTTTTCTCCGTCAAACACCTCAACAGGCCGAAAGCAGAACCCATTTGAAAGAATTGCTTGCTGGACGGCAGGCAAACGGCATTATCTTTGCGACCGCACAGAAATTTGAGGAAAGCTCCGAGTTTTTATCTGACCGACGTAATGTAATCGTCATAGCGGACGAAGCGCATCGCAGTCAGTTTATCGACGAAAGGGTTGACAGTCAGACCGGGCGGATTCAAAAGTCATTTGGCCTTATCATACGTGAAAGCCTACCTAATGCAACATACATTGGATTTACAGGAACACCGATTTCCTCGAAAGATCGCTCCACCATTGAGGTTTTTGGAAACTATATAGACATTTATGATATGACCCAAGCTGTAGAAGACGGCGCAACACGTCCTGTGTATTACGAAAGCCGCGTGATCCACCTTAAGCTAGATGAGGATGTCTTGCACCGTATCGACGCTGAATACGATCTTGTAGCGGAAAGCGCAGAGCCTTACCTTGTAGAAAAGAGCAAGAAAGAACTAGGCCAGATGGAAAGCATTCTCGGTGCGGACCAGACGATAACAGCTCTTTGCGTAGACATTATCAAACACTATGAAGAAAACCGCCAATACGAACTGACAGGCAAGGCCATGATTGTTGCATACTCTCGCGCCATCGGGATGAAAATTTACGATAAAATACTCCAGTTGCGCCCAGAATGGACAGAAAAAGTTGGCGTCGTCATGACCGATAGCAACAAAGATCCAGAAGAGTGGCGCAGTATCATTGGTAATAAACGTCGCCGTGATGATTTGGCCAAGAAATTCAAAGATGACAATGATCCAATGAAAATCGCTATTGTCGTAGACATGTGGCTAACGGGCTTTGATGTCCCTTCTCTTGCAACCATGTATGTCTATAAGCCTATGGCAGGACATAATTTGATGCAGGCCATAGCTCGAGTTAATCGGGTTTATAAGGATAAAGAAGGAGGGTTGGTAGTCGATTATGTAGGAATAGCCTCAGCACTGAAACAAGCAATGAATGACTACACCAACCGTGACAAGAGTAACTACGGCGATACGGACATTGCTAAGACTGCTTTGCCAAAATTCGTAGAAAAACTGGAGGTTTGCCGCGATCTGTTTTTTGGATTCGACTTGTCCAGCTTTATGGATGAAAAGGCCACCGACCTTACTCGTGCTAAATCCATCAGCGGCGGAGTGAACTTTATTTCGGGAGTGGATAAAGAAAAACAACGTGAATCGTTCATTAAAGAAGCAATGCTACTACGTCAGGCACTGTCTCTTTGTCGTTCGTTGCTGAAACCAGAACAACGCTATGAGGCAGCATTCTTCGAGGCGGTGCGTACTCTTCTGACCAGGTTGACCGGTGAAGGTAAGCCTTTATCACTGAAGGAAATTAACACCCGCATTAATGAACTTCTAAAGGCGAGCATTCAAAGTGAAGGTGTTATCAACTTATTTTCGGATATTGACACAGGGTTTTCTCTATTTGATCCTAAGTTCCTTGATGAAATCGCAAAGATGAAGGAACGCAACTTAGCCGTTGAAATTCTAAAAAAATTGCTTGCAGAGCAAGTCTCGCTATACCGCAGAACGAATCTTGTAAAATCCGAAAAGTTCTCCGAGATGCTCTCTCGAGCAATGAAGGCATACCTTAACGGCATGCTTTCTAACGAAGAAGTAATTGCTGAGCTAATGAAGATGGCAAAAGAAATGGCAAATGCTCATGCAGAGGGCGACGCAATGGGTTTGAGCGCAGAGGAATTGGCGTTCTATGATGCGCTAACCCGACCGGAAGCAGTCAAGGATTTCTATGAGAACAAGGACCTCGTTGAACTTACCCACGAACTCACAGAAATGCTCCGCAAAAACCGTACCATAGACTGGCAGAAGAAAGAGTCTGCCCGTGCAGGTATGAGGCGTATGGTCAAGAAACTTTTGAAGAAGTATAAATATCCGCCTGAAGGTCTTGAAGATGCAATCGCCACAGTTATCGGGCAGTGTGAGATGTGGACGGATAGTATCTAAATAATTTACATAATCCATATACGATTAAGTACAAGATCAAAATACCTGAAACATAAGATTGGGAAGCAAGCACATTTGTCCTGGATCCCGATGAAGATCAAAAACATTATTGATTGAGTGGTAGACACACATAATTTTAACTTGATTACAATTAAGCACGTGGGAGGCTAAAATGAAACGAGATATGGACCTTGTTCGCCTGATATTACTGGAAATTGAAGATAAATATAGCTCAACAGCCATATACGATTTGGCTGTTGATGGATATGATACCGTGACGGTTGCTTATCACTGTAAAATTCTATATGAAGCAGGTCTGATTTCGGACTATAAAGCACAATATGCTGACAACGAAATTTATGTGTTTGGTGTCGGTTCTCTAACTTGGGATGGGAATGACTTCCTGGAAAAAATAAGGGACGATTCTCAGTGGAAGAAAGTCAAAGAAACAATTACCAAAAAAGGTTTACCATTGGTTATAGACACAATTAAGTCGGTTGCAAATGCCCTTATTTCTGCAACAGTTGAAGGAATAACAAATTCGATAATGAAGGGAAATTAGTTAAAGAATAATGGCAAGCAATGCAAGTGTTTATACACTTGCCAAAATCACATTTGATTTTTTATCCTGGGAGAATCCCAGACCCATTACTACAAGTTGAATGAATCATTCATCAAGTAACAATTTCGTGGCTTTTAGTAAAATTATATATTTATTTGAAAAATTTTAAAGAAAGGAGCTGAACTCATAATGATAAAGATTGTTGATAATCAAGAACTCAAATTGGAATATAAGAGAGGATTTGGAGCGTGGACATACCACCTTAGAATTCCAGGGACTGCAGATATTGAGGGGAAATGGGGTTTTCTAAAGGTATCCGGGACAATTGACGGTTATGAAGTAAAAAGCATTAATTTGGCTCCAAGGAAAAATGAAGACAAGATAATCTCGATCAATAGAAAGATTAGAGAGGCAATCGGTAAAAGCGGCGGAGATACAGTTAATGTGACTTTGTTTTTGCACGATTAAAATACTTGATACATCTGACACAAATGATTTTAAAAGGGAAATACTTGGTGGCAACGCTGGCACTTTGTCAGATAACACAGTATTTAGGGCTTGCTCAACAAACCAATTTTCATCAGTAAGTCGAGCAAAGGTTGAATTGGATTTTTGAAAAAGCCTAACGAAGATAATTAAAGACAAACCAGTATAATTATTCATGGAAGGGTCAATTGAGCTGCTATTAGTTATTAATACGGATAAAATTGATTTGTCTGGTGCATGACGGGAGGAACCACAATTGGATCATTACTTACCCGGAACACCATAATCCAGTATAGGCGGCAACCCTGTTTTGAGAGTTCTTACAGGAAATGAATGATGGTAATTATGTTGCATTTGAAGAAGGAGGCTTATTCGTTCGTGAGTAATGATATTAAAGCAATTGAAACAGAATATGACGGACATCGATTTCGCAGTCGACTTGAAGCTCGTTGGGCAGTCTTTTTCAATGCAGTCGGTCTAACTTATGAAGGACTCTCTTGGAAAAGATAACGGTTTATGATGACTATTTCTTTGTGGAATTTAAGTCTGGAATTGAAATCCAAATTGACGAGTAATCGATACAACACTATA
>CAZOTE010000103.1:0-6388 GCA_964582705.1 uncultured Eubacteriaceae bacterium | reverse complement strand
TATTATCTTTTACCAATCTTTATTCTTATTCACCAGTCTTTATTTTGATTCGACAGCAATTTCAGCAACTCCCATTTTTTTATTGTGTTTTTTACTCTACAGTTACGCTCTTTGCAAGGTTTCTTGGCTTGTCTACATCACAGCCTCTGGCTACTGACAGGTAATAGGCCAATAACTGAAGATATACCACTGTTCCTATGGAGGATAAATCGTCTTCGGTGTCTTTTATATAGAATACCTGATCTGCTTCCTTTTCGATAGCTTTGTTTTTCTCCTGGGCGAAAGCAAGAATGTATGCACCTCTGGCTTTCACTTCCTTTATGTTGCTCATCATCTTTTCAAACACATCTTCTTGGGTGCAAAGGGCGATGATGATTGTTCCCTCCTCCACCAGTGCTATTGTCCCATGCTTTAGCTCACCTGCAGGGTATGCTTCCGAGTGGATATAGGAAATTTCCTTCATTTTGAGGGAACCTTCCATTGCAACGTAATTATCAAGCCCCCTGCCCAGGAAGAACATGTCTTCCACTTTGAAGTTGTTGTACGCAAATTCCCTGATCTTTTCTTCCTGCTTCAAAACAAATTCGATGTCTTCAGGAGATCTTAATAGAGCTGTTCTTATCCTGTTGTAGAAGTCTTTTGTTATAGTCTCTTTTAATAGTCCCAGATGGAGACCAAGCATATACATGCACGTTAGCTGAGTGGTATAAGCCTTTGTGGAAGCAACAGCTATTTCAGGCCCCGCCCAAGTATACATCACATCATCCGCTTCTCTCGATATCGTGCTGCCAATTACATTTGTAATAGCCATTACACGGCCTTTGCTTTCCTTTACCAACCTCATGGCTGCAAGAGTATCCGCCGTCTCTCCTGACTGGCTAACGACAATCAGCAGGGTGTTTTCGTCAACGATGGGGTTTCTGTATCTGAATTCAGAAGCGATATCTGCTTCCACTGGAATTCTTGCATATTTCTCAATTACGTACTTTCCTATCAATCCCGCATGGTAAGCCGTGCCACATGCGACTACATACACCTTGTTGATGTTTATAAGCTCATCTTTTCCAAGCTTTATCTTGTCTAGGATGATGTCTTCATTTTCAGCTGAAATCCTTGATGTCATCGTATCTCTAAGGGCTTTTGGCTGCTCATGGATCTCCTTGTGCATGAAGTAGTCATACCCGCCTTTTTCCGCATCTGCAGCGTCCCAGTCTACCTTGAATACCTGCTTGCCTGCCTCTTCCCCATATTTGTCCAATACCTTAACATCATCGGCAGTCAATATGGCAATTTCGTTATCGTCGAGAAGATACACTCTTCGCGTGTGGCTTAGAATTGCAGGGATATCCGAGGCTATGAAATTTTCCCTTTCTCCAAGTCCTACCACCAACGGGCTGTCTTTCCTCACTGCAATTATTTTCCCAGGATCCTTGGTGCTCATTACCCCTAAAGCGTATGATCCCTTTAATAGCTTTACAGCTTCTTGTACAGCTGTCAAAAGATCTGTCTTGTAAATGTCATCTATCAAGTGGGCGATTACTTCAGTATCTGTTTCTGATAAAAATCTGTATCCTTTTGCGACTAGATGCTCCTTTAGATCCATATAGTTTTCGATGATACCATTATGGACTATGGTTACAGAACAATCATTGTTGCAATGTGGATGTGAATTTATATCCGATGGTGCTCCGTGAGTCGCCCATCTTGTGTGGCCAATGCCTATATTACCTTTTGCAGGATTTTTAGTTACCTCTTCATCTAGTATTGCAAGCCTTCCCTTTCTCTTTCTTATGCTTATCTCACCGTCTTTAAACACTGCTACTCCAGCCGAGTCATAACCTCTGTACTCCAATTTCTTAAGCCCTTCTACCAAAATGGGCGCAGCTTCTTTTTCTCCTATATAACCTACGATTCCGCACATGTTGCAGTCCTCCAATTTTCAATTTTTTTGTGATTTTTGAACAACAGAAATAAACCCCTTACAGGGTCGTTTGGTACTTTAAGATATGATGCATATATAAGACTTCGAATGGATTTGTGCCATCGGTCACCCGGTGGTTTTGTCCTGAAGATGATGTTAAGAAGATTTAACACTTTTGGGGCATCCGCCGAAAATTCGATACTCCCCAAACCTCGTCAACTCGCTAAAGAGTTCTGGCGCTTTTTAAGTATTCAGTTTTCCCATTTCACATCCTTTCATAACAATTATAATTATAAATCTAAATTTTAACAAGTATTATTTCTATTTTACAAATTAAAAAACGGGGATGCCCCCGTTTTACGCCAATCTATTGACTATCATGTCCGCTAGATTTTCTGCCATGGTCTTGATTTCATTTAGGTTTTCACCCTCAAGCATTACCCTTACCAATGGTTCTGTGCCGGAAGGTCTAATTAAAACCCTTCCCTTTTTCTCAAGCATTGTCTCCATCTTTCTGATTTCACCTTGAATCATCTCATCTTCCAGATATCCATACTTCCTGTTATTGTTCACTTTGGCATTAACCAAGACTTGTGGAAATATGCTCATCATTGCCGACAGCTCCCCTAAGCTCTTGTTTTCCTTCTTAATTATTGCCGCCAATTGTACTCCTGACAAGACCCCGTCTCCTGTGGTATTGTGGTCAAGTAGGATTATATGCCCGGATTGTTCTCCCCCCAGGTTGTATCCTTTATCCAGCATCTCCTCCAGAACATATCTATCCCCTACTTTTGTCTTTACGCTTTTACATTTTAACGCATCCAAAGCAAGATCAAGGCCCATATTGCTCATAACCGTTATGACAACAGTATCGTTTTTCAAGCATTTCTGTTTTTTCATGTGATATGCAAATATATTAAGTATCTGATCTCCATCAACTACATTGCCCTTTTCATCTACGGCAAGCATCCTGTCAGCATCCCCGTCAAAGGCCAGGCCAAAATCTGCGTTTCTCTCGAGCACCTCACTTTGAAGCCTTTCCAAGTGTGTAGAACCGCAGTTTTTATTGATGTTTATTCCATCAGGGTCATTGCCAATGACCGTGACTTGAGCACCAGCCTTTTCAAAAACTTCAGGCGCAATTTTATAAGCTGCCCCATTAGCACAATCCAACACGATTTTAAGACCGTTTAAATCTGTATCTATGGTCGACAAAACAAAATCTTCGTAGACATTCGTAGATTCATTCATCTCTGTCACTACCCCGACTCCGCCCCCGACATAAACCGGATATTCAAAGCCGAGTTCAATGAGTTCTTCTATTTTATCTTCAATTTCATCCCTAAGCTTGAATCCTTCACCGTTAAAAAACTTGATTCCGTTGAACTCAGCCGGATTATGAGAAGCTGAAATAACCACCCCTGCATCAGCTTTTAGCTCTCTCGTTAGAATTGCCACTGCCGGTGTGGGAATTACCCCTGCTTTTATAACTTCTCCACCCACAGACAATATGCCTGCAGTCAAAGCCGCTTCCAGCAGATCTCCTGATATTCTGGTATCCTTGCCGATTACGAATTTGGGTTTGTGGGCGTTTGTAGCCAGCACATAAGCTCCTGCTCTTCCGAGCTCAAAAGCAAGCTGCGGCGTCAATTCGCTGTTAGCCACCCCTCTTACGCCATCGGTTCCGAATAAATTACCCATAATATACCTCCAATTGATTGATCATTTTATAATATTTTTTATTCCGGAAAAATTTGAATTATAGACTCAGCTATTATCAAATCTTCCGGTGTCGTTATCTTAATGTTGTCGTAATGACCCTTGACTATCTTTATAGGAAAATCCATTCTTTCAACCAGCATAGAATCGTCTGTCCCGGTAAAGCCTTCTTCTCTGGCTTTTTCATGGGCCTTTAACAATATTTCATAGCTGAAAGTCTGTGGAGTCTGCACTGACCACAGTTCAGATCTTTTAGGGGTATGAACTACCTCCAAATCGTCATCTACTACTTTGATAGTCTCTTTGACAGGGACTGCTACGATGGTAGCGCCATATTCCAATGTCTTTTCAACGCATTTAAGCAATGTGTTCTGGTGAACCAATGGTCTGGCTCCGTCATGGGTTATTACTATGTCTGCTTTTTTGTTTACCTTCAAAAGGCCATGGTACATGGATTCTTGCCGACTGCTTCCCCCAGCTACCACTTCTTTTATTTTTTTAAGTTTGTTGGGCTTTATGACTTCAGTTTTGCAGACTTCAAAATCATTTTCACTTATGACTAATATAACTTCATCAATCATCTGGCATTTCTCAAAAGCCAACAATGTATGGGCTAGTACCGGTTTTCCGCTGAGATAAAGGTATTGCTTGTTTATTCCCGCTTTCATTCTGCTGCCAGATCCGGCCGCAACCACTATTGCACTTACAAAAGGCTTGCTCATACTTTCGCCTCTTTTCCTTTTTAAATCATCCTAAGACAATATTATATAACTTTATTTGGAAGAAATCAAAGAATAAATGCAAAACGAGCCGCCGGCAAACAAATTGCCTTCGGCTCGTTTTGCTTTTAAATTCCTATTTGTTTCCGTTTTTCTTAGGCTTAGCGAATATCATCCTGCCTGCTGCAGTCTGCAGCACGCTAGTCACTATCACGTCGATAGTATTTCCCACATGCCTCTTTCCGCTTTCAACGACGATCATCGTGCCGTCATCGAGATACGCTATCCCTTGACCGGATTCTTTGCCGTCTTTAAGCACCGTGACTACCATCTCTTCTCCAGGTATTACCACCGGCTTGACAGCATTTGAAAGCTCATTGATATTAAGAACGCTGACGCCGTGAAACTCAGCAACCTTGTTCAGATTATAGTCGTTAGTCACCACTCTGCCTTTTATTTCCTTTGCAAGCTGAACCAGCTTTGCATCAACTTCTTTTATATCAGGAAAATCTTTTTCTGATATCACAACCTCGATATCCAGCTCCTTTTGGATTCTGTTTAGTATGTCCAGACCTCTTCTTCCCTTGGTTCGTTTAAGTGAATCCGAAGAATCCGCTATATACTGAAGTTCTCCCAAAACAAACCCGGGTATTACTAAGCTTCCCTCGACAAAACCAGTCTGACATATGTCAAATATTCGCCCGTCAATTATGACGCTTGTATCCAGTATCTTTGGACAAGTCATTTTAGGCTTCTGAGGTTTTATCTCCTTTTGGCTTCTTTTCATCAACCCTGTCAACAATTCAGAATTCTTGCTTGTTATGGTTATTCCCATATACCCAAAAAGAATATAGATTAGCGTTACAATTATCTCCGTCACTCCAGGAAACAGCCTGAAATTACTGATGGGCAAAGACAAAAGAGCAGCAATTACCAAACCAATGATCAGTCCCACAGTCGAAATGACGAGCTCCTGCAAAGAAAAGACCGCGAGCGCGTTTTCAATTTTTTTAGATATTTTTAATCCTATTTTTATAATTTCAGGTGATATTAAATAAAAAACCAAACCGAGAATGAGTCCGCTTAAAACATAAATAATCATACTGAACGGAGCTTGTGAAAAGCCTCCAAGTACGTTTTCCACATAGCTGATGCCAAGCACAGCCATAGCCAGTTGATATCCTGTTATTATCCCTAATGCAGTAATTATCCATCTAATAGCCTTGATTACCATATCTGCACCCCCCTTCCAATATATAATTGTTTTTTATTACAGCTGCTTTATCCCGTTTTTTTTGAGTACGAGTCATATTATATCAGAAATGGATTAAAAATAGCTTAAAATCTTGTGTTTTTTTATATATAAGAAAGGAATAGGCCTGCGCCTATTCCTTCAAGCAATCCTTTATAATATCCTCAGCTGTCTGATTGTTTAGATCTCTCGCCAGCGCCAATTCGCTTATTAAAATCTGCTTTGCATTATTTAGCATTTTTTTTTCTCCGGTTGAAAGTCCCTTTTCCCTGTCCATCAAGTACAGATCTTTGACGACCTCGGCCACATCCAAGATATCTCCACTCTTTATCTTGTCGAGGTTTTCCCTGTACCTTCGGTTCCAATTGCTTTCCAGAACACTTTTGCTTCCTCTTAAAACATCTAATGCCTGGTCTAAAATCTCACTTTTTACTATGTCCCTTATCCCCAAATCACTGCAGTTGTTCACCGGCACCATGATTTTCATATTTCCCACAGGAAACTTAAGTACATAATACGGCAATGTCTCACCAAGTATTTCTTTTACTTCAATATCCTCTATGATCCCCGCTCCATGCATTGGATAGACGATCTTGTCTCCGATTTTGTACATAACAATCCTCCTAGACTATATAACTTAATTATAGTATAGCAATATCATAATGTCAAAACAAAATATTTTAACACAGAATCTAATATCTTGTCAAAGAGAAAATAACATCCCGGGTCTTTGACAGTTGCACAAGCAAACAATCGCTGAAAGCCTTAATAGGGCTT
>CAZOTE010000102.1:0-6389 GCA_964582705.1 uncultured Eubacteriaceae bacterium | reverse complement strand
TGAGAGGCGTAAAAAAGCCCGGTTCAAAGACTATAACCTCTGCAGTCAGAGGAGTTTTTGAATCCGATGCCAAGGCTAGATCAGAAGTCATGTCTTTTATAAATTTCGGGAAATAGCAGGAGCTTTATATGAATAAAAAGACGATAAAAATAGATATCAACAAGACAGAGATCAAGTTAGGAGAAAAAAGTCTGATATTCGGAGACAAGACTTACATAATGGGCATTTTAAATGTCACTCCGGATTCTTTTTCGGATGGAGGCGATTTTGCAGATACGGATAAAGCTGTGGAGCATGCCAAAAAAATGCTTGCAGAGGGAGCCCATATGATAGATGTTGGCGGGGAATCAACAAGACCGGGATTCACTTCCGTACCCGAAGATGAAGAGATAAGAAGAATCGTTCCTGTAATCAAGCGGCTAAAAGAAGAGACCGAGGCGATTATATCCGTTGACACCACTAAGGCAACGGTTGCTGAAGAGGCAATAAAAAACGGGGCCCACATCATAAACGACATCTGGGGTTTACAGAAGGATAAAGAGATGATCGCCGTGGCAGCCAAATACCAGGTACCTGTAATAGTGATGCATAACCAGGAGGGAACTGAATATCATGGTGACATGGTGGCCAGTGTTGTTGATTTTCTAAAGGAATCTATAAACATAGCTATTAAAGGCGGCTTGAAAAAAGAAAACATCATTCTCGATCCGGGTATAGGATTTGGAAAGACTCCGGAGCAGAACATGGAGATGATGGCAAGGCTCTCAGAAATAAGAGATATGGGATATCCTGTTTTGCTTGGAACCTCCAGAAAATCCATGATAGGCAAAATCTTGGATGTTCCTCCCAGGGAAAGGTGCGCGGGAACAGTAGCCACGACTGTCATGGGAGTTATGCAGGGGATGGACATCGTAAGGGTGCACGATGTTTTGGAAAATGCCCAGGCTGCAAAAGTCGCAGATTCGATTGTGAGGAAATGAAATGGATAAGATAATTATGAAGAACATGGCTTTCTTTGCCCGCCATGGAGTTATGGATGAAGAAAAAAGGCTGGGTCAAAGGTTCTATGTGGATGTCACTTTGTATCTAGATCTTAAAGAAGCAGGAATTACAGATGATTTAACTAAGACAGCCCATTATGGGATGATTTACAACAAGATAAAAAATCAGGTTGAGAATAAACGGTACGACCTTATAGAGGCGCTTGCAGAAAATATATGTTTAGAGGTTTTGCAAAACTTTAACCTGATACAAAAGATGAAGGTACAGGTAAAAAAACCAGAAGCCCCAGTTGAAGGAATATTTGATTACATGGCGGTAGAGGTGACCAGGGAGAGATAACAGTGAAGGACATTTACCTGAGCATAGGCAGCAACATAGGAGATGCCAAAAAAAATATTGAAAGAGCCTTGGAGCTCTTAAAAGAAAAAATTGAAATAATAAAGGTATCGTCCTATTACGAAACCGAGCCAGTAGGGTATGTTGACCAGGACTGGTTTATAAATATAGCATTAAAGGCAAAGACGGATTTGAAACCTTGGGAGCTTCTGAAGTTTTGTCAAGAAATCGAAAACGATATGAAGAGAGTCAAGACGGTGCGATTTGGTCCCAGGATTATAGATATAGATATTTTATTGTATCAGGATTTTGAATCAACCGACGAAACTCTGGCTGTTCCTCATCCCAGGATGAAGGAACGCGCATTTGTAGTCGTTCCTCTTTTTGAGGTAGAACCGGACTTGACGGTTGGAGGTGTCAACTTAAAAGAAATCATGGATAAGCTCGAAGGTGAGCAGATAAGAAAATTGGGAGACTGATATGGACCGATTTAATAAAATAATTTCACACGAATTGTACAAAAGCTACCTAGGGAAAATTGCAAAGTGGGAGGAGTACAGAAGCTTCTGCAAGCATGATCTCATACATTTTCTTGATGTATGTAGAATATCATGGATTCTGGTTTTAGAAGAAAAACTAAGCCTGAATAAGGAAGTCGTTTACGGAGCAGGACTTCTTCATGATATCGGAAGATGGGCCGAGTACGAGTCAGGCGCAGACCATGCCGTAGAAAGTGCCCTCATGTGCTCTGAGATACTTGAAGACTGTGGATATGATGACGAAGAAATAGCTATGATTAAAGAGGCAATTGCCGCTCATAGGATTAAAGACGAGAAAAAGTGCCCATTAGGTTCCGTTTTATCCAGGGCGGACAAGCTCTCCAGGATGTGTTATGATTGCGGGGAAATCGGAGAGTGCAAAAAATTCCAAAATGGTGAAAAGCCGTATTTGTTGTATTGAGCATAAATCAGAAAGTGGAAGGTTAGATAGTTGGAAAGGAAATACTTTTTCGTTTAATAAGGGGGTGATAGCCATGTCAAGCTGGCAAAACGCAGTAATAAAAAAGATACTTAGAAGACACAAACTGAAGGCTGTTTTCAGATACAGAAGCATAAAATCAAAGCGGCGCTTGCAGGAGCGCCGCGCGGCTATTCTCAACCTTATACCCGGTGGTGAATTTACCGATGTAAAAATAGGCAATATAAAGGGCCAGTTGATAGAAGCGGAAAATATGGTTCCCGGCAGGATAATACTTTACCTTCACGGAGGAACTTATTGTACCGGATCTGTAAAATCCTACAGGATTTTAGCGAGAAAGCTGGCTGATGTCTGCAACAGCGAGCTTCTTATAATAAATTATAGATTAGCGCCTGAAAATCCATATCCTGGGGCAATTGAGGACAGCATGATGGCGTATATGTGGCTGTTGGATAATGGATATAAGGCAAAAGATATATTTATAATGGGGGATTCTGCTGGAGGAGGCTTGGCTTTGGCTACCGGTCTCAAGATTAAGGAGCTAGGTTTGGATATGCCCTCCGGATTTGTCTGCATGTCGCCGTGGACTGACCTTACGTTAAGCGGAGAGAGCTTTAAAGGAAGGGCAAAGCGAGATTCTATTTTGAATCCTAAAGTGGTAAAAAAGTGTGCCAAGCTTTACTATGGAGATCATGATCCTGCAGATTTTTTAATTTCGCCTTTGTTTGGTGACTTCACAGGATTTCCGCCGGTAATGATTCAGGTGGGAACTGAAGAGATGCTGTATGACGATTCGGCAAGGTTGGTCCATAAGCTCAAAAAATCTAAAGTGACTGTCAGGTTCGAAATATGGAAGAAGATGTTCCACGTTTGGCAGTTTTTTTATCTTGTGCTCCCAGAAAGTAGGGAAGCTGTGGAAGCAATCGGAAAATTCGTAAAAGATCCTGAATTTAACGAAAAATTACAGACAAGCGTCCGTTGAATGCGGAAATAGCAGAGGGTTTGAAACTAGAAATTGGGTTAGGAAATCACATATTCCGGCACATATAAATATCTGTCATTTTGAGCAACGCGAGAAATCTCAGGGGAATTCTTAATTGGCAATGCATGCGCTGAATTATTGTTAAACAATTGTTTTCCGATTGCTCAACGACCGTTTGACATTTTAGTTGTAGGGTCCGGTTTCGCAGATACCAAAGGAATTCATGGATACTTACAACTTATAGCTTGCATCTTATCCATACATGCTGTTAAAAATCTTCAGTCCGGTTGTGGTCTTAAAGATTTTATTTCTTATAGACTCGATAGCGCTTTTATCCAGTCTATCTTCATATATGTTTACCAAGAAGTCTGCTTCGACAAGAATCTGAAAGTCAAGTCCATCGATCTTGCCGTAAGAGTGGTGGCTTCCTATCAAATAAAGTATCCTGTCGAGGGATGCATCACTTAAGCCAAATCCAACCAATAGATCTTTTGCAATTGGAGGTCCTTCGAGTTCCTGGTATTTCCCGGATGAGGAGTTGTATTTCCTTTCGCTCTCTAAAATTCCGATATCATGGAGTATCGAAGCGAGTTTCAAATTTATTAGCTTTTCTGCATCAAGCGCTTCTGCTTCTCCCATGGCGGAGGCAAAGGAATAAACTTTAAGTGCATGATTGATCCTTTTCCCGTCACCTTTGAAGTATTCAATCATCCTTAGGATTGTTTCAGCTATCATATTATCACGACCGCACTTTCTCTTTTAATTTATCTAAATTAATAATTGTTATGCTGTTTTTGTCAAAGGCTATGGCGCCTAAATCTCTTAAGCTGCAGAGTTCTCGGTAAAGGGTGGGTCTTGTCAGGCCGAGATATACGGCAAGTTCTGATCTGTTCATATCCAACGAGATATTGATTGAATCTCCGTTATCTTTGGAGGTGTTCAAGATATATAATGCTATCTTCGCGGAAGCGCTCTTGATCTTCAGATAGGCTAAACGCTTATCTGTTTCGATATAGCCGTCGCTTAATATCCCGAGCATATTTCTAATCAGGCTGCCTTCCAAGACCATTCCAATTCCCTTGTAGGCATCGCCGGTGCAAAGTATGGGGTTGTTTTTGTGGTAAATCTTTTTTTCGGGTTTAAAGCAATCAAGCACGACTTCTGTGTTGTTCCGCGATACGTTTTTAAAGAGTGGAGAACTGGCAAAAATATCTAAATATTTATCGTACATTATATGGGCCTCCGAATAAGTTGGTATCCTCAATTACTGAATTGTTGATATTATTATAATATAATTAAACTGTAAGTTAAAGCAATTGGATTGGAATAGGTGGAAGTTTAACAAATCTCATTAAGGGTAATTATTATACTATGGCAGTGGGTAATGTGTTAAACGTTTACTTAGTGTTGATTAAATTTAAGGAGGAATTTTAATGTCAGACATGTTTTGTTTTCAATGTGAGCAAACAGTAGGTGGCAAGGGTTGCACAAAAGTAGGTGCGTGCGGAAAAAATGCTGTAGTTTCAAATAAGCAGGATGAACTCACTGCTGCAACTATCGGGCTAGCTCGAGCTGTTGATGGAAAAACTCCTAGTAAAAATGCAGATGAACTCATGATGAGATCTCTGTTCACCGAAGTTACTAATGTTAATTTTGATGAAAATCGAGTAGAAGAGTTGATAGTTGAGGTTGAAGCTGAAAAAGCGCTATACGGCGGAGCCGAAAATTATCCTTGGACAGAGCTTTGGACAGGCAATGAAGATATAGTATCCTTAAGATCTACGCTTCTTCTGGGTCTGAGAGGAATGGCTGCTTACGCATATCACGCCCATGTTCTAGGAAAAGATGATCCTGAGGTTACATCGTGGTTCTACAAGGGAATGAAGGCTTTGGGAGAAGAGCACTCAGTTGAAGAGTGGCTAGGTCTTTTGATGGAATTTGGCATGGTCAACCTTAAATGTATGGGCCTTTTAGATGAAGCAAATACAGGGGCATACGGACACCCCGTACCCACTCCGGTTACTACTAAAATAGAATCAGGACCGTTCATAGTTGTGACAGGACACGACCTTCTTGATCTAAAACAACTCTTGGATCAAACTGAAGGCAAGGGCATAAACATATATACCCATGGGGAAATGCTTCCTGCCCATGGATATCCTGATCTTAAGAAATACGCTCACCTTAAAGGCAACTTTGGAACTGCATGGCAGAACCAGCAGAAGGAATTTGAAAATATTCCCGGGCCGGTATTGTTTACTACAAACTGCTTGATGCCTCCAAAAAATAATTATAAAGACAGAATATTTACAACTGCTGTGGTAGCCTACCCCGAGCTAATACATATTCCTGATGGCGAAAGCGGAGTCAAGGACTTTGCGCCTGTAATAGATAAGGCTTTGGAACTTGGCGGATTCAGCGAAATACAAAACCTGACAGGAATAAACGGCGGAGACACTATGATCACAGGCTTTGCAAGAAACACCGTATTGGGTGTAGCCGACACAGTAATTGATGCTGTTAAAGGCGGAGCGATAAAGCACTTCTTCCTTGTAGGTGGTTGTGACGGAGCGAAACCTGGCAGAAACTACTATACTGAATTTGTAGAGCAGACTCCAAAGGATACCGTTATACTTACCCTTGCATGTGGCAAGTTTAGGTTCAACGACATGAACATCGGAGAAATAGGTGGACTGCCAAGGATCATGGATATGGGTCAGTGCAACGATGCCTACTCTGCGATTCAAGTTGCTGTAGCCCTTTCGCAAGCATTTGAATGTGAAGTAAACGAACTTCCCCTTACTTTGGTTCTTTCCTGGTATGAGCAAAAAGCAGTTTGTATACTTCTTACTCTTCTTGCTCTGGGAATCAAAAATATTTACATAGGACCCACATTGCCGGCTTTCTTCTCCCCAACAGTGCTTAACGTGCTGGTTGAGAAGTTTGACCTAAAGCCTATCAGCACACCAGAAGCTGACTTGGCTGCGATTTTGGGATAAGTTAAATTTAAAGCCCGCCTTTTTAAAAGGCGGGCTTTTTTTGTATGAGAAAACCATACGCTGTGCGTATGGTTCAAAAAAGCTTTAGCTAT
>CAZOTE010000101.1:0-6422 GCA_964582705.1 uncultured Eubacteriaceae bacterium | reverse complement strand
GCTCAGTACTCTCATCCGCATTGATTTCCTCCAAAGTAGAGTATGGTTTATATGGTGTGGCGGACAAAAGAAGCACCTTTGTGTCAGTATTCTGGAGAAACTGGCGGCTGAGCATGCCCTGTTCATCATCAGAGGGTGAAATCAAATCTCGAAATCGTTGGAACTCATCCATGATAACTAAATCAGGATCCAGCTTATCCAGGCTAATCTGAGCAAATATCTTGCGCAATGCATTCAATAGTGGCCTTGAATCCCTCTTTCTCGAAGGGTTCTTTGAAGTGCAATTATCTATGATTGATTCAATGAGACCCTCAGTCGCCGTAAGCCGCTCGGTTAATTCTTTGCTCATTTCAGCAATGTAATTACTGCCACCACTATCGCACTCTGTTACAAGGCTTTCGTAATGCCCTACATAATAGCGATCCCACCATTTTTCAGCATCATATGCAAAAAAGCGAGAAAGTTGGGAATGCAATCCTTTAAATACAGGCAGCCTTCTTATATGTGCATACATAAGAGCTCGTTCTTCCTGATTTCCACAGCCGGAGGTCATAGAAAAAGAGGTTGCCGGTGTCAACGGAATCAGCTGTTCATAGCTATAGTTTGAGTTTTTTTTTTGATATATTTTTAGGTGCTGCATGGAAAGCCTGCTTTCAGAAACGTTCATTAAGTCAGCAATTCCTAATTTTCGTGCATTTTGGTTGGCAATATTGATATTGGAGCAAACATAAATCACCTTAAAGTGATCATCTTGTTTCTCATATTTATGCCAGTTAGCCACCTGCCGTATCACATCGCTTGCAATGATAGTTTTTCCAAGTCCAACCTCATCAGCGAGGAGGATTCTATTCTGCCCACTTCTAAATACGGTTAAAATTCTGTCGGCGGTGGCCTGTTGAAAGTCCTTTGGTATCATTTTTTAAGCCTCCTTGCCGCTATTTCAAATTGGCTGTACATTGCCATAAAATCATCACCTACAATTTCAGGGTCTAATCGTTTTATAACATCCGATAGCTCTTTAATTCTTGCAGGATTTTGATGAAGAATACGTAACATCTTTTCATACACCCCAGCGGAAAAAGTAGCATTTCCCTCCGAAGGTTCTACTTCCTGCAATATAAGCATGTTTTCTGTGGCATCCAGGATCCCTGTTTGATAATCCTCCGATAGCATGAACGATACATAGGATAAAAATTTACCCTTAGAATCAATGATGCTTTTATATACTGCATTATCACGTTCAGCAGGTATGCCCTTTGTTTCCAGCTTGATGACAATCCTCTGCCCTTGTATGGTTAGAATATAAAACTCGCTCAATTCTTTTAGAAGTAAACCCTTCAATAGCGTAGAGCTCTTTACATCTTCTATAATATCCGGACGTTGAAGTGGGGATATTTTAACATTTTCTGAGGTTTTAAGCTGTTTTGAATCAATTTGAATATCATAAGTATTTCCATTTTGAATCACTATTCCGCCGATAAGTGCATAGACTGTTTCTTTAAAGGCTTTATCAATGGAGTCCTGCAAGATATCAGGTTCAGAAACCTCTGGAATATTCTCGATTCTTTCATAGGGACAGTTTTCTTCAGGGATAAAGTCGCCAAAAAATGTTTTAAAACCAACACAATTCGGCTTGTACTTTAGTTTGATTAAAAACTCCACATTGTTATGAAACGCATTATGAGAAGCATTTGCTGATCCAATATAGAGATAGTTTCCCTGGGATGTCACTGTAAAGTACAGCTTTGCATGGATATCCTGCTTGATGCCGTATTCATTATCACTTAGAACCTCTTTTGTGATATAGACTGCATCAAAGCTTTTAAGGACTAAGGCAGTTACTGATGCTTTACGGGTTACAAGTACCTTGTTATATGGGCATTTTGAAAGTTCTCGTATAATATCATCACTTAAAAATGGTGATACTGCAAAAATATCGTATTTATGGTTAAACAGCTTCGTCTGTTCTTTGTCATGATTATCAATGCCCAAAGGCAGAAACTCATAGTCCTCAAAAGGATGCTCAATATCGAAATTCTTTATGTGCAGGATTTCCTCCGCTAATGTGAGGATTTTATGTCTTTTTTTCTTATCAGCATATCCCGCCACAAATTCAAGCATATCCGCCAAAGGTTGATTGCACTTACGTTTAGTTCGCATAATTTCACCCTGCAGACAAACACAGAGATCTATGCTGTTGTCAAAAGTCAGATTACGGCTCAGAACAAGAAGTTTTATGTACGCTCTCCCATCTTCATTCTTATATTTTATAAACCACAGCTTGGGATGGAAGTTCTGTTTATTTTTCAATTTCACCTCGAATACGCTGTTTTCTAACAGGGAATAGACACTCTGTATTTTTTGTGGCAATGCGATGCCACCGGCATTGCAGAAAATAGCAATATTATCACTACTCTTTCGAATCGCCTCTAAAAGATAGAAAGGACTTTTCATTGCATCAGAGTCAGCTTCCTCAAGAAGGCCCAGCGATACAGGTATCCCAAGGAGAGCCTCAAGATCGAGGGAATAAGTCAGTCCAACAGCAAAATCCAGTGCATATCCTGGTTCTGGCATCAGTAGCTCACTATAACTCAAACGATTATGTGCTGCATCAAACATAACCATACTTATCCCTCCAATCCCATAATAATATCTCTAATAATTGTCTTGGCGGTGCCAAAGCGAAAATCAAGCCTGTAAAAGTGAACTGGTCTGTCGTAATTGTATCTATATTCCGCAGGTTTGTGCAGCTTTGCACGATCACCTTTTACCGCTTTTTCTCTGAAAATAATCAACTCGTCTATCTTTTCCAGATGGCCACTATATGTAAGCTCCATGAAATCCTTACAAAATTTTTGGGTTGAATTATTGCAAGTGATACGAGATAGAATAGCCTCCAAATCAAATTTACGGGCTATGAATGCATTTCTCCAGTTTTCCCATTCCTGAATCATTTCTATATCTTCATATTCCGAAAAAATCACATTATAGCGAATATGGGCACCAATAATGAAGTCAGAGAAATCCCGGGCCAACAGGTAGTCCCGCTTGATTGAGGCAGGCAAAATATCAATTGGCACTTCATCAAAGCTATTGCAATCGAGCTTATTTTTCACCAAGAAAGCAAGGAGCGTATCCTTGCTTGCAATTGCTTTACTGATTTTATCAGCCAAATATTCTGCCTCTTTTTTCGTTAGAAGGATAGAGGCTTTATTTTCGAAATCGTAGTCAGGGGAGATGGGAGAAAATAAAACTGTGCCACTTCCGATTGCAGCACTATCGTCAAAGGTTTCTCCCTCTGTTTTGATTTCCAAATCATTTTTTTGCTTTGCAGTCTTTGCAGTTATCGTACAAGCTGCCGCCATAGAAACTCCGCTAGCCCGAATGATTTCAAATGTTCGAAGTCCATTCCAATAAATACTGGAAGGCTTCATTTTTACTGCTCTTTTCTGTCTAAGTGCATTCTTCCCGATGATGCCAGTTTCTTCACTTTTACTGTTTTTAAGTAGTGTTTCCACCAGCTTGTCCTCAGAATTATTAATCCAGCGCAAAACCTCACGACCGCCGGATAGGTTTTGATTGCCGGCACGATTAAATAAGTATGGAATCAAAACAAAGTACTTTGCTCTGGTTTGGATGGTTGAAATACCCGGGAACAATATATCTGCATAGGCATCACGAATCACGCCAATTCCTAATTCATCCAGAGCCGTTTGTGTTCCGAGAAGCTTCAATGTGGCAAGAATTTTATTTCGTTCCTCTTTTGAAAAATCTATAAATCCAATTTGCATCGGTATCACCCCGCTTAATTCCATCTTATTTTTATCTGATGTATCCATTTTCTTATAAAGCTTCTAACTCTTTTAATCTTCTTAATATTGCTGTAAATACTCCATTTTGAACACAGCCCGCCCATAACCCATCGCAAAATCGTTCACCACGGATATAGGCTGTTAAGACTGCCAATATCAATTCTGTATTTGCAGTAGCAATTACCTCTATCAATCCATCATCGTCTGTACATCCATAACTTGCAAGGGTATCATGATAGTTATAATCCATAAACCCCAGATCATATGGTAGTTCCGTAAATTCAATAAGCGTTTTATCATAATTAGGATAAGGCATTATGATTGTACCATCTTTTTGTTTTCCACCGCTCCAGTGGTAAGTAGGGTTACTCTCGAAATACTCCATATATGTGTAAAGTGGCAAGAATGGTCTGCATATAGTTTGAAATTTTTCACAGAGATCAAAAACCTGCTGCTTTTTAGGAATAACAGCTACCCAATCCTCCGGAATTGAATGATAACCATATACAATCCCTGCAAGTCCCCCCGCAACAGCTCCAACGGTATCTGTGTCATCCCCTAAGTTTACGGCTTTTAATACACAATCGTGGAAGTTATCAGTTGTCAAAAGACACCATAGGGCAGCCTCCAATGTATCCACCACATACCCGCTTGAGGATATCTCAGTTTCTTTCAGTTTTTGAATTTCTCCATCCAACACTCGCTGAAAATGCACCAGCTCATATTCATCTTTATAAATATTTTTGCATTCATCCATCATACGATGATAGGCTTTTTCTTTAGAATATCCCTTGATTAGCTCACAGGCCAGTTGTACATAAATCCCGCAAGCAATTAGCGTTCTTTTGTGGGAATGGGTAAGGCGCGAAATATTATGGACAATTTCAAATCGCTCTTGCTTCTTCATTCCAAACGTATAGAAAGCAAGTGGCAATATGCGCATAAGTGAACCATTTCCATTGTCATACTCACTACTTCCACCGCATTCAAGAGGTGATGTTCCACCAGCGAACCTTCGGATTGCCGTCAGGGTCGTTCTGCCGATATCAAACATCTCCCCATAAGGTGTCATATATCCAGTATCTGCCCAGTCGAGAAATTTTGCGGCAATATCATCGTAAGAGAGACCACTATTCAGACTATCTACAAGACAAAGTGTCATAGAGCTATCATCAGACCAAGTCCCTCTCGGCTGATTATGGGAGCCATAATCTCTCATAGTAGTAACTGGGTTGGATTTTAGTTCGTAGCGACTCATAAATTCAACTGGAACACCTAAAGCATCTCCGACAACAAGCCCTACAATCCCCCCAAATATTTTGTTTCTCATAATAATCACCGCCTTGGCTTACTTTTTGCTCTATTTTCATAATCCTTGTCAATTTCTTTTTTCCAATCAGCAGATATGTTTCTAGAAACACGCAGTTGGCTGATTGCTTCAGACATTACATTAAAATTGATCTCTGTCCCTTCACTGTCAGCATGGTAGTTCGCTGCACGGTCAGCACGTATTCCAAATCGTCCAGCTTCAGCAATGGCATCAATATTCGCCCCTAAAAAGATAAACTCCCAGCCGTATTTATCCTGTTGTCTAAGAATTTGTGCCTTAATTTTGTCATAACTATATTCTCGGCTTGCATTCTCCTGTCCGTCCGTTGTAATTACAAACAATACTTTTTCAGCACGCTCATCTTCTGCGGTATTTTTTTGAGCATTTCCTATTTTATGAATAGTCTTGCCAATTGCATCAAGCAATGCTGTTGTACCTCGGACAAAATACTCTTTTCCCGAAATAGAACGAACACCCTTAAGTGGGATTCGATCATGGAGCAACTCATATTGGTCATCAAATAAGACTGTTGTAATCACAGCTTCTCCGCACTCTTTTTTCTGTTTTGAAAGCATGGCATTATAGCCACCGATAGTATCACTTTCCAATCCACCCATAGATCCGCTTCGATCCAAAATAAAAACAAGTTCCGTCAAATCTTTTTTCATTGTAATATCCTCCTAAATTTATTATAAATTAAGGATACTACAATGCTTCTTCTATGTGGTCGCCAGCTATGCGACATATTATACTTCTTCTTTAACGGTAAAAAGATAAACTTTATCTTTTCTTAATAAATCTTGCCCACTCCAAATCTCTATGCTATTGCTATGTTTATGATTAAAAGACGTAACAAACCGTCCTATTGCATTCGAGGTTTTAACATCATTGCAGTACATACATAAAAATTTATAATAATTGCACAGAGCTTCAGGCTTGATAATAGATTTGCTCTTGCCATTTAATAGAGAGAATACATCTTTATTTAGCTGATTTATCTGTTGGGCACCAAAGACATCCTTGCCTCCAGAGGGAATATTGGCTTTAACTTCACAGATAAATGGAAATTCACCATGGTATTCAATATCGAATCCGTTGCTGTTGGCACTAGTGCTTTGAATGCCTTTTTCGATTTCTAATCTATCCCTTTCGCTTAGCTCCAAGATGTCGCATATTAGGCTGCTTGCCATGATAGTTGTTTCATAGGTAATAAGGTTGTTGATATTTGTTACAGCCATTTTTAACTGTGACAGCTTTTCCAGTGAAAAATCAGAATAATA
>CAZOTE010000100.1:3018-6431 GCA_964582705.1 uncultured Eubacteriaceae bacterium | reverse complement strand
CGGCTAAGCCGGTCCTCTGGATGACAGATGTTTGCTAGTTGTTCCTGAGATTTCTCGCTATGCTCGAAATGACAGATGTTTGTATTTGCCGCGCTTTCTTATTCTTTTTATTATGCTACATAAAAAAAAAAACTGCAAGCAAGTCCCGCAGTTTTTTTCATATGGTGCGTATTTTTATTCCTCTTCACCTTCATCTTCAGTATCGGCTTGTTGAGCCTGTCCTCCGGTTGTGAAAGGATTGTTCCGGCCAAAAGGCCTGTCTTCGATAAATTGGTAATCTGTAAAGCTGGTATAGCTTTCTCCTTCTCTTAAGAAAGCATATGCATTAAGATTTACGTTGGCCCTTAAGCTGTCTTCGCTTCTTTCATAAGTTATGGATGTAACATCGATCTTGCGGGTATTTTCATATACCAAGCCTACAAATCTGTCCAGACTTCCGTAATCCCCCAACAGGGTAATGCTAAATGGTATGCTGTTAAGGTACAATCCTTCGTATCCCGGATCTTCTTCCCTTGAAGGTATGCTAAACTCCATGCTCTCAAGTGCTGAACCGGATTCTTGCACAATATTCAAGGTATCGAGATATAAAAGGGGAAGCATGGTATCGTTTGGAATCTGCTCGTCCATTTGTGAAACCAGCTCATCCACCCTAGCCTCTTCGTTTGCCAGGTTGTTGCCTACGCTGAGTTGCTGCAGCTCATCTAGTACAGCCTGTCTTTGGCTTAATGTTTCCCTGTTTGCCATCAGCTGGTCATACAGCGGAAATATAAGATAGTTTATGTATAAAACTCCTATTCCAACCACCAGCAGCAGGGTTATAAGCATCTTTTCTCTTTTGTTTAAGCTCATTGCTGGCCACCTCCTTCGTATACGAATGTAATTTCAAAGGAGAAATCCTCATCGACTCTTACAGAGTTGATCCAGACGTTTTCAACGCCTTCAAGCTGGTTGAGCTTGGCAGCGAGATTTGCGACTTCGGCCCTAGACCCGGCAAATCCTGAAATCCTCATTAAGCCGCCGCTGGCTTCCTGCCTGTTGAATACAACTGTTGGAGGCAAGCTTTCCTCTACTGAAGCAAGCAGGTCGAAGAAATTGGTCTTGCCTGAATCCATTGTAGACAGTACGTTTTCCCTGTGTGCCAGTTCTGCTACCTTTCTGTCCATGACTTCTTTTCTGGCTCTGATATCAGCAAGTTCATTGATTTGATCTTCAACTCTGTTTATTCTGTTCTTAGTCTGCATATCCAGGCTGTATACTGCCCCGTATATTACAGCAAGTATTCCTATAAAGATTAAGACCCTTACAAGAAGAAACGCCTTTTTCTTTTGACTGTCCTTTTGGCGGTAAATCTCCTCAGGGAGCATGTTAATATCTCTCATGTCCTCACACCCTCCTTATTACCCCTCCGACGCAGTCCGCCAAGAAAGCAATGTGGGTAGGATCCTTAAGACCTTTTATATTCACATTGTTTAAAGTGGATACCACTTCGGTGGGTATGTTAATGTAACGCTGGATGTATTCGCTTATTCCCGGTATCAATGAACCTCCTCCCAGGAGGTAGATCTGATCGAGCTTTTTGCGTTTGGACATGGAAATGAAAAATTCGATTACCTGGTTGATCTCCATTGTGATGTCGTGGAATACCTTTGTAATCTCATCGTAGAGTATCGACTCCACTTCATTCATGGCATTCTTTTGAAGGAAGGCAAAATCGTTATTGTGCTTCCAGCTTTCAGCCTCGTCCCAGGGAAGATCAAGTGCTTCGGAAATTATGTTTGTTATATCCCTGCCTCCTTGATGGAGGGTTCTGTGAAGAAACAGCTTTTTATCCTCCAAGATAGTGACGCTTGTCTTTTGATGGCCAAAATCTATGATAGCTAGATTTTCAGCCTGAGCGCCATTATCGATGTCCAAGGGAACATATGCTCCCGGACCGGTAAAGAGCTTGATCTCCGCATTGGGCTGTACGTCTACTATTTCCACCTTTAAATTGTGCTTAGTGAAAATATCAAGATAATCGTTAACAAGCTTTTTAGAGACGGCAACGCCTTGTAGCTGGTACATCTTAACTTCTTTTCCTTCTTCGTCGATTTTGTCGTATTCGTCTATAATGCTACAATCAACCACGTAGTTTTCCACCCTTTCAGGCAGCAAAACCGACATCTCATACTTTATGGCTTCTTTAAGCTCGCCATGTTCCATTTTTGGAAGATCGAAAGTCCTAAGCACTACCTCGCTTGATGCGAGGAGCAATCTTCCGTCTTTTGTCTTTGCCTTCTTTAAAAAGTTGGCAATTACATTGCCCATCTTGTTGGCATCGGCAATCTTGCCGTCCTTGACGGCGTCTTCAGGCGTAGGCAAAATTTCGTAATTTTCCACATGTACGGTTTTATCCTTCATGTGGGCTTGAATCATCTTCGAATTTTTGCTACCGAAGTCAAACACTGTAATTAAATGATTATTGCCAAACAAATTGCATCCCCCCGGCCTTGTTTAGATTTTACTCAACCTCGCTATATTCCAACACATCCAAACCATAAAAGCTAGATGCCTTTCCCCCTAAATCCTCTGACAGATAAACTTCGTAGGGACTTAATGCTTCCCTATTGTGATTTACCTTAATATCCAGGGGATCTTTGATTTCACAGCCCAAAAACGAAACCGAACCGTTAACTGTGAAATTGTGGGCGGAAACAGAACCCGGTCCCAAAACAATCAGCATGCCGTCAAGGCCTGCATTGGATATTTCCAATGTAGAGGCACCGCTGATTATAAGCAACCCTTTGAAGTTGATGTCCCTTATAGTCACCTTTTGAGATGCCTCAATGAACATAACTTCCTGTCCCTCGTCAAAATTTAATGGGTCAAGCGTAAAAAAATGAAGATTTCCTTCTGTTTTTATTTTACCATCAAACTTACTTTTTAGTAAGGCTATAAATTGGTTTATGCCATAAATATCATAAATAGGCAGTAAACTATCAACAACAGGATAACCTTCGATAAAACTTTGTGCATTACCACTATTGATATATATATTGCCATTTACAGCAAGGTTTAAACCATTTGGATTTTGAATATTTTCAATATAGAGATTTTTTCCTGTTCCAAGGGGATATTCTGTGCTATTTGAGTAAATTTGGTCGAGACATGCAACCTTTAAATCCTTTGATGAGTATACCGGGTAGTCTGCTAGCTTGGTTAGATTCTTTTCATAGTACCTTCTGACAATCTTACAGCTGTAGGTTCGTTGGATGGAGTCGTTCTTGACTGTTATTGTGGTTTTCTTTGACAAGTAACCCGATTTATAGATTTTTTAATTATCTTCTTCTGTATTGTACTCATAATAATCCTCTCAATCTAGAAGAAGAAACTGCAAAAAGCAATAATTAGCTTCGTCATAGCTGTTATTGCTA
>CAZOTE010000100.1:0-3008 GCA_964582705.1 uncultured Eubacteriaceae bacterium | reverse complement strand
ATTTTCTTTGACATGTCACCGGATTTATCGATTTTGTACTTATACATTCCGACATATTTTTCTTCATGCCAAGCCGACTCGGCATTTGTATCCCAGTTATCTTCCAGGATCCAAATCACCTCATCCAAAGCGCCTTTAGCCAGATATTCCAGCTTGGTATAATCCCGGTAGTTCAAAATAGCTTTATACTGGGTTACAGACATAGGCATCAGGGACAAAACCAGAACTTCAAGTAAAAATATAACGATTAATGTAAGTATCAATACGCCGCCGGATTTTTCATTTTTTAATTTTCTAATCAAGACTGTACACCGGGCATCTGGCTTTTATGAGTTTTTCTCTGTAGTATGTCCTGCCATGAAGCTCGCTTTCAATTTTAACCAAAATGCCATCTTCACCCACTGGCTCCATTGAAAAGCTGATTATGTCCGATGCAAACTGGGATCTTGCCCCAAGCCCTATGGAACTTAAGTTTCCGCTGTGCTTGTTCTTATAAAGCATTTTTCCCCCCAGTGAATAGGTGTTAAAGTAGTCTTTTGTCTCCATGTCACGCATATAAACTATCCCGGAGGCAATGTATATAATGTCAGAGGATTTTATTTGCTTTTCAAGCACGGTCAAGGGGTATCTTACGCTGTTTTCACCGGTTATGCTGTTTTTCAGGGTGTCGATGGATAAGGCTTGGGCGCTGACAAGCTGCATCGTGGATGTCAATACCACTAGCGTGAGAAAAATGCAGATGATGGTTTCTAGTAGAGTAAATCCATTTTGGTTTTTCATTTAAGATATACCTGTGTGAGTAAAAAGTCTGAATTATTTAGATTTGGTGCCTTGTAGTATATTTTGACGGTGTACAGACCTTCGGCTCCCTTTCTTTGTTTGATTTCGGCGACAATAGCATCCGAGGTATACTTACCCTCCATATATGCTGCTATTTCATCCGTCATCTCTTCCCTGCCAAAGGTTCTAAGTTCACCTGTAAGCTCATTTAAGGTCTGCTCGCTCTCCATAATAAGTCCGTAGCCTTTTGATGCCTTCTCCAATGTGGAGATCGTAAAGCCCAGACTTCCCATAAAGGTTATTGAAATCAGCCCGATTATGAATAAAGATATGATGATTTCGATGTATGTTGAAGCTTTTTGACTTTTAAGATTCATGTCCCACCTTCTTTCAGATAGATTCTTCCTGCGCCTATCTGAACCACTATGGTCAGCTTATCCCCTCCCTTGCTCTGAAATGTTATTTGACCACCCTTGTTGACAGTTCCCACCGGATTAAATACCAGGGTAGAGCCAAAATAGGTGTTGGTAACCACTCTCATGCCGTTGTTAAAGTCTATCCTCTCGGTTTTCGTCCCACTGGGAGACAAAGTCTGAAAGTATATCTTGTCGCCAAATATGTAAGCCTGGCGCCTTCTGCCGTCAAGTATCCCCTGCTGTTTTTCTTCTACAAACAGGTGATAAACGGCATGAACCTGGTTTTTGAAATCTTGCTTTTCCTTGTATCTTGCAATGGCTCCTGAATTTATTATCACCATTGAAGACAGTATGCTTATAAGAGATATGGTTACTATAAGCTCTACCAGGGTAAAACCTCTTCGGCCGTTCATTTAAAACATCATCCCAAAGTACCAGTTTATGATCTGATCGCCGAAAAACAAAACAGTTACAGCTGCTATGGCTATCCAAGGTCCAAATGGTATGGCGTCCTTTCGTTTCTTTATGCCTGTGGCAAGAAGCAAAACCCCGAATATTCCCCCGTAGATGAATGATAAGAACAATGTAAGAAGGGTTGACCATAGGCCAAGGTAAAGGCCCAGTACGAACATAAGCTTTACATCCCCAAAGCCCATACCCGCTCCCCCCGTCAATACCACCAGTAAAAAAAGAGGCAAAGAGCCTGCAAGGGCGCCGAAAATGGCATCACTCCAGGGAATGTAGGAAGCTACTAAGTTTATAGCGATAAAGAATACGAAAAGAAAGATATTAAGCTCATCAGGGATTATCTGATGGTCCATATCTATAAAGGTATCTGCAATGAGCACGGATAATAAGACCAAAAGGACTAACAGCTGCCATGTAAGACCGGCATAAAGGTATGATATGAGGAAAGACACCCCTGTAAGAAGCTCTATAAGGGCGTACCTGGGGGAGATTGCAACCTTGCAATATCTGCACCTGCCTTTAAGAAAAAGCCAGCTGAAAACCGGGATAAGGTCTATTGGCTTTAAGCGAACATTGCAGCTTGGGCAATGGGAAGGGGGCTTTACAATCGACTCACCTTCCGGAAGCCGGTATATGACTACATTTAAAAAGCTGCCTACCAGTAGGCCTAGTATTAAAAATACGATTGCAAAGTATAAGTCCATATGAAAAGTCCTTTCGTTGGTTGGTTGCGCCTTCGGCACGTTGAACGGTAGTGGATACGTCATTTCGAATACAATGAGAAATCTCAGGTGATGCTTGGTCCGGCATGGAAACCGGACCCTACCATATTAGTCGTTAGTCGTTGGTGCTAGGTAGTTTGCTTTCAACTTTCAACTTTCCGCTTTCCAACTGTCCTGTATTCCTTGTTAATAATTTATTTATCCATAAAAATACAAATTCCTCTTTTTTTGATTATTATATCTAATTGTAAGGTGTAAGTAAAAGCAAATGCTAAAACTGTCATCCAGAGAACTCGGCTATGCCGAGTCGTAGGGATCTCAGGAATCACTGTAACCAGTAATACATGGGCGTCAGATGCCATTGCAAGTTTTAGAATCTCCTGAGATTTCTCGCTTGGCTCGAAATGACAGATTTAGTCACCTGACTATTGCCTGACCAAATCGTATAACCGTTTATTTTGATAAATTCGTTCCTTGCCTATCTTTTCTGAAACGAGAAAACCCTTTTTTTCAAGAGCCGACAAGTAATTAACCGCAGTCTTTCTTGTTACAGACAAACCCTTTTCAATATATATTGTTTTCGTATAGAATTCATAAAATAGCAAATCAATTAATTCTTTTG
>CAZOTE010000099.1:227-6442 GCA_964582705.1 uncultured Eubacteriaceae bacterium | reverse complement strand
CATTTGACTTAGGTTCAGGCTTGCATGTATATTAAGTTGCTGCAAAACTTCGGAATAGACAGGCAGATGGACCGCTTGTCTATTTAATATTTTATAAAGAGAATGAAAAATACTTAGCAAGGTGTTAATATATAAGTAAGAAGATGGATAAAAGGAGTTGAATATTTTGAACGCCATATTTGATTCACCCAAACCTATCAATGAACCTGTGCTAAGTTACAGAAAGAACAGCGAAGAGAAAAAGGCTTTAAAAGAAGAACTCAAAAACTTAAAATCACAAACCATCAAGATTCCGCTGATAATCGGAGGAGAAGAAATTTACACTGAAAAGCTGATTAAGTGCATCGTTCCTCACGATAAAAATCATGTTCTTGGATATTGCAGCGTAGCAGGAGAAAAGGAAGCTGATTTGGCAATAAAAGCTGCGCTATCGGCCAAGAATGAATGGAACAGACTTTCCTGGAATGACAGGCAATCAATCTTTTTAAAGGCAGCAAGCCTTCTATCTACAAAGTACAGGGCAGTTGTCAACGCAGCGACAATGCTAGCCCAAAGCAAAACCGTATATCAGGCAGAAATAGATGCAGTTTGCGAGCTGTGTGATTTCTTGCGGTTTAATGTCAAGTATCTTGACCAAATTTATGCAAGCCAACCTCTATCTGATGAATACACATGGAACAAAAGCATCTACAGGGCTCTGGAAGGATTCGTGCTGGCAGTCAGCCCCTTTAACTTTACATCCATAGCCGCTAATTTGCCTGCAGCTCCTGCCATGGCTGGCAATACAGTTATCTGGAAGCCCGCTTCGGCATCTGTTTATTCGTCATATTATATTATGAAGCTATTGATTGAAGCCGGGCTTCCCCCCGGGGTGATAAATTTCGTGCCGGGAAAGGGAAGCGAGATTGGAAAGCGTTTTCTTACATGCCCGAACCTGGCTGGAGTTCATTTTACCGGCTCCACCAAGGTGTTCAGAGGCATGTGGAAAGTCATAGGGGAAAACATCGATAATTATAAAACATATCCCAGAATTGTTGGAGAAACAGGGGGCAAGGACTTTATATTTGCCCATTCAAGCGCAAGCATAAAGGCCTTGGTCACCGCAATGATCAGAGGGGGATTTGAGTATCAAGGGCAAAAGTGTTCTGCGGCATCTAGGGTTTATATACCTGAGAGCATATGGTTTGATGTTAAGGAACATCTGCTCAATGAAATAGGCAAGATAAAAATGGGAGATGTCGAGGATTTCTCAAACTTCATGGGAGCTTTGATAGATGAGGAAGCCTTTATTAAAGTGACAAGATACATACAGTATGCCAAGGAGTCAAACGAAGCAAAAATCTTGATTGGCGGGCACTGGGATGATGAGTCAGGTTACTTTGTAGAACCGACGGTGATACAAACGTCAAACCCCAGGTTCATAACCATGGAAGAAGAGATATTTGGACCTGTGCTGACGATCTATGTATACGATGATAAAAAACTTGAAGAGACACTTAAACTCTGCGATAAAACATCTGGATATGCACTGACGGGGGGGATTTTTTCTCAAAACCCGACGATAACGGCACTTATGAGCAAGACGCTGGCGAATGCAGCAGGCAATTTTTATATTAACGACAAGCCTACAGGAGCAGTCGTAGGCCGTCAGCCATTTGGAGGTGCCAGACACTCTGGAACAAACGACAAGGCTGGTAGCATGCTAAATATGCTTAGATGGATGAGCCCATTGACTGTTAAGGAAAATTTTTTACCACCCGAAAGCTTTGAATACCCTCACATGGAGGAAAAATAAATTACAAGGAGCGTTATATGGATACATTGACAATAGCACAAAAGATCAAATCCGTACCGGTGGAAAAGATATTCGGTTACGAAGAACTAAAGGAAATCAACTGGCTTTGGATCAACAGGGATATTTTCAGGGACATCATCTACAGTACAGACACAAAAGACGAGCTTGAAGAAAGTGAAATCGACGAATTTCTAAGAATTATCGGAGATGAAGATTTTGTCGAGCTTCTTCAAGACAGGATGAGCGATAAAGGATTTGTGTTTATGGACAGCATAAGGTTCAAGAAACTGGAGAAGGAGTTTAAGGATTTTGGCGTGAAGACGTTCATATTCGTAAATAGAAGATACCTGGCTAGGCTTCTAGTTCACTTTAACGACGAATTCGACTGGATTCTAAAGGCGATGACAGTTGATTTAAGTGGGTACAACGACAGGGAATTAGAAGAGGTGTACAAGGAATATTTTGAAAACAACGCTAGGATTCTTGAGGAAATAGCCGTTAATGGATCATACAGTCAAGATTTGCTTGAATGGGATTTTGATATGGATACAAACACGCTCTCTTGCAGCTACCAAGGAGAAAAGACCAGCCAATGGTCAGGTGAGGAAGCTATAACTAGATTTGAAGAATTAATGGAAAGGTGAGGATCTTTTTAAATGAGAATGTACGATATAATTCTTAAGAAGAGAAACGGCGGATCCCTTTCAAAGGAAGAGATTGAGTATTTCGTTGACGGTTACACCGATAATAGGATACCTGACTATCAGGTATCCGCTCTTTTAATGAGCATATATTTTAAAGGAATGAATACGGATGAAACGGTAAGCCTTACAGACTCAATGATGAGATCCGGAGATGTGATAGACCTATCGGGTATCGATGGAATTGTTGTGGACAAACACAGCACCGGTGGGGTAGGGGATACAACCACATTGATACTTGCTCCCTTGATTGCATCATGTGATGTAGCTGTTGCAAAGATGAGCGGCCGTGGACTAGGACATACAGGGGGAACTATAGATAAGCTGGAATCAATTAAAGGATTTAATGCAGAGATTTCGATGGAAAACTTCATTGACAATGCAAACAGGATAAAAATCGCCTTGGCGGGACAAACTGGAAAGCTGGCTCCTGCTGACAAGAAGCTATATGCCTTGAGGGATGTAACTGCTACGGTTGATCAGCTTTCGTTAATCGCCAGCAGCATAATGAGCAAAAAACTCGCTAGCGGAAGCGATGCAATACTATTGGATGTGAAGGTTGGATCCGGAGCGTTTATGAAAACCTCTGATGAGGCATTTGAATTGGCTCGGATAATGGTGGATATAGGAAACGGGATGGGTAAAGATACAAGGGCTCTGATAACAGATATGGAGCAGCCACTTGGTCGGGCTGTGGGAAATGCGATTGAGGTAAAAGAGGCCATACGGGTTCTTCAGGGGAAGTCTAAAGGTGAATTGCTTGAAGTGTGCCTGGCTTTAGGAAGCGAGCTTTTAGTAATGGCCGGGAAGACAGAGAATATTAAAGATGCTTGCAGACTTCTTGAAAAGAACATTGAAAATGGCAGAGCTTATGAAAAGTTTTTGGAGTTTGTGACAGCTCAAGGAGGGGACAGGGAGATGGTTTTAAACCCTGATAAGCTCCCCCAAGGCAGATTCGTCACAGAGCTGAAATCTGGCGAAAGAAAATATGTCAAAGCTATAGACGGGATGGAAGTTGGCAATTGCGCTCTGGTTCTAGGCGCCGGGCGGGACACGAAGGATAGCCAAATAGACTTGGGTGCCGGCATTTATATACACAAAAAAGTAGGAGAAAAGATCGAAAAAGGCGAAGTGATCGCCAGTTTATTTGGAAACGATGTTGAAAAAATGGAAGCAGCAGCATCGCGACTTGAAAACGCGTTTTCATACGATGAAAAACCCGTTGAAAAAAGAAAGCTCATCTATGGAATCGCGTCAAGAAATGGGGTTGAAAGATACTGATTATGCCAACAGTAACGGATATCAAACTTAAAAAAAATAAAAAATCATATGAAGTATATGTAGATGATGAATTTTTCATGGAAGCTGATGCTGAGACAATTTATAAGGCTGATATTATAAAAGGACAAAGCAAGGATAAAAAAAGCCTCGAAAATGCCAAGGAAGCAGCTGATGGGAACAAGGCTTATTCAAAGTCGTTGGGGTTTATTGCCTACATGAGCAGGACAGAAAAAGAAGTTCAGGATTACCTTTTAAAAAACGGATTTTCTGTTGATGCTTCAAAGCGTGCAGTAGATAAATTAAAGAGCTACAATTTTATTAATGATGAAGAATATGCAACACGCTTTGTAAAAAACAAAGCTGAATTCGGTGACCAATCCGCTAAAAAAGCTTATACGGATCTTATTAAGAAGGGGATTGTTGAATCCACCGCAAAGTCTGCTATCGAAAAATATTTTACGAGAGAGCATGAATGCAAGATAGCATTCAAGGAAGCTGGAAAATTGAATTTTAAATACGCCAGGGATCCTTACAGAAAGAAATGCCAAAAGGTATCTCAAAGATTGGCTGTGAAAGGGTTTGGTTTTGATATTATCTCTGAAGCAGTCAAGATGCTGGACAATGAAGGAGAAGAGAGTGAGGAATTTAAGCGAAAGTTTGAAAAGTCCTTTGAACTTGCATTGAAAAAATACCAAAAAAAAGGCCTGAAAAACTATGACTTGCAAGTCAAGGTTATTCAGGCCATGATGTCTAAAGGTTACGAATACGACAAGGTTAAAAAACACCTTGCAAGCTGCCTGGCGGATATCAGTTTTTAAAACTGTGAATAGGTGCAGGTATTCTGCCACCTCGGTTAATAAAGTCAGCACTCGAGAATTTGCTCACTGACATGATCGGGGCATATCCTAATAGACCCCCAAAAGATGCAGTGTCTCCAAGATCCTTGCCGTAAACAGGAATTATCCTCACGGCAGTGGTCTTGTTGTTTATTACGCCGATTGCTGCCTCGTCTGCTATTATAGCTGAGATTGTTGTTGCTTCTGTATTTCCCGGGATTGCTATCATATCAAGGCCAACAGAACAAACGCTGGTCATGGCTTCGAGCTTGTCGAAGGTTAAGGCACCAGCCTTTACCGCACTGATCATGCCCTCGTCCTCGCTTACCGGTATGAAAGCCCCACTAAGTCCTCCAACAGAGGATGAGGCCATTATTCCGCCTTTTTTTACTGCATCGTTCAGTAAAGCCAAAGCGGCAGTAGTCCCGTGAGCTCCGCAGGCTTCCAGTCCGATTTCTTCCAGGATTCTTCCTACGCTGTCGCCGATTTCCGGGGTAGGAGCGAGTGAAAGGTCCAAAATTCCGAAGGGAACATTGAGGCGCTTAGAAACTTCTCTTCCTACAAGTTCTCCTGTACGGGTTATCTTAAAAGCTGTTTTTTTGATGTTTTCGGCGACTACGTTGATTGGTTCGCCTTTAACTTTTTCCAATGCGCTTTTTACAACACCAGGGCCACTGACTCCAACGTTTACTACGGCTTCCCCTTCGCCTATTCCGTGGAAAGCCCCTGCCATGAATGGATTGTCGTCTACTGCGTTTGCAAATACAACGAGTTTGGCACAGCCTATGGAATCTTGATCCTTGGTGAGGTATGCTGCATCTTTGATTACTTTCCCCATCATTTTAATGGCATCCATGTTTATGCCAGCCTTTGAGCTTCCTACGTTAACAGACGAGCATACTCTTTCAGTTTCGCTTAAAGCCTGGGCTATAGAGTTTATAAAACCTATGTCGCTTTCGGTAAAGTCTTTTTGAACCAAGGCAGAGTACCCTCCGATGAAGTTTACTCCCACTTCTTTTGCAGCCTTGTCTAGGATCTGTGCATAAGCGATGTAGTCCTTGTCGTCACTTGCCGCGGCGATGACGGAAATCGGAGTGACGGAAATTCTCTTGTTGATGATGGGTATCCCGAACTCGTCCTCAATGTCATTGCCTGTTTTGACCAGGTCTTTTGCAAGGCGCATGATTTTGTCGTAAATCCTGGTCCTTGCCTTTTTGCCGGAAGAGTCGATGGTATCGAGAAGGGAAATACCCATGGTGATAGTCCTGATATCCAAATTTTACTTTTCGATCATTCGAACTGTTTCAAATATATTATTATTGTATAAAGTCATCAAAGAAACCCCCTAAATGTTGTGCATGCTTTCAAAGATTTCTTCACGCTGTATCTTTATCGATACCCCTATTTCGTCTCCTGTTTTTTCCAAGATGTCCTTGAGTTCGTTGAACTCGCATCTTATTTGGGAAAGATCTGCTAACATCATCATGGTGAAGTAATCCTGCATGATAGTTTGGCTGATATCTTCGATATTTACGGAGTTTTCCGATAATACTTTAGATACGTTATAGATAATACCAACTTTATCCTTTCCTATTACGGTGA
>CAZOTE010000099.1:0-217 GCA_964582705.1 uncultured Eubacteriaceae bacterium | reverse complement strand
CCTTCATTTTTATTCCTCCCGAATTGAATTGTACCGGCATATCCGGTTTTTCATACAAAAAAGAGCTTTGAGTATCTTTTAAGCTCTACTTTGAGTATAATAAATTTATAACATTATATCACTGAAAAATTTAAATGTAAATGAACACTGGATGTTGACATACGATATCATAATAAAAAGGCGGAAACCAGGTGGAGACAAACAGCAAAAACGATGC
>CAZOTE010000098.1:0-6443 GCA_964582705.1 uncultured Eubacteriaceae bacterium | reverse complement strand
TTAAATACAATAATTTTGTCTATGAACGCTCGGATGATTTCAGCATCCAGTGTTTTAATCTCGGTGTACTTCTTAACCAGAGAAAGAAAACGGTCTGTGTTCATGGATTGCTCTTTGGCTGATTCCAAGTTCTCTTTTAGGGCGGCTACCTTCCCAGTAAGCTCTTTTTGTTCCGATTCATAGTCGAGTGACATTTTCTTAAAACGCTCATCGGAAATCTTGCCAAACACATTATCCTCATAAAGCTTTTGAATAATTTTATCCAGGGTTGCTATTCTTGCCTTTGCCTGTTCATACTCCTTTTGGTTTTGCTTTAACTCTTGAGCCAGCACCTTTTCAGAATTTTTCATGACTAGCTGGATAAATTCCGCCTCATGTTCCTTGGAAAATCTCAGCACTTTTCTTAAGTCCTCCAACACAAGCTGCTCAACCACTACATTGCGAATCTGGTGGGAAGTACAGCTACCTTTAACTTTTCGGTAAGTGGCACAGACAAAATATTCTTTTTCACGAGGCCACCCTTTTCCTCTTACCTGGTAGAGCTTCGCACCACAATCTGCACAAAACATCATGCCAGACAAAATACCCATTTCTCCTAGACGTGATGGCCTGCGTTTCCCATCTCGGATTTTCTGTACTGTTTCCCATGTAGCCTCATCAATGATTGCCTCATGCGTATTTTTGAAAATCAGCCAGTCCTCAGGATTGTTCTGCATCTTTACTTTGCTTTTGTAGGATTTTTTGTAGGTTTTGAAATTCACAGTGTGTCCTAGGTATTCCATTTTTGCAAGGATATCGGCTACCGATCGGGCCTGCCAAGCATGAGGATTTTCAGGCGGTCTTGCCGGTGTATTAATGCCCTTATTCCGAAGGTGTACTGTAGGAACAAAAATACGTTTTTCTTCCAGTTGTCTGGCAATCTGCGTTGGCCCAAATCCAGCCATGCAAAGTCTAAAGATCTCTCTGACCACATCGGCGGCTTCTTCGTCAACGATCCATTTCAGCTTATCCTCCGAGTCTTTGAGATATCCATATGGCGGGTTGGTACAAAGAGGTTTACCTGATTGGCCTTTTGATTTAAACACAGCCCGGATTTTTTTACTGGTGTCTTTGGCATACCATTCGTTGATGATGTTAAGAAATGGGGTAAAGTCGCTGTCCTGCTGGTTGGCACTGTCAATACCGTTGTTGATGGCGATAAAGCGCACGTCTGCTTCTGGAAAGACAATCTCGGTATAGTAACCGACTTTAAGATAATCTCTGCCAATTCGAGACATATCCTTGATGATGATTGTCCCAATATTTCCAGCTTCCACATCAGCGATCATCCTGTTAAAATCCGGTCTGTCAAAGGTAGTACCACTTATACCGTCATCAACATAAAACTGGGTATTGCAAAAACCATGATCATCTGCGTATTTTTTTAAGATGGCCTTTTGGTTCTTGATACTGTTGCTGTCACCGGATAATTCATCATCTCTGGATAGCCGGCAATATAGTGCGGTAATTTGTGTTTCATCAGTGCCAAGCGCTGCCTTATTTCTACTGCTAATTGTTGACTGTCTATTCATCTTAACCTTCCTTTCCGACAGTCTTCAAGCGGTTTAGCACTGTGTATATTACCGTACTACCCTGAAGAAGTCGAGTTAATATCCTGATATAGGGTTGAATCACCTGATGGTTTTTCTAAATGTTTTGCATTGCTGGTAATCAGCCTTTTCAGCTTCAAATAAGCGGTTTCTTTTGCGGTATCACATTCCCTTGATTCCACCACATAGACCGTACCGCCAATTTCTGTCTGGCTTGTTCGAAAGCTCTTTTCTTTATCCATCATTGATCTTCTCCTGTCTTAAATATTTGAAAAAGGCGCTGAGTCAATGTAATCCAGCGCCTTTAAGGTATTAAGCCTTCATCTGCAAAATCCTTACAGCATCCGGCTGTATCAGTTTTCCATCAATCCTCTCATGGCCTGCAAATCCAATCTGCCCCTGTAACACATACAACTCATTAAAGCGCTTAATAGATAGGGACTGGCGTTCCACGATCCAGTAGTTGGATAAGTCCCCAAACACGATGGACTTTGCTCCTGCCGTAATGTCAGGCATATAGGGAGATGTGATAACAGGTTTACCGAAGATGGTGTCATTACTTGAGTTCCAGAGATAGTTGCCTGTATCATCCTTTAGGGTTCTAAGATGCATGGCGGTATCATCGTGCATCAAAAAAACTGCATTTTTTCGGTATTCTGCCTTTAGTGAAAAGTAAAGCTTTATGACTTCATCATATGAAATGGTAGTATCTGCCTCGGTAGTCATAGCACTGTTTGCTGTAAGAATACCAGTGGGCTGTGTTGTTCCATTCCCATTAATCAAGATGTTTTCCTCAGCTCTGCCAAAGCGCTTGGCAAAATCACTGCACAGGTATTTCTCAAGATCGAAGTTCATATCCAACACAAAGGATTTATTCAATCTGGACATGCTCGCCAGCTTATAGGACTTTACGGGGATTTGCGTAAAGGTATCCCCACTTTCCGGGAATGCTTCACTTTCTTCAACCAATTCTGCTTCTCCGGTAGATGAAACAGCCTGTATCATACCATCACTAACAGATAGTTTTACAACGGTAGCCAGCCTGCGGAACAGATTTTCTTTTGCTATAGCGGCCTCGAACTTGTTTCTTGATTCCTCTGGCAATACATAGGAGCCAGATTCATAACCTTCTTGGATGTTTTGAAATTGTGGTGTTTTGCTCTTCATAGAATTCCAAAATGAGTAGTTGTAATTTGTTGATAGTTCCATAGTAATTTCCTCCTAAAATTTGTTTTTGTAATTGAATAAAGGGGGTAGACACAACCGACCCCCCTTTGAGATAAAATTCTTGAATTTTTCGGGTTATTACCCCGTTTGAAACCGCGACTTTTTGCGTGATGCCCCCCGCCCGTTGTTCAGAGAAAGGCTATGAAGATTGAACCTCCCCCTGGGGTCAAAGACACATGGGGAATAAAAGCCTTTCGTTTCAATGGGTTTCAGCTTTGTAGCAAGATGTAGCAGGTAAAAATTAAACTCTCTATACGAGAGCGTTTTTTCATATAACCTGTTTTACTTGCTACAAGCTGCTACACTGTGTTTAAAGAAGAAAAAACTCCTCCTCGGTCAACTTGTAGCCGATAAGAAGTGTGGTCATTCCACCACCGGAGCGTGGTCTTTTCCGTTCCACACGAGCGATGGCAGAAAGGGCTTGCTTGAAGTTTCTGGCATTCTCGGCATAACATCCATTGGCAGTGCACCATCTTTGATACCGGGCATAAACCTCGGATGTTCGCAACTCACAGTTTGGGCTTGCTTCCAAGGCATCTTCAAAGAAGAGTGCGATTTTATCACTGTCATGTTTATACCTATCTGTAGCCACCTTAACGGAATCAGGTAATGCCAAACCTTCTTTAATAAGCAATTTGTAGCCTTCAATCACCCAGTTAAGAATGGCACTTTGATTTTCAGGTTTTGCAAACTCCCGCTTTAAGCTTTTGTCCTGCTCGCTTTCCTCGAAATGGCGTTCAAAAGGGATGATCACCACCCTACCACTGGAAAACAGTGTCATATCTGTAATAACCGGCAGATAATTGGTATTAATGTAGAGCTTAAATTTTGGTGAGAAGTCAAAGGAGTTCTCATGGAGAAACCTTGCATTAAGGCTATCCCTACCGGTCATGCTTTTTACCTGTGCAGCATTTAGCACTAAGCCTCGGCTAGGCTCTGAAATATTTACAAATCGTACACCAGTAAGCCTGGCAATATCCTCACTGGGACTGGAACTGTTATTGTTGTTTTTTAAGCTGATAGTCTCCGGTCTTGCGGTGCAGCCATAACTGCCTAACACCCTCAGAATACTCTCACACAATGTGCCTTTTCCATTTCTTGTAGTAGCTCCATAGAGCACAAAGAGGCATTCATAACGGGTATCGCCACTAATACCATATCCAAAGACTTTTTGTAAAAACGTTGTTTTTTCTTCCTCGCCACTCATAATCTCCTGGATAAAAGTATTCCAGCGCTCACTTTTTGCCTTGGGGTCATATTTGACATCGGTTAACTTGGTCAGCTTGTCCTCGCTGTTATGGGGAGAAAAATCCATCGATGATAGAAACAGCGTTCCATTGGCACAGTTCAGCACCAGCGGATCTTGATCGAATTCAGCCATGGAGATGGGATACACACTTTGGGCATCTTTTAATACCGTTTCCCGGTACCGTCTTAACTGCCACTTTCGGCAATAGTCAATATATGCATTTCGCTGGCGTTCATCCTTAATGCTCAAGGCATAGGTTAGTAGTTGATTGGCCAGAGCCTTACACAACTCCATGACTTTGAGGTTGCCGATATCCGGCTTCCAGCTGCCATTTTCATAGCAGTACCACTTTTTCCTCTCTGGAACATAGCGGGCTTTCGATCGGTAATAATCTGCAAACAGCCGGCTGGCTCCAATGTCTGTCCAAGAGTAGCGGTCATTATTTTCCGGGTTCAGATCCCCAAGGGTTAGACTCCTTAGTAAGAAGTCCTCTTCCGCTGTAGACTGTTTCCCGCCCGGCTTATACACTTCTGAAACACTGGATATTGCTTTTTCCATTGTCAGCATTCCATAGGTACTGCCGGATTGTTGCCTGTCCCATTTACTCCGCATTAAGCCGCTTTCCCGAAAAAGCCTGTCCATCTGATGGACATCCCTGCCACACCAAAAGGCAAGCATACTGCATAGGCCAAGATCAGCTTCACTATGGGAGGCATAGCCTTTTAAATCTCCATTCCATAGTGCCTTGAATTTTTCGCCATTCATTGATACAGATGCCTTTTCAAGCACCGATTCATCCGTCAGATAGGACTCCGTTTCCCAATCTACCGCTTGTCGTACTGGTTTGGGGCGCACCATGTGTTCTTCTAAAGTCTCTTGAAGTACACCAGACTTTTCACTTATAGCACCTCCCCGAAACACACTCCCTGTTACCGTTAAAAATCTGGTCGTTGCTCCTGAGACATAGACCTCCATGCCCAGCTTCTTGTTGTGCACATAATATTTATCCTTGTTATACTCAAAACCGGTAGCCTTGAAGTAGATATGCAAGCCCTTGCCAGATGGACTGTACTCCATGTAACAATCGCTAAAGGCATCCACAACATTTTGGGATACAGCATTTAGCTCTCCTGCACCGTCAAAGCAATCGTCCAAATCAATGCCGCAGATACCACTGCCGACTAAGAAACCAATACCGTCATAGTGATCAACTACAGCTAGTGCAGAATGAAAATCCTTAAATGTGTCTGGATTATTTGGCCTTGCCCTTCTCCCTGTCACAGGGTTATAGGGGACTTTCTGCATTTTGCCTTTCACTTTTTCATATCGCCAGCAGCAGAACCGATTGATGTTTCTAAGCTCTGGCGGCAGATTTTCATATTGATTATTCAGAAATTTCACCTCCTTAACTTATGAAATTGCCCAAAAAACTACCGTTCCTGAGGACCTGCCTTGTTTGACATAGCCTCGTTATCTTTCAAGGAATACGCTCGGAATCATCGTCATGGCATATTCGGCTTGAAGTATCTCTTGCATTTCAGGGTATTTAGTTGTCAAAGAACCGTTAAGGAGAATTTCTTCCCTCACCTATAAGCGAAAGTTCTGGTTAATTCGAACCCCTGAATTTGAAAAATAAAAAAACACCTGCAAAGGCAGATGCTCTTTCGTTATAAATATTCAATTATAGCGAAATATCATTGTGAACTTGAAGTTTTTCTGTTAAAATTAATGATATTAATGTAAACGAGGTGGCAAATATGGCCGAACAAATGACCGTAAGTTACAAAAGGCTTTGGAAAATACTGATTGATCGCGATATGAAGAAAAAGGATTTACAAGCAGCAGCGGGGATCAGTCCGTCATCTGTTTCAAAGCTTTCAAAGAATGAAAATGTCAGTATGGATGTTCTAATAAAAGTGTGTTCAGCACTTAGCGTGAATTTTGAAGACATCATGGAATTAGTGCCGGATACGGCTGGAGAAGGGGAGACGAAATAATGGCAAATAACAGAAAAGAACAGGAACGGGCGGAACTACACCGCACGATTTGGAGTATGGCAAATGATTTAAGAGGCAGTGTGGATGGCTGGGACTTTAAACAGTATGTCCTGGGGATGCTGTTTTATCGTTACATATCGGAAAATATTACCGCCTACATCAATGTTGGTGAATGGGAATCGGGCAATAAGGATTTTGATTATGCGAAGATTGCTGACGAAGAGGCAGAACTGGCTCGGGAAGATTTAGTCAAGACCAAAGGCTATTTTGTTTTACCCAGCGAGCTTTTCCAGAATGTCTGCGCTCGTGCGAAGAATGATGAAAACGTAAGCGTATATCCCAGTGCACATATTAATAGGAATCTTTAAGTGATAAAATCAT
>CAZOTE010000097.1:0-6449 GCA_964582705.1 uncultured Eubacteriaceae bacterium | reverse complement strand
TGCCAATAAAAAGACAGTAGACGATTTAAATGTCTTTCCCGTGCCAGATGGGGATACAGGAACAAACATGTCACTAACCATGCAATACGCTGTCAGAGAGATAGATAATATTGCTGATGGGACCGTGTCAGAAGTAAGCGCTTCAACTTCAAGCGGAGCATTGATGGGAGCAAGGGGAAACTCCGGGGTAATACTATCCCAGTTGTTAAGAGGCTTTGCTAAGGGATGCAAAGGGCTCAAGGAGCTTGATATTCAAAATGCAGCACAAGCTTTGCAATATGCATCCGACATGGCATATAAGGCAGTCATGAAACCTACAGAGGGAACGATTTTGACTGTGGCGAGAGGAATGGCTGAATTTGCCATGTCAAATAGTGAGAGCTATACTGATATGGAGAGCTTTTTGACAGATGTGATAAAGGAAGGCAAAGTCATTTTGGACAAAACGCCTGACATGCTTAAGGTATTAAAGGATGCAGGGGTCGTTGACGCCGGAGGGATGGGTCTTTTATTTATCATGGAGGGAGCCTTGAACGCTCTTACTGGCAAAGAGTCAACGTATCAACAGCCCGAAATTGAATGGGATAAGCCCGTTGAGGACAGGATCGAGTCCTATGAGAATATAACATTTGGTTATTGCACGGAATTTATAATAATAGGTAATAATGACGAAACTGTCAGAGATCAATTGGCGGTAAAATTCAATGAACTTGGCGATTCAATAATAGTAGTCGGAGATGAAGAAAAGATAAAAGTACATCTTCATACGGATAATCCCGACAAGGCTATGGGACTGGCTCTTGAAATCGGCTCTCTTACCCGCATAAAAATCGAAAATATGCGTGAGCAGGTTCAAAACAGAACTGTGGAAAAGACCACTGCAAAAAGTGTCAAGCCCAAAAAATATGGCGTGATAGCAGTTGCTTCAGGTGAAGGAATGAAAAGGATCTTTGAAGATTTGGGAGCTGACGAAGTGATTCTTGGGGGACAGACGATGAATCCAAGCACACAAGCTTTCATAGAAAAAATCGACCATATAAACGCAGAGAACATAATAATTCTACCTAACAACAGCAACATCATACTTGCTGCAAATCAGTCCAAGCAAATAAGCAAGAAAAATGTGGTGGTGATACCTACGAAAACCATACCCCAGGGAATCACAGCGCTTTTAGAATTCAATCCGGAGCTTCAACCACAGGATAATCAGGATCTTATGGCGGAAGCGGCTGGGGAAGTCAAGACTGGACAGGTGACCTTTGCCGTTCGAGATACCAGCTTTAAAGGAAGGAATATAAAAAAAGGGGATATAATAGGTATATCAGAAGGAGAAATCGTTTGTGTCGGAAACAACCCTGAAGAAGTCTGCGATGAACTCTTGAAAAGCATGATTGACGAATATAGTGAGTTGATATCAGTTTATTATGGAGAGGATGTTAAAAAAGAATCTGCTGAAGATTTCATTTCTTCTTTAGAAAGCTCGTATGACCAAATGGACGTAGAGCTGCACTGGGGAGGCCAGCCCCTTTACTATTATGTGATTTCAGTAGAATAGAGATTATAGACCATGAACAGATATGAAACAATCAGGCGAATCAAAGGTATCGGTGAAAAAAAGGAAACCCTTTACCACAGGCTCGGAATTTTCAATATAAACGATCTGCTTTATTATTATCCTTGGGATTATGAAAGCAGAGAAGTAATTGATTCTTTAGACGAAGTAATCCCGGGAGATAAGTGGGTAGTCAAAGGCACGCTCATGGACTCCGGAATAGTAAAAAGAATTCGAGGGAATTTGTCAATAACCCGTTTTTCGTGCAAAGGGGAAGCGGGTGTTTTTGACGTTGCATGGTTCAACATTCCTTACTTAAAGAACACCCTCAGAAAAAACTCGACGTACTATTTTTATGGAAAGATACAAAAAAAGTTTGGAAGATATGTACTGGAAAACCCTGAATTCAAACACGAAAAAGAGGGGCAGAACAATAGAGAAATTCTTCCGAAGTATTCCCTGACCAAGGGTTTGACACAGAAGGATCTTAGAAAAGCGGTGGCTGATGTCTTAGATCAAAAGCTTGAGGTGGAGGAATATCTGGAAGAAAGCCTTTTGCAGGAGCACGATCTTCTTGGAAAACAAGATGCAATCTATAAAATCCACAGACCCAAATCAAAGGATGAAGTAATTTGCGCAAGAAGACGGCTGGTAATAGACGAGCTCGTGGAGATTCAAGCGGGTTTTAAGTATTTTAAAAGCCTGAACAAAACAAAAATCAGGCTGAACGTTGACCGGGAAGATGAAGGGAAGATCGAAGCCCTCAAGTCAAGCCTGCCTTTTGTGTTGACTAAGGGTCAGCAGGAGGTCGTAAATACGATTTTAGATGACCTAAAGAAACGGAAAAGAATGAATAGGTTAATTCAGGGGGATGTGGGTAGCGGAAAGACAGTGGTTGCTGCGTTGGCTCAGTATATCTTTTTTTTAAAAGGTTACCAATCAGTGATTATGGCTCCCACGGAAATACTTGCAAGACAGCATGAAAAGACGCTTAAGACGTTTTTAGAGCCTTTTGGCATAAAGGTGGCGCTTTTCGTTGGTGGCATGAAAAAAACCGATAGAAAAGCCGTTTTAGAAGGGCTTAAGGATGGGACATGCCATTTGGCTATAGGCACTCATGCGATAATTCAATCGGATACGGAGTTTTTTAACTTGGGTCTTGTGATAACAGACGAGCAGCATCGCTTCGGGGTCGAACAAAGATCTAAGCTTATGAAAAAAGGTGCTTCGCCTCATGTTCTCGTAATGAGCGCTACTCCGATTCCCAGGACTATATCCCATGCACTATACGGCGATTTGGACGTATCGACAATAAATACAATGCCAAAGGGAAGAATGGCCATTAGGACTCACTGCATTAAAAAATCCAGGCTAAAAAAAGTTTACGGGTTCATCTTGGAGGAAATACAAAAGAAAAGACAAGCCTTTATAGTTTGTCCCGAGATTGAACAAGGGGAAAATGAGAATGTATCCGCAAGCGAGCTGTACAAAGATTTAATCGATTCGGTCTTTTCCGAAACCAAAGTTGCTTTGGTCCATGGAAAGATGAAAGCAGATAAAAAAGAAGAGATCATGGGTAAGTTTTCAAGAGGAGAAATTGACGTATTGGTATCAACTACAGTCGTTGAGGTAGGCATAGATGTACCCAATGCCACTGTCATGCTAATCATGGATGCGGACAGGTTCGGTCTTGCCACGCTGCACCAGTTAAGGGGGAGAGTTGGTAGAGGACCTTATGAGTCGTGGTGCATATTGGCGACGGATACATCAAATGAAAAATCTTTGGATAGGTTGAGAGTTCTAGAAACCAGCAATGACGGATTTGAAATAGCTCAAAGAGACTTCGAATTGAGAGGTCCCGGAGATTATTTCGGATTCAAGCAACATGGACTTCCCGAATTTAAGCTTACTGATTTGGCAAGAGATGAAAAAGAGATAGAAACTGCAAAAAAAATACTCGATACATTGGTGGAGAACAACAAAACAGAAACCATTGAAAAGATTATCCAAAACTTCAAGAAAAAGATAGACAATATAGACTAACCAAGGAGGGTTTATGAGAATAATAAGCGGATCAGCCAGAGGTAAAAAGCTGTTTTCTCCAAAAGACGATTCTATAAGACCTACTACTGATAGAATCAAGGAATCGCTCTTTAATATAATCAATCAAAAGGTTTATGAATGTGTTTTCGTCGACCTATTTGCGGGAAGCGGATCTATGGGACTGGAAGCGTTGAGCAGAGGGGCGGAAAAAGTTTATTTTTGCGACAAAGACAGGGAAAGCATTGATTTGGCAAAAAAAAATCTCAACCACACAAATCTGGATCAAAGCAGGTGTGAATTTATAAATATGGATTACCGAAAATCATTGGAATCCCTTGGCAAAAAGGGCGTGAAAGCCGATGTGATTTTTTTGGATCCTCCCTACGATATTGAAGGATTGGAAGAAATTATAGATAAGATCCAATCTCTCGAATTGCTTGGGCTTGGAGGGATTTTAATTCTGGAACATGATATAAATCGCAATATTGACAAAAATATGATAAAATACGAATGGAAGAGCAAGAAAAAATACGGAAATACGGGCATTGAAATCTTTAGAAATCAGGTGGTTGAATGAGAATAGCGGTATACCCGGGAAGCTTTGATCCCATGACAAAAGGACATCTGGATATAATTGAGAGAGGCTCAAAAATGTTTGACAAACTGGTGGTGGCAATACTGGTGAATTCATCGAAGACGCCGTGCTTTACGACACTGGAGCGGATGGAGATGATAGAAGAATCGGTCAAACACCTCGAAAATGTCCAGGTCGAGCATTTCGAAGGACTGCTTGTGCACTATATGGAAAAAAACAACTATAAGTACGTATTGAGAGGGCTTAGGGCTTTGGCAGATTTTGAAAATGAATTTCAGATGGCTTCAATGAATAAAAAGCTTTATCCCGAAATTGAAGTAGTGATATTGATGACTAATATAAAGTATTCCTTTATCAGCTCCACGCTGATTAGGGAAATAATAAAATTTGGCGGAGATCTGAAGGATATGGTTCCAGAGTTGGTTTATAAGAAGATCAATCAAAAATACGGGAGGGTAAACGATGAAGATAATAGCGCTGTTAAATGAGCTTGAGAGCATTCTCCATGAAGGCACCCATGTGCCGTTTTCATCAAGAGTCATGGTCAATACCGAGGAGGCCTTGGAAATCATTCAGGAGATAATGCATTCCCTTCCGGACGAGATTAAGCAGGCTCAATGGATCAAGGAAGAACGAAAAAAAATACTCCTTGAAGCTCAAAAGGAATCGGAAAAAATATTGAACGATGCTGAATCAAAAATAAGATCAATGGTAGATGAAAACCAAATCACCCAGTCTGCATATTTAGAGGCACAGGAGATAAGGAAAAAAGCTGAAGAGATCTCCAGGGAAATCAGAAAATCCACAAATGATTATGCAGATTCAATTCTGAAAAACCTTCAGATGCAAATCAAGGAATTATCCGAAACAATTGAAGACAACAGAAAACAACTAAAAGGCAAATGAAAAAGAGCTTGCGCTCTATTTCATTTGCCTTTATTCGTTGATGTATATGGGTTTTTTAAAATAATCAGAACCAATTTTTTGGGGATTGGTCTTTAAAAAATAAATGTCTGATGCAGCAATGTCTTTTTTCAGGCATCTGACCTGGTTTAGTTCCAGTTTTTTTTGTGATCTTCCCAGATTGTCAAGAATCTTTATTTCAGAATGGTCTTTAATCGCATTAATTATTTCCCGACCCTTTGTATTGAATGCCAAAATTCTAAGATATGGGTTAAAGGACTTGTCCTTATAGAAAAGCGCATTGTCTTCATCGGTAAAATGCGTTGCCATATGGCAGAGTATTCGAGAAATCCTGGTTGATGGATATCGCTTTGAAGATACTTCCTCCACAAGCCCCGCGACAGTAGAAGAATTTTTCAGTGAGCTTACAAGCCTGTTTTCAAGCCCTTCTGTCACATCTGGATAGACAGAAATTTCTTTGGGGGAAGATTTCAATATTTCTGAAGCTATGATGTCAAAATAATTTTCAAGGTTGTTGAAAGCTTGTTTATTGCTATAGCTCTCTATTTCTTCATAAGTAATTTGAGGAACCAAAGGCTTTAAAATTTCTTTCCATTGATCGTTTTGATTTATTATATTTCTAATATGGGTGGCGCTTGCTATGCCATCTAGTGAAAAATCGCTGTGATACCCCACCTTGGCCCTCTCTATTGGGATCGGCTCTATATTGCTCTCTAGTCTGGATATCCATTTAAGGTATTCAAGAGCCAGGATGTTGTTAGGTAGTCCAATCACTACGCTTTCGCCTACATTTGGGATGCAGGAATTCAAAGCCAGTTCTCTTGCCTTAGGGAAGGAAAGACCTGTCTGAAGATTTTTTCGAAGTTTGTCTTTGTAATCCTCCGGCTCTTTGGCAATAATATCTGCGACCAAAGACAACTTTGATATATCTGCGGATTCACTGCCGAAGGCTAGACAGTTTACGGACTTGGTGTCGTTTAAGGTTCTAATGGCGCCATAAGCAAATATTTCTGCACTTTGACAAGAGTATGCATAAGGAAGTTCAACTACAAGATCTATCCCGTTTTTTACGGCGGTCTTTGCCCGATTCCATTTATCTGTTAATGCAGGCTCTCCCCGCTGCAAAAAGCTGCCGCTCATAATTGCAATGGTATGGCTGCATCCGCTTGTTTCCTTTGATTTTTCCAAATGGTACAGATGGCCATTGTGGAAAGGGTTATATTCTGCTACTATACCTAATATTTTCATAAGCATGATAACCTCACTTTTAATATTGTTACTTAGGCGTTTGCAAAACGCCACAACCCGCATAAATGCAGGGTTTTTTCTTGCATA
>CAZOTE010000096.1:0-6484 GCA_964582705.1 uncultured Eubacteriaceae bacterium | reverse complement strand
AAAAGGCTGCTTCAGGGTTTTACAGGTTTGACGAGATAATGATGATTGAACCGGATATATTAGACAAAAAGAACGCGGTAAAAATAGGCAAGCTCTCCGGTGAATTGGAATTTAGAAATGTAGGATTTAGCTACAATGAAAAAGACCTAGTTCTAAAAGGAATAGACTTAAAGATAAATCCCGGGGAGACGGTGGCCTTCGTTGGTCCCTCTGGAGCTGGAAAAACTACCTTGTGCAGCTTGATACCAAGGTTTTATGAAGTGGATGAAGGCGAGGTTCTAGTCGATGGGAAAGACATAAGGGACATCAAATTGAGAGACTTAAGAGACAACATAGGCATCGTACAACAAGATGTATTTTTATTTTCAGGAACGATCAGGGAAAATATCATGTACGGAAATACCAATGCTACAGAGGAAGAAGTGATTAATGCGGCCAAGCTTGCAAACGCTCACGATTTCATAATGCAGTTGCCAAATGGGTATGATACTTACACCGGGGAAAGGGGAGTGATGCTCTCCGGCGGACAGAAGCAAAGGATAAGTATAGCGAGGATATTTCTTAAGAATCCCCCAATATTGATATTGGATGAGGCGACATCTAGCCTTGATAATGAAAATGAGAAAATCATCCAGCAGTCTTTTGACCGATTGTCAAAAAGCAGAACGACCCTTGTCATCGCACACAGGTTAGCGACTATAAGGAACGCAGACAAGATAGTTGTACTGACTGAAGCGGGGATTGAAGAAGAAGGACATCATGAATATCTCTATTCCAAAAATGGAATGTATAAAAAACTCTATGATGCTCAACAGCTGACATAGTGGGAAAACAGCACCAGATTACAATCTGAAGTGCTGTTTTTGAAATCTTAATTAATTTTACAAGAGTATTGATAATTCATTTTTACTTTGATATAATGTAAGCGCTCAATAAAAGCACGGATTCAAACACACTGTCTGCCATGAGATAATCTTTAGTATAGTAGTAAGTTTTAGCACCAGCTAAGCAATGCTTAGCTAGTGCTAAAACTAAGTCTAAACTGGGAGGCTAAGCAAATATGGCAACTGTAAGACAGGCAAAACATGACCTATTGAAAACAAAGTGGCAGGAAATTATCGCTGCCCAAAGACAAAGTGGACAATCAATCAGAAACTGGTGTGAGGAAAACCAAATCTCAGCCCCTTCTTTTTTCTACTGGAATAAAATAATCCGTGAGGATTCATTGATCCAGGCAGGAGTGATGGCAGTTACAGAATCAAAGCGATTTGCAGAAATCACTATGCCGAATCCGCTCTCTGAAAGAGTTTCTGATTCATCATCACAGGTTTGTGCTGTACTACGTGTACATCAGACTGAGATTGAAATTCATAATGGTGCAGATGCTAAGACATTGGAAACAATCCTTACACTTATCGGAAGGTCATCATGAAAATCCAATTACCTGACGATCTCCGTATCTTTCTCGCCTGTGGGCAAACTGATATGAGAAAATCCATTGATGGCCTTACGGCCATGATTTCGTTAACGTATAAACTGGATCCCTTCCAACATGCGCTATTTCTTTTCTGTGGTAGACGGAAAGATCGAATGAAGGCAATCCTTTGGGAGGGTGATGGGTTTCTTCTCCTCTATAAGAGGCTCGAAAACGGAAGTTTTCAGTGGCCTCGAACAACGGATGAAGCTCGCGAAATCACACCTCAACAATATCGGTGGCTCATTGAAGGTCTTTCCATCGATCAAAAGAAAGTGATTCAAGAAGTGCACTATAAAAATGTTCTGTAGATATCTCTGAAACCATTAATTATCAATGGTTTCAGAGATATTTTTCGTGCAATTAATTTGTTTTTATGATATAATATGATTATCGAATAAATATAGATAGGTGACACGGATGAGTTCTAATAATCCTACCGCAGCATTGCTGGAAGCTATTAATGAATTGAATAAAGTGATTGAATCTCTCAATAAACAGCTTCAGCAAAAAGAAGAAGAGATAGCGAGGATTCAGAAAGAAAGAGATCTTGAGATTAAGCTTCTTCGTGAACAGATCGAGTATTTCAAGAAGCAGAAGTTTGGTCCAAAATCAGAAAAAACTTCGGTCATTACTGGCCAGCTTGTGATGCCGGAGGTTCTTGAAAGAGGACAGTTTGATGAAGCAGAAGAATCTGCAGAAGAAGATGTTCTTCCTGAAATTACTACAAAGAAGAAGACGCGTAAAGGGTACTCTCGGGAGAAGGTTCTCGCAAGCTTACCTACTGAAGAACGAATTTATGGACTTTCAGAAGAAGATAAAGTTTGCTCCGTTGACGGAAGTAAGCTTTCTTATGTTGGGAAAAAATATCTTCGTGCTGAAATTGAGTATATTCCTGCAACAGTCAAAGTAATCCATGTCTACAAAGAAAACTGGGAATGTAGAACCTGCCGCACGGCAGAGAGAAGCTATATTCAAGAGGCTTCTGTTCCACAGCCACTTCTTCAACATTCCATGGCTTCCCCATCCTCAGTTGCTTGGACTATGTACCAAAAATATGTGAATCACCTGCCACTGTATAGACAATCCAAGGATTGGAGTAATCTGGGTTTGGAAATATCAAGAGGCACATTATCTAGTTGGATCATTAAAACTGCTGATGAATATCTAAAACCAGTAGTGGATCAGCTTCGAACCCACCTTTTGAAGGAGAACTGCTTGCATGTCGATGAGACTCCTGTCCAAGTGCTTAAGGAGCCTGGGCGAAATAATCGGACCAAGTCCTATATGTGGGTGTATTCTACCATCGCGGAAAGTAAAGCACCAATCCGCATCTATGACTACCGCCCCGGCAGGTCCGCAGAGTTTGTAGTGGAGTTCTTGAAAGACTACTCCGGATTCTTGCATGTAGACGCTTATTCTGCATATGGTAAGGTCAAGAATGCCACCCTTTGCTATTGTTGGGCTCATGCCCGTAGAAAATATGCAGAGGCCATGCCAAAGGACCTTAAAAGTAAAGAAGCTACCCTTGTAAAACAAGGATTGGAATTCTGTAATAAACTGTTTAAGTTCGAGGATAAACTGAAGAGTTTAGCACCTGAAGAACGCAAAGAGCAACGTCTCCTGCTGGAAAAACCAGTTTTGGAGGCTTATTGGTCATGGGTGGAGACAAGTATTGTCACAGTACCTCCAAAACAGAAGATTGGACAAGCTTTGCAATATTCGCTGAATCAGAAGACTGGACTTATGAACTATCTTATGGACGGTCACTGTCAGATCTCCAACAATACAGCCGAAAACAGTATTCGTCCATTTACTGTTGGACGCAAAAATTGGTTATTCTCTGGAAGCCCCAAAGGTGCAGCGTCTAGCGCCGCTGTATATAGTATCGTGGAGACCGCGAAAGCTAATGGATTGAACCCCCACAAGTATTTGCAGAAGCTACTTGAAGAACTGCCTCAGATGAAAGAATCTGGCATAACCGATCTTGAACTGGTCATGCCATGGAATGATAAAATACGAAAAACTTGCTCATAATGAGCGTAACGCGCGGCCGAGAGGCCGCTTTCTTTTTCTCTAATTATCGCATTAGAGTACTGAGATTTCTATACGGTACTTTATTGTCCGCTTACGATATAATTTCATTAAGCATACTTAAGTATGTTGTAAAAAAAGGAGGTTTTATAATATGGTTGATTTGAAAAAGATCACAGAGTTAATTGGAAACCTTGAAGAAGAGGAGGTATTAGAGCTTCTAAATGAGTTTGTATCATCTAATCCTTCGGAAGAAGAAGCACAAAAGGTAGTAGGTGCCTGTCAGGAGGGTATGGCAGTAGTTGGAGAATTGTTCGAGTCCGGGGAGTATTTCGTTGGAGATTTAATTTTTGCCGGAGAGCTTCTCTCGGAGGCAATAGATACATTAAAGCCTGTAATTGGTTCAAGTACCACTGAAAAAATCGGAAAGATAGTAATAGGAACAGTCCATGGAGACTTGCACGATATAGGTAAAAACATATTCAAGAGCATGTCTGAAGCCGCGGGTTTTGAAGTTTTTGATTTAGGGATAGATCAACCTGTAGGTGCGTTTATTGATAAAGTTAAAGAAGTTAAGCCCGAAATAATTGGCATGAGCGGGGTTTTAACCCTAGCCTTGGAATCAATGAAAAACACCGTTGACGGACTAGCTGAAGCGGGACTAAGAGACAGCGTGAAAATAATAATAGGTGGAAATCCTGTAACAAAAGAAGCCTGTGAACACATAGGTGCTGACGCTTATACCACAAACGCAGCGGAAGGTGTTAAAATATGTCAAGGGTGGGTGAAATGATATGACTGATATGAAAAAGAAAAGTCAAGAAATAACCCAGATGTTTAACGATGTTTATGACATGAAAATGCCCAAGAGGGTACCTATAAGCACATGGACAGATATCGCTTATGCAATTGAATATTGCGGCTACGATGTCAGGGAAGCTCAGTGGAACATGGATATAATCGAAAAGGTCATGGACAAAACCACAGAAGATTTTAAAAGCGATGTCGTTCCCACAGTAATGATTAGATTTCCCCAGCTTTATCAAATATTAAAGGCAAAAAACTTTGTGATGGGTTCTGATGGATTCATTCAGCATCCTGAAGTAAGGAGCTTGGAGCCTGAAGATTACCCTGAGTTTAACAAAGATCCATACAAATTCGTCAACGAAAAAGTTCTGCCAAGGCTATATAAAGGATTGGACACTACGCCGGAAAAACGTGCGATGACATTTGCGAAAGCCTTTAAAACCTGGGCTGATTTGATGGGCCAGGTGGGATCGTTTACAGCCAAAGCCGCTGAAAAGCACGGTGTCTCACCAGGTGGAATCGGAATAACTTTAGTTGAAGCACCATTTGACCTTGTAGCCGATCAAATGAGAAGCTTTACGGGAATAACCATAGATATCAAAAGACGAGGGGCAATGGTAGCAGAAGCTTGTGAGGCTGTTCTCCCAATGATGCTTAAAGGTGGGGCTCTGCCAAATTCAAACAGGTACAATAGGACATTTATACCTCTTCATATGGGACCTTTCTTAAATGCCAAGGATTTTGAGAAATATTATTGGCCTACATTTAAGAAGCTGTGCGATGGTTTGGCTGAAAAAGGAGTTGGAATGAATATTTTCGTTGAGCAGGATTGGATGCGCCATATGGATTATCTGGAAGAACTACCGGAAGGTTGCCTTCTATGGTTTGAATTTGGTGATCCCAAGTTAGTTAAAGAAAGACTCGGCAAAAAACAGATTATTTCAGGAATGTATCCGGTGACCCTTCTTAGGACCGGAACGAAACAACAGTGTATAGACAAGGCAAAGGAAGTCATCGATATTTTGGCTCCTGGAGGAAACTATATATTCAACTATGACAAAGATCCACTGATTCTAGCGGATGCAAAGCCAGAAAATATTATAGCGGTCAATGAATTTGTTCGTGAATACGCCGTATATTAAGGGAGGGATCTATAATGGAATATAAATCTGAATTATACACATCATGGCCTGAATACATGGAGGAAAATAACATCAACCCTGAGCACGGTGATGTTATGGCACCTGCTGTACAGTCACAAGAGGAGATGATGTTTGGTTTTATCATGTTTCTGCTGATGTAACATCAAGGGCGCTTCAAGACATTGAGGTGCCCTTGATAGATGTGAAGAGATTTAAGTCATTGCGTTTGTAAGCATGGCTCTGAGCGACAAGAAAGGGTGATATGTTGATGAATGAAAAAGAACAAATGTACAATGAACGTGTAGAGAGATTTGTTAAAACAGTCAACCACGAAGAACCCGACAGAGTGCCTGTATTGTCTTTAGTAGAGACCATGGCGATAGCTTATGCAGGAGCGACAATTGAAGAATGCTTGAAAAGCCATGACGATGAATTCAAAATTTATGGAAAGTTGTTTGAGGACGTTTATTTTGATGGAACTCTTGGTTTTGGACTTAACAGGGCTATGAATGTATATAGCGCTTTGGGGGTAAACGCCTACTTTGTAAGCGAGGATGGAACAACCCTTCAACATGGAGAAATATCTCCTATGGCTGACACTGAGTATGATGATTTTATTGAAAATCCCATAAGGTTTGCGAAAAACGTATTGTTCAAACGCAAATACCCAAATCTAAACCTGCCTTATCCGCAAAATAAAGAGGCGATAAAAAATGCAGCACTAGGTCTAGCCGACTTTGGAAAGAAGATGGGCGACGGAGCGGCTTACCTGAAAGACCTTGCAGGGGTTCCTGTGACGGCAGGCAATTATATAATTGCACCTCTTGATCAGATATTTGACTATTTTAGAGGTTTTAGAGGTACGCTTACGGATATGAGAAGAAATCCTGACAAATTACTTGAGGCAACAGACAAGCTTGTTGATTTTTGCATTAGCTTGGCAACTGGAAATGCTCCAAAACTAGAACCTTTTCCATGGGTGTTTTCTCCTTTGCACATACCTACATTTTTAGGACCGGAGCAGTTT
>CAZOTE010000095.1:0-6787 GCA_964582705.1 uncultured Eubacteriaceae bacterium | reverse complement strand
ATATATTTTTCATGATTTCAAGTATTTCATTGTCTGTCTTTGCCATATTCACACCCGTCAAATAGTTAATCGCCTGAACCTTCGGTGTCTTAACAGACTCCGGAACTTTTGTGCTTGCAACAATCAAGTCGTAATCGTTAGCTTTCCCCGATACTTCAACAACTTTGCATTGTTCGACACTCGCTTCATAACCGTTTTCTTTTAATAAGTTCTCTACTCTTTTAGCAATAACAGTAGAAGTTGCAATACCTGTCCCACAAGCTATCAGTACTTTATATTTCACACTTTTCACCTCCCCTCATTAGAATATTATGTAGGGATGTCACCTCTATACAACCCACTAGTGACATCGTTTACATTTATTGCCATGTAAAATGACCTTTTCAGATCATTTACATATTATTAAGAATCATTTTTCTAATTTTTCATTAACATAAATCAACACTTTGTTAAAGTAGCGATCCCTTGATTTAACTGTATTATAAGCTTCCATGACATTGTCAAAATCAAATCTATGAGTTATCAAATGATCAACTTTGATTTTTCCTATATCCAGATAATCTATTCCCACTTGCCATTCATCAAATGGCAGTTCCTTATAGTCGTAACACCATGAGCCTCTAACTGTCAGTTCCTTCCTTAAAATTCCTTCAAACACTTTATCATTTATTAAAACATCGCTGTGCGGCGTTCCCATAAAGACAACCCTGCCCTGTTTTCCAGCTACGAGTATGCTATTTTCTACTGTTTTAACTGCACCTGCAGATTCAATTACAACGTCTGCCATCAACCCATTAGTTTCTTTTTCTATGACTTTGTACACATCATCTTTGATCGCATTTATGCAAATATCAGCTCCAGACTGCTTAGCACAATCAAGCTTTTCATCTATAAGGTCAACTGCGACAACTTTTCCTGCACCATAGTTTTTAGCCAGTTGAATCATTAGATTCCCTATGGGCCCTGCTCCCATTATGCAAACCGTATTTCCAGGTTGAATTTCAGCTTTGGACAAAGTATGGATACCTATTACCAATGGATCCACTAATGCCGCTTTATCAAATGGCATGTCCTTGGGAATCTTAATTACGTTTTTGGCAGCTACATTTACGTATTCCTGCAATCCGCCATCAGATCTTGATCCTAAATAATCATAGTCTACACACATGTTTTGATGTCCTGATACGCAATATCTGCATACCCCGCAAGTTACCATCGGATTGATGACTACGTGATCGCCAGCTTTTACATTTGCAACTTTTTCGCCTATTTTTTCAACCACACCACAAAATTCATGACCTAAAACAGTAGGAAATTTCCATGTCCCTGTATGCCACATCCGCTCTATGTCAGTACCACATATTCCTACTACCATAGGTTTTATCAACACTTCCGACTCTTTAATGTCTGGAACAGCCTTTTCCACCATTTCAATTATGCCTACGTTTGTCAGTGCTGCAGATTTCATCTTTATCACCCTCACTATTTATCTTTTGTTCATATGAACACTTTAACGTTCATTTGAACAATTCAATTATATAAACTTACACTGATTATGTCAATGTATTTTTATACAACAAATTATTTATTTTTATAATATATATTTTTTTATAACTTCGGATAAAACACTTTCACTTAAATTTGAACATTTTGGTTTGACTTACAACCTATTTGTACCAATTTGTACCAAATACCCTTATCTTCTGAGTTGATTAACAATGTTCCTATGAATCAAAAATAACAGCCATATCTTAATAGATACGGCTGTTATTTTTGATTCTATGTCATTTCATCTCTTGAATCACTATATTCACATTTTTAATTATGGAATTTACTTTTATGGCCTTCCTTCTACGGGAAGTTCTGGTTTTTCAGGGGCTTCGGAATTTTCTGGCATCTCCGGCTCTTCTAACTTTTCTTCAGTTCCATTTTTTTCAGTTGCCTCTCCGTTTTGAGATTTATTTTCTGATGCAGGTGTTTCAACTACTGCGTTTCTTTCTTTGTTTTCCGCTTGATTGACTTTTCCTGCAGCATTTTGTTCCTTTAACTGTGCATTTTCAGCCGGCTTGCCATTTTCTTTTTGATTCTGCGCGTTTTCAGAAGCTTCTTCCGCTCTTTCTCTTCCTTGCGCTCCCTTTGTAGCTGTGAATTCCTTCATTATGTCTCTGACAGGAGTATCAGCATAGTCCCTTGCATCTTTGCCAAGTAGGTTAACTATGATATTATATTTACCGGGAGTCATTCCCATAGCCTTTGCATCCTGTACCATTTCGTATCCTATGGCTTGAGCTGCTACTTCAGCTTCCACTCCGTTTTCTGCAATTTCCGTTTTCACTGCACTTTGCAGCTTCCCTGCTAATCTTTCGGCTTTTTCTACATTTTTCCCAGTTGCGGCTATCAATATATTTCCGCCTTCTCCATCAAAGTAACCTAATTCATTAATGCGCTCCACAGCCAAAGCCATGGCTTCCTCGATGCTTTTATTTTTTAAGTCCATTCCTTCAAGAACCTCTTGTGCATCTTCATTTGCAGCTTCTATCCCTATGACACGTTCAAACATGTTAACTTCCATCAATATTCCAGGATTGACATCCATGCTCACATAGTAGGACGGCGTTGCATATGTATATGCTCCCCCTCCAATCATCATGACAAACATCGCTGCTGCCGCCACAATTGCGCTGAATCGTCTTTTTTTTCTCGGTGCCAGTTCTCTCATATCCATTACATCTCCAACTTCCAAATTTGTATTCTTTATTTTTACGATAGTCCCGTCTTCCTGCAGTATTGCAGCATATCCATCTTTAAGCTCCAAAACTGTTGCTTTCATTTCATGCCCTCCTTTATATAAACTAAGTATTCCGATAGATAAGGATAATCTCCATAAAGTATTTCAACCACTGCTATTATATACTTACGATGGCGCTCCAAGATTTTTCGGGGTACTTTTGAATTTTTTTCTATTATTTTTGTCGGCAATCGTTTTGATGCTCGCATTTCCTTCACTAATATAGGGTTATCCAAAATATAAGAAACCGCTTTGGCACATGCCGCTTTAGTTTTGGTTGCCTTTGGAGAACAGTCTGCCAAATCCATAAAAGTAAACCCACATTCTTTAAGGATCTGGGTCAAGGCTTCAATTTCCCACTTCAAATTATTATCTTTGGACTCAACAACAGCTTTGTCTTCAATCCCTTCATCCTGACTCTCAAGACTATGCCTCCCCTGAGATCTGTAATAGTCAACGAGATTGCGATGAATCAAAAGCTCTGCAAAGGAAATAAAGCTTCCCCTCTCGTAATCATATTTCTTTACAGCATCAGAAAAGGCCACCAGTGCCACTGACCATTCGTCATCTTCTTTTGATATATAGTGCTTAGCTGTCTTTGAAGCGGTTTTCAAAATGAAGAACTCGTGTTTCTCAATAAACATATATAATACATCATCATCGCTAACTGCCTTCACAGCCATTTGATCAATTTCTCGAATTGCAATCACCTCACATTTGCATCATGCATTATTACTTATAACTTCAATATTTGAATATCGTATAGGTATGACCGATTATCTCGGCAGCATCACCTATTGAAAAGCAACAAGTTTATTTTAGTATCTTGAACCATATTATACGCAACAGAGTCAATTTAGTCAAAACTGAAAAGCCGCATCATTATACGATACGGCTTCTAAGGCTTCTATTAAAAATCAGCTTGATTTTTTGACATTATTCGACTTGATCGACCATGCCCATCAACACTTCCACTTGATGGGTCCCTCCGTCGTTGACTAGTGATATTCCTTTATCTCCTTGGAGCTTGCCGTCCAGCTTCACATGCTCCAGTCCCTTGCTGATACCCGTTGGATTGTTTACTTTTATCTCGTATAACGTATCCAAATAGTTGTAGCTAATCGAGAAGGATGTCCATTTTCCAGGTATGCTGGGATCAATAATCAGTTTGTTACCTTCTTTGTTAAAACCAAGAATATTTTCTAATCCGGCCTTATACATCCATCCGGCAGCGCCTGTATACCAGCTCCAGCCTCCTCTTCCGATATGCGGAGGCTCTCCGTATACATCCGCCGCCATCACGTATGGCTCAACCTTGTAAATCCAAGACTCTCTGTGGGTGCGCGCATGGTTGATTGGGTTAAGAATCTGAAAACAGTCCCATGCCTTTTTGCCATCACCAAGCTTTGCAAATGCCACCACGGCCCACGCTGCTGCATGTGTATATTGTCCGCCATTTTCTCGGACACCGGGTAGATAGCCTTTTATATATCCCGGATCCATAGGTCCATCCGTAAATGGAGGCGTCAGTAGCTTTATTATGCCTTCCTCGTCCATCACTAGATAGTTCTCAAGGGAGTTCATCGCCATTGCTGCTCTTTGAGGATCGGCTGCACCTGAGATCACAGACCATGATTGTGCAAGCGAGTCAATCTTACATTCACTGTTACTGGCTGAGCCCAAAGGCGTTCCATCATCAAAATACGCCCTTCTATACCAGTTTCCATCCCATCCATGGGATTCAACTGCGTCTGCGATTTTTCCAGACAAGATCACATACTTATCTGCTCGATCTCCGTCCCCCATTTCTCGGCAAATTGGTATGATTTCCTGTAATGTAGAGTACAAAAACCAACTGAGCCAAATGCTTTCGCCTTTTTCTTCTATTCCGATATTGTTCATTCCGTCGTTCCAGTCGCCCCCGCGTATCAGAGACAAACCATGCGTGCCGAACCGTAGCGCATTATCCACCGATCGAATGCAGTGGTCATAAATCGAGTACTTCTCCAAAGACACCTTCGGTTGGCAATATCTGTCCTCTTCCATTTCCTTGAGCGGTTCCTCTTGGAGATAAGGCGCTTCGCTACTCAAGATGCCAACATCTCCGCTTATCCTGATATACTCGGCAGTAACATAAGGAAGCCACAAGAAGTCGTCAGAAATTCTCGTCCTTGTCCCCTTGCCCACCGGCTCATGCCACCAATGAAGCACATCCCCCTCTTCGAATTGGTGCTGAGCGTGTTTTACAATCTGCGCTCTTGCTAGAGAAGGCCACGTCGCAGCCAAAGACAAGCTGTCCTGGAGCTGATCTCTAAACCCATAGGCTCCACCTGACTGATAAAACCCTGAGCGTGCCCACATTCTGCAAGAAACGACTTGATACTGCAACCATCCATTTAGCATGATGTTCATGGACGGATCTGGGGTTTCAACTTGGACTGCCTGGAGTTTTTCATTCCAAAAAATCTCAATATCCACTAATGCGTCCTTTGCTTTTTGAACAGTCTTGAACTTGTCTGCAATCTCAAGTGCTTCCTTATGACTTGATGCCATTCCCATAACAAATACAATCTCTTTTGTCTCATAAGCCTCAAGGATTACCTTAACCTGCATTGCCCCGCAAGGATTGTATCCAGCGCCTGTCGCGCCCGACAGCTCGTCGTTTTCCAGTCCATCAGGGGATCCTAGGCCTCCAAGGCCAATGAACTCTTTTTTGTCACCAGTTACTGTCCGATTTTTTATAGAGGCATCCATAAAACAAACCCTGTCTGCAAAATCTCTATTATATGGATTTTCTATCATTAAAGCGCCCTCTTCTGTTTGAGAGCTTATTAGATGCATTCCTGTCTCGCTCATGTTGACGCCCATAATCGGCGTCATGTAATAAGTCACATTTAAATCTTTCTTCTCTTGACTTTCGTTATGCAAACGAACAATACTAATTTTCACAGTGTCGGAAACAGGAACGAACTGAATAAGCTCTTGGTCGATACCATGGCTTTTATGTCTAAATGTCGTGTATCCAAATCCATGCTCAACTCTATAAGGTTCTTCTTCTCTGATAGGCAGCGGCGTAATCGACCATCGTTCTCTCCCCTCATCACTGATATAAATCACCTCGCTGGGCTCGTCTCCCATAGAATCGTTTGACCATTTTGACAGTTTGTTTTCTCTGCTGTTTTCGCACCAGGTATACCCTCCTCCTGATTCTGAAACCAAAAATCCGAAATTGGGATTTGCGATGACGTTTACCCATGGTGCCGGCGTCATTTTGTTTTTTTCAAGATTTATTACATAACTCTTTCCTTTTTTCCCAAACCCGCCTAATTCATTGAAGAATTGGAGCTCCTCTTGTGCTTCCGCTTCCTGCTTAAAAAGTGAAAGCTTTGTTTTGTCTTCATCAATAGCTCTTTCAGGGGCTTCTAATTGTATTGCGGGCTTATCGATATTATCAGTAAAACCCAAATTGCCTTTTGGAATCTCCACATTGTCCTGCTCTTCCATCGTACCGCAGCTACCCTCAAAAATCATTCTGGCGCTGGCGTAGAACAGGTTAATCTCCTGAGTCGTCATGCTGCTGGTTTTCAGTATGAATACATCTTGGTGGCGGTTCATCACATCTTGGGTCTGGGTAGCATATACTATTTCCGTGATTAATGAATTCAACGGATTATTGTAACTGTTTTCTTCCCTACTTAAAATAACCAGGTCTACCTTAAGATCTTTCAATCTCCAGTATTCATGGGCTTTCAACAATTCATAAAGCAGCTCCATCTCGTCGATTTTACTAAGATCCAAAAGAACGATTGGCCTATCTCCTGAAATGCCGTATTGCCATAAGGATTGCTGTCCTTTTTCATTGTTCATGCTCTGCTTATCATACCTTCTCCTTTGAGGACTGATAAATAAAATGTCTGAAATCAAATCCTGATAAAGCTCCATTTCATAAGCTTTATTATTCAAATATTTCGCTTCCAGTTGGCTTCTCGTCAAAGCAAG
>CAZOTE010000094.1:0-6975 GCA_964582705.1 uncultured Eubacteriaceae bacterium | reverse complement strand
ATGCAAGAAAAAACCCTGCATTTATGCGGGTTGTGGCGTTTTGCAAACGCCTAATTGTAAAAATATAAGTGAGGTGTGAAGTATGGAAATGGTTACGTTAACGATAAATAGACAGAAAGTCCAAGTGGAAAAAGGTTCCACGATACTGGATGCTGCTAGAAAACTGAATATAAATATACCGACCCTATGTCATCTAGACCTTCATGACATAAAGTTTGTAAACAAATCTGCTTCATGCAGGGTTTGTGTAGTCCAGGTAAAGGGAAGAAGAAACTTAGCTCCTGCATGCTCAACGCCTGTTGACGAGGGAATGGTCGTTACTACGAATAGCGTAAGGGCTATGAAGTCAAGAAGAACAGTTGTGGAGCTGTTGCTCTCAGACCACCCCAAAGACTGCTTGTCATGCGTAAAGAACAAAGAATGCGAACTCCAAGATCTTGCTGCAGAGCTTAATGTAAGAGACATCCCTTTCGAGGGAGAAATGTCAACATATAGAAAAGATGTTTCCAGCCATTCAATCGTTAGGGATTTGGACAAATGCGTTCTTTGCAGAAGATGCGAAACCATGTGCAACGAAGTTCAGACAGTTAATGTTCTATCTGGCGTAGGAAGAGGCTTTGAAACAGTAGTAGGACCGGCTTACGACTTGCCTATGCACGAGACTACATGTACGTTCTGTGGACAATGTGTCGCTGTATGTCCTGTTGGGGCTCTGGCTGAAGCCAATAACGTACAAAAAGTATGGAAGGCCATCCAAAATAAAAACAAGGTTGTAATAGTGCAAACCGCTCCAGCAGTTAGGGTTGCCTTGGGTGAAGAATTCGGTATGGCTCCAGGAACTCAAGTAACTGGAAAAATGGTAAAAGCTTTAAGAGAGATCGGATTCGATAAAGTATTCGATACTGATTTTGCAGCAGACTTGACAATTATGGAAGAAGCTTCGGAATTTGTTCACAGGCTTGAGCACGGCGGAAAGCTGCCTATATTGACGAGCTGTTGTCCAGGTTGGGTTAAGTTCTTTGAGCATCAATTCCCGGATATGTTAGATATACCTTCTTCATGTAAATCTCCTCACGAGATGTTCGGAGCAGTGGCAAAAACATATTTGGCAGAAAAAATGGGAGTGGATCCCGAAAACATGGTAGTAGTATCGGTTATGCCTTGCCTGGCTAAAAAATACGAAGCGGCAAGACCTGAGCTAGGAAACGACAACATGAGGGACGTAGACTTCGTTATATCTACTAGAGAGCTTGCTCAAATGCTTAAGGAAGCAACAATTGATTTCGAGAACCTTCAAGATTCTGACTTTGATAATCCTTTGGGAGAGTCTACCGGAGCTTCTGTAATCTTTGGAGCATCGGGCGGTGTTATTGAAGCTGCATTAAGAACGGCTTATGAGTGGTTGACAAAAGAGACTTTGGAAAAGGTTGATTTTGAAGATTTAAGAGGAATGCAGGGAATCAAGGAAGCAACAGTTAAGGTGAACGATACTGATGTCAAGATTGCCGTAGCTCATGGATTAGGAAACGCAAGGAAGCTATTGGAAGATATAAGAGACGGAAAAGCCGAGTATCATGCCATAGAAATCATGGCTTGTCCAGGCGGATGTATTGGTGGAGGAGGACAGCCTTACCATCATGGAGATTTGAACATCCTTAAAGAAAGAGCAAAAGGAATCTATCAAGAGGATAAGGATAAAACCCTTAGAAAATCTCATGAAAATCCATACATCAAATCACTTTATGAAGAGTTCCTAGGTGAGCCATACGGTGAAAAAGCTCATAAATTGCTTCACACTCACTATGTAAAACGTGATATGATATAAAGAAATCGGCACTTCCTTAGGAAGTGCCGATTTTATATGATTAAATATAGGTTCTTATGTACTTTTCGATATCAAATTTTCGCTTGCATCCGTTGTAATTCATATATCTGATCTTGCCAAATACAGCCCTTTCTTTCCAAGCCCGGTCGTGGACTCCTCCTATGGACCATGCAATGCCAGCGTAGCCGTTTGAATCCCTTCCGTCCATCATATACCGGTCATTCATTAAGATGCATGCCTCAAGAGCTTTTTCGGCAGAAGGGGACCATTCAAGTATCTTTTTAGCCCAGTACATTCGCATGTATCCATTCATGTAACCTGTGTAACGCATCTGGTTTTGTGCAGCATTCCAGAGTTCGTCGTGAGTTGCCGAAGATTCAAGCTCTGAAATGTCATAAATGTATTCACGAGGATCATTTTTGTGGAATTCCAAGGTGATCTTAGCCCAATCGGGAAAGGATTCTACAGAATCGTAGTTTTTTTCGTAATAGCAAAAATTATCAGCAAGCTCACGTCTAATAATAAGCTCTTCTAAAAAACCGTTGTCAGGAATCCCCGAATTTATTACTTCGAGTGCTATCCTCTGGCTGCTTATCTGTCCAAAGTGAAGAAATTTTGACAATTTCGACTCAGCACCTGCGTTCGGGTCATTTCTAAGGTGGTAATTTTTAAGATTGTGCTGGATGAAGTCATTAAAGACCTTCATGGCCTCCCAGGAACCACTATTTAAAACTGACAGGGTCGTAGCTTGGGGTTCATAATAACGCAGTGTTTTAAAGCCTTCAGGGGGCTTGAAATGTATGGGATGGATACGAAGCTTGGGGATTTCTTTCAAGTAAATATCCAATAACTTGTGAATCTTAGGCCTTATCGTATAAGCTCCGTATTCCTTTTTATTTGAGGCGACAAAGCAGGGGACGATATTTCTCGTATCTACCTCCACGTGGGAAATATCTATTCTTTTGTTAATTTCTGCTTTCCAATCCAGATTTGTCTTGAGAGGAGAAAAATCGCTGACCAGCAATGACGCATTAGCTAATCCAAGATAATAAGGTATGATTTCAGAAGGATCTCCTTTAATAATATGCATAGGTATATTATGTCTTTTTAACTTTTCTTGGCACTCCAGAAGGCCTGCCAACATGAAATCAAAGTGTTCCTTTTGTGCGTTGGGATAATCGGTATAAAGACAAAAGACAACGCTCATGCTCTTCGATTCTTTAATTGCGGCATCTTGGGCGTGTAGGAGAGCCCAATTGTCTTCAGTTCTTTGATCTCTGCTCATCCAATATACAATGTGAGATCCACCTTTATTATTCCCGTTTTTAAGAAGCCTGCTTCTTCTATCCATAAAGACCTCCTCGTGCTTGATGTTAGTTAGAAAAAAGGACAAACCATAAAGTTTGCCCTTGTATTTTATGAATTTTCAGCTATGTGATAAACAAGTTTTTCCGTGTCTTCCCATCCGAGACACGGATCAGTTATCGATTTTCCGTATGTATTCTCAGAAACATCCTGGCTTCCTTCAACCAGGTAGCTTTCAATCATTAGACCCTTTACCATCTTTTTAAGCAATGGATCGTATTTTCTGCTCCATAAAATCTCCTTGGCGATTCTAGGCTGTTCTTTGTATCGTTTCATGGAATTAGCATGGTTAGTGTCAATTATGATGGCTTTATTTGCGAATTCGGTTTTCTCGTAAAGCTCTGAGAAGAATTTTAAATCTTCATAATGGTAATTTGGCACGTTCTTTCCATATGGATCGACTGCTCCTCTTAGTATACCATGAGCGTAAGGATTTCCTGAAGATTCAGCGTCAAAACCTCTGTAAATGAATCTGTGGCCTTGTTGAGCGGCATTTATAGCGTTTAGCATGACAGAACAATCGCCACTTGTTGGGTTTTTCATGCCTACAGGAATATCTACACCGCTGCAAGTCAATCGGTGTTGTTGATTTTCAACAGATCTTGCTCCGATGGCAATGTAACCAAGAATATCTTCAAGGTAAGAATAATTGTCAGGATAAAGCATTTCATCTGCTGCAGGCATATGGAAGTTCTCAAGTGCTTTTATGTGTAATTTCCTCATGGCTTTAATGCCTTCAGACATGTCAGGCTCTTTGTTGGGATCTGGCTGGTGCAGCATGCCCTTGTAACCCCCGCCTGTGGTTCTTGGCTTGTTTGTATAGATTCTGGGAATCATCAGCACTCTTTCCTTAACCTCTTCCTGCAGTCGAGCCAGTCGGTCAATATACTCATAGACAGAATCTTCATTGTCGGCAGAGCATGGACCTATTACAAGGAGAAAACGATCGTCCTCTCCGGAAAAAATTGATTTTATTTCATCAATTTTATTTGCTCTTGCATTTTGACTCTCAGGTGATACAGGTAATAGATCACGGATTTCTTCTTTTGAGGGAAGCCTTTTTATTAATTTCATATTCATATATTGAACTCCTCGTTATGTATTCAATATCCATATTTAAAAATGGTTATTAAATATATTTTATATAAAAATGAAGGATTATTCAATAAAAATCTAATGACTATTTAAATATTATTCATATTGGAGATAAAACTCTCTATCTTATCTTGATTTATATTTGAAGTATCATTCTCCATTCCAGAGACTTTTTTGGCAATGGCTTTATCCAAAAATTTCATCTTGCTGAATATGAACTCACCTCCGAAAAATTCTTTTGCGACAGCTGTTTTTCGCAAGCTTTCAGGAAAAGCTGCGTTAAGTTCCTGCAAGGCTTCTTCTCCTTCCTGCATTCCGCACACGAAAAGTCCGATTTTTTTATCCTGCAGTGCTTCGAGGTTGGCGGATGTGAAATTCTGCAGTTCCTTTTGAATCCTGCCGGCATAAATGGATCCGCCTAAAATTATTTTGTCGAAATCTTGTATGTCAGGGCTTTTTTGTGTTTTTAAGTTTACAGTCTCAACATCCCCATTGAGACCTTGGGCTAATTTACTGACACATTTTTCAGTGCAGCCATATTTTGTAGTAAAAGCTATCAAAGTTTTCATTCGTACTCCTCCTTAAAATAATGAATACCTTTCAATGATAGAATATATCTGACGATGTGGGATGTCAACAATCAAAAATTAAAATACAGAATAAATTAAAATTAAGCTTATTTGAAAAATGAAATCCGGGGTAATAGTTATTTAAGAGAATAGGGAGGAGGATGACAATGCAATTTCTAAAGGTATACGGCGTAGCTGTTTTGGTATTTTTTGCAATAGACTTGATTTGGCTCGGAGTAATTGCTAAAAATCTGTATCAGAGATATCTGGGCTATCTGTTGGCTCCAGAAGTTAATTGGACAGCAGCAATAGTATTTTATCTATTGTTTGTTGCGGGGATGGTGTTTTTTGTAGTCAACCCGGCGCTTGAAAAGGGAGATATAGTCTATGCAATTTTAGCCGGAGGCTTTTTTGGATTTATAACATACGCGACTTATGATCTCACAAATTTAGCTACTATCAGAGACTGGCCTTTGACTATAACAATAATCGACTTGATTTGGGGTACGGTTTTAAGCGGATTGACCTCGACGATAAGCTTTCTGGTCGTCAAGACATTTTTAAAATAAAATTACATGAGGGGATGATGTAAATGAAAGTTACGCATTTAGATGGAGAAAAAATATATTATTCATTTTTGTCGGGAGCAAATGAAGTTATCAGTCAAAAAAAAGTTCTAAATGAAATAAACGTTTTTCCGGTTCCGGACGGAGATACGGGCAATAACTTGGCTTCGACGATGACAACTATAATAGAAGAAGCAAAATTTGAAGGTTCTGCAAGGGAAACATTCAAATCCATAGCAGATGCGGCTTTAATCGGTGCCAGGGGCAATTCCGGTATAATATTCGCCCAGTATATAAACGGAATTTCCATGGGCTTGAAAGAAGATGATAGAATTTCGATAAGCACTTTTGCAGAATCGGTAAAGCAAGCGGTTCCTCACGCTTATGCTGCAATAAGCAATCCGGTGGAAGGAACGATGATCACAGTAATAAAAGATTGGGCCGACTCCATATACAGTTTAAAAGAGAATGCGGCAGATTTTTATGATTTGATCTCTGGTTCATTAGATGCTGCTATTAATTCATTAAAAGACACACCAAATAAATTAAAGGTTTTAAAGGATGCAGCTGTCGTCGATTCGGGAGCTAAGGGCTTTGTTCACTTTATTGAGGGCTTTGCAAGGTTCCTTCATACAGGAAAGGTAGAAGAGCTCAACAAGGATAACTTTGGTGGAATTTCATTTGAAGATCATCCTGAAAATGTCCACAATGAATTCAACTTCAGGTATTGTACAGAAGGCTTGGTTCAAAATGAAGGGATTAATTTGGACAGCATAAAAAAGAGATGAAAGATCTCGGTGATTCTCTTATAGTTGCCGGAAATGAAAGCAAGGCTAGAATTCATATCCACACAGACAATCCCGATGAAATATTTATGATATTGCGAAAATACGGGAAAATCAAACAACAAAAGGTGGATGATATGAAGTCGCAATACGACTCTATTTATAATAGAAAACACAAGATAGCCCTAGTGACAGATTCCATCGCTGATTTGCCTCGAGGTATCATGGATGAACACCAGATTCACATGATACCTTTGAACCTCATGTTGGAGGACACAGCTTATTTAGACAAACTAACTATAACTTCTGAAAACTTCTACGATTTGTTGGATCAGGTTGAGGAATACCCTACATCTTCACAGCCAAACTATAAAGTTGTGGAAAGCATATTTGCATCACTCACAGAACATTACGATTCAGTGATAGCCATTACTGTGGCGAAAGCCCTCAGCGGCACCCATCAAACAGTATCAAATGCAGCAGAGCTTTTCATTAAAGCAGGCAAAAAAATAGATGTCATCGATTCAAAGCAAAACTCGGGAGCACAAGGGCTGTTGGTAATGAAAGCGGCAGAACTTATAGAAAAAGGGTACGATCATGACGAAATTGTCGATGAAATCAACAGGCTGGCTCAAAAGACAAAAATATTCGTAAGCGTTAATACTCTCAAATACATGGTCAGGTCGGGAAGAGTAAATAAAGTCACGGGTATTGCAGCAAAATTGATGAATCTTAAGCCAGTTATATCATTGGATGAAAACGGCATGGGC
>CAZOTE010000093.1:0-7024 GCA_964582705.1 uncultured Eubacteriaceae bacterium | reverse complement strand
TATCAATTATTATTCAGTTAGCACCATTTTTTAACGTCTGATACCAAAGTCAGGTACAATACAATTCTACCACAAAAAAACCGCAAACACAAGCAACCCAGCCTTTAAATATAATAAAATTGTACTAAAATTCGAACAACTGCTTCTTTTGATTTGTTTAAATCTGACTACAGAAGGATAAAAATAAGGTAACTTTAATTCAAGGGGGAAATATAATGAACATAGTAATAGTAGGAAACGGGGCAGCCGGGCTTTCTGCCGCTGAAGAGATAAGAAAGCATGATCAATCTGCAACAATAACAATGGTAACAGAGGAGTCATACTACACTTACTACAGAACAAGGCTTTCACACTATCTGTCAAAAGATTTTTCAATTGATGAAATTTACATACATCCGGAAAATTGGTACAGAGACAACAACATAGACATAATCCTCGAAACCAAGGTGAAAAAAATAAATACAAGTGAAAAGGCCGTCATCATCTCAGAAGATAAGAGCTTGCCTTACGACAAGCTGCTTCTGGCAAATGGGGCATCCAGCTTCGTCCCACCTGTTGAAGGCTCAGACAGCAATGGAGTTTTTTCACTTAGGGACATGGATGACGTAAAAAATATTCAAAAGTTTTCGAAAACCGCGAAAAGGGCTATAGTAGTAGGAGGAGGACTTTTAGGTCTAGAAGCTGCAAATGCGTTAAAGGAATTAGGTCTAGACGTAACCGTTGTAGAGTTTGCCCCCAGGCTTCTGCCCAGGCAGATGGACGAAGAGGCTTCTAATGTGGTTAAAAAAATCGTGGAGGATCAAGGTATATCATTGTACTTGGACGCCCAGGTTGAAAAGATAGAGGGAAATCCGGTAACCGGATGCATTCTAAAGGGTGGCCATAAGGTCGACGCAGATCTTGTGCTCTTTTCTACAGGAGTACGGTCGAATATAAGCCTTGCCAAGGATGCTGAAATAGCAACAGACAAGGCGATAATAGTCAACGAGCATATGGAAACCAGCGCAAAAGACATCTACGCAGCAGGAGATGTTGCAGAGTTCAATCAAATGTCATTTAATATCTGGCCTATTGCAATAGAACAAGGCAAGATGGCAGGCCGGAACATGATTGGCAAAGAAGAATCTTATGAAGCCATCACACCTTCAAACATGCTTACTATTTTAAACGTAAAGGCATTTTCACTTGGAGACATCGAAGGCAAGACTGAAGGTATGAACTGCTTACGAGATAGAAACGACACTAAATTCAAAAAATTGTTCTTCAAAGATGGCAAGCTAGCCGGAGCTATACTAATAAATGACATCGCAATGGCAGGCAAGCTCAAGAAAAAGATGGGCGAGGATTACTCCCATCTTCTAAACGAAGATTTATCCACCAAAGAAAAATTAGGCAAAATTTAATATTAAAGGGATGCCTGAAATTAAGGCATCCCTTTGATTTTATTATCTGTTGTAAAGAAAATAACTAAACGCTTCTTTTTCCGATCCGTCATGTTCTCCGGGACTTAAGAAGTTTCTGATATGAAGAACCTGGTTGTCATAGTATGGAGCTTGATTATCGCAAATATACGCATACTCGTAATTGCCTTCTTCCACCCATCCCATAAAGGTGTATACATGGGTAGGCCTTCCATCCTTATTGCCGGCAGCATCAGTGGTAAAGCACAAATCACCTTTTCTCAACCTGGTGTAGTCACGCTCTTTTTTCCAACCATTTTCATATAGATACGGAAGGAGATAGTCGATATTTCTCATGGATGTCCTTACAGGAACACCGACCCTTCTCATGGCTTCCGATGTAAAGTATACGCAGGCATTTGAAAGATGCCCTCCATTTAATCTGATTGTAGCATTGTTTACGCTTGTCCTATTGGAGGATGATGAAAGATAGCTCGCTAGCGCATCCCCTACTCTTCCATATCCCTTGACTGAAGTATAGCCGCTGTATACGTCTTTGCCATCTACGGTTCTGTAGGATCTGACTCTATAATAGTTTCCCTTGTTCCACGTTCCATTTGGGTCTACGTAGCTTGTAGATGTAGTTTTGGTCAATAGGGTAAAGTTACCTGACGGGCTGTCGGATCTGTAGATTTCATAACCCGTTGCTCCTACAGATTTATTCCAGTTGACCCTCATCCTAGCTGGCTCGTGTCGGCTGGCAGCAAAGCCTCCCGGAACCATCAGCTCTGCCTTGGAGGAGGCTGCTTTTGAGTACTCGCTTTGAGCGCTTATATCCCCTTCACTGGATTTGGCCCTCACTTTGTAGTAGTACGTCTTCTGGTAAGAGAGACCCTTGTCTGTATATGCAGCGGCCTTGGTTTCACCTATTTTTTTATAGTCTCCCTGGCTGGAGTCGCTTCTGAATATCTCGTAGCTCTCAGCCCCTCCGGATTTGTTCCAAACCAGGCTGATCTGATCGTAACCATGAGTGCTTGCCCTCAGTCCCGTTGGTGTTTTTGGAAGCTCGAACCACTTTGCATAAAGCTCCACTTCCTCTTTCACTTTTGAAGATGTAAAATCCCATTTATCTTTTAGATCTTTATCTCTAAACCAATCGATAAACACAAATCCCTTCTTCTGTATCTTCTCAGGCTCAGGTATTAGATTGTCGTACTCGACTTCAATGGCATCAATTTTATCTCCTCCATTAGAATGAAATGTAATCTCGTATTTGTTTATTTTCCAATTTGGATGAAGAATCAGGTTTTCTCCGGGCATTACTATTATTTCCCCTTCTTGGTACGCCTCTTTGCTTCCATCTGAATTTGCAGTCCACCCATTAAATGTATGTCCCATTCTTGCCAAGTTCCCAGAGTTGTCCAAGACCAAAACCTCTTCACCTTCGCCATATCTGCCGCCGTCTTCAGGAACATCACCTGAGTCTTCGTTAATTGCTTCGTAATACACTCTAAAAAAGGGTTGTGCATCATAACCGAACTCGTCTTTGGAATAACCTGTTTTCCCGTGCTCAAATAAAAGAACCAATTCTGTATGACACCCTGCGAATACGTCTTTGCCCATGACGGGCGCATCACCCATAAACTCGACTTTCTTAAGCGATGAGCAGTCAGAAAATGCATAGCTTCCTATGGACTCTATATTTTCGCCTATTACTATCATCTCTAGTGTTTCTTTCTCTGAAAAGGCTCCACGCCCGATATCCTTTACCGAGATTTCGCCCTTTTCCGTTTCTATGGCATCCGGTATCTCCAAAATCGTCCTTTCCCCTTCATAGCCCTTTATGCTGGCTTTTTCGCCTCGAACTGTATATAGGTATCCATCTGAATCGGTCTTCACCAATAAATTTTGCGATGCGAAAACTACTGCGGCTAAGACAAATCCCACAAGTATTACTCCTCCTAAAATAATAGCCATCTTTTTCCTCACCACTACATCCCCTTTCAAATATTCGCCCTAATGCCTCTATACAATATATACCTCAAAGTTTACGAAATAGTTTCCAAATATTAATATTTTTCTAAAAAGTTTTTCTCTACAATTGGCTATTTCTTTATGATATATTATAATGAACGGACAAAGCTCCATCAAATGGAAAGGACGATATTGTTATGAGAACGATTATTTGGTTTATTTACTTTGGGCTGAGCACTATGCTTACTATTCCCGATTTGGCAAAAGCAAACAGATTCGAAAGGCAAAAAAGGACTGCTGATGCCTACGCACTTGCCAACAAAAGGGCAAGAAAATGGGCGATGAGCTTAATCAGGCTTACCGGCAGCAGCGTTACGGTCAAGGGGGAAGAAAATATCCCTGCAACAGGGCCTGTGCTATTCGTATCAAATCATCAGTCAAATTTTGATATTCCTTTGATGATAGGGTATGTGAACGGGGATAAGGGCTTTATTTCCAAGATAGAGATGACCAAGATGATGGTAGTCAGCTCCTGGATGAAACATCTTAAATGCGTCTTTATGGACAGGAAGGACATGCGCCAGTCTCTCAAAGCCATAAGGGAGGGGATAAATACATTGAAGGAAGGCTACAATCTAGTTTTGTTTCCCGAGGGCACCCGCAGCCAAACAGGTGAAGTCATGGACTTTAAGGCTGGGGGGTTCAAGCTGGCTTCAAAAAGCAAAGCGACTATAGTACCGGTGGCGATAAACGGCTCGATAAATATGATGAAAAAAGGAAGCATCAAAATACAGCCGGCTACTGTCAAAATAACTATATTGCCGCCGATTGAAATCACCGACGAAAATAAAAACGATACAGCTGCCCTTTCAGAAACCGTACGCAATGTCATAATCGACGAATTGAAATTTCCGGTGAATCATGTCTGATAATCATACTTCAAAAAAAATAGTTGCAGACACAATCGCCGGAAAATCAGGTGTCCCTGTTCCAAAAGGCGAGCTGGTGCTTGACAATGATGCCATAAAGGAGCATTTTAAAGTGTCAAATGTAGATTTTGATACCAAAAATGCTTATGCTTTAGATTTGGGTGTAGATATAATAGTGCTTCCACCTGTATATGACTTTTCTGAAGCTTTCCCAAACATCAAAATACCCCAGGATGAGATTTCCCAATGGACCAATATGACTGATTTTTTTAATTTTTCTATCCTCGACGGCGCTTTCGAGCTTGGCATAAAGTATTATGGATTCGAAAAATTTCTCTCCATGATCCTTAAGAAAAGTGACGAAACAAAGGATTTCATTAAAAGAGTCTCCAAAATGAATATCGAAGTTTTAAGCGCTATTTCAGATTTGGGAATCGATGGTACCATTATCGCAGATGACATTGCCTATCAGGGCGGTCTGATTATACGCCCTTCGCTTTTTAAGGATTTGTTCCTTACCTCCCTTGAGCATCAGGTGGAATATGCTCATAAAAATAATCTTGTGCCATTCTTCCATTCCGACGGCAACTATGTTTCTATTATTGACGAAATCGTCGATGCAGGCTTCAAAGGAATTCACTGCATAGACCAGGTTTGCAAGATGGACTTAAGCTGCCTGAAGGATTATGCCGGTAAAATCTGTTTGTGGGGACATCTGGATGTAAACCACATAGAAAAGTCCAAGACCGATGTTGGAATGAAGCTCATCGCAGACGAGATACGCAAAACCACTAATTTCAGAGGCTTCATACTTGGTACAAATAGTGGGATTTTCCCTGGAATGGACGTTATGCAGCTTAAAAAAATATATGATTACATAGCAAAAGAGTCGGAAAGATAATTCCGACTCTTTTGCCTGCAACAAATCATTTTATCAGCTGTTGCAGTAATCGTTCAAGACCTTCTGGATAGTTTCATAGCAGGGAGCATCCTGATACAGGATCTCATAAAGAGCTGTCAACAAGGGAAGTCTTTTTATATCTATCTTACCCTTTTCGTCCAGATTTTTCACCAGATTGTACCCAAACTTGATTGCCGGGTAGCCTTCTACGGTTATATCTTCATCCTGCATTTTTTGGATTGCCATGCTGGACTTCATTCCTTCTCCTACCACTTCTCCCAAAATCCTGTTTCGCCCTGCTTCACCAGTAACCTCGAGATCCCCTGAGCCGGGTAGCCCATAAACCGACTTGGCGCTTCCACCCATGGCTGTTGCAAATAGATCCATCTCTTCAGTAGCTATAGTAAATAGCGCGGATTTTGTATTGTTGTGAGTAAGACCCTTTATCCCTTTGTAGCCTTCTGCCATACCCAAGCTTACTGCGTAGGCATTTTTCATGGCAGCACATATTTCAGTGCCTATGATGTCACCGTCGGTTTTGACGTTGTACACTTCTGTGGCGATAAGCTCCTTGAATTTCTTGGAAGCAGCCATATCCTCACTGGCATATACCACGCATGTCGGCGATCTGTACAGAACCTCGTTGGCCTTGCAAGGACCTCCCACCGCTACTATGGGTATGGATTTCAAATCATTCGGAAGCTTTTCTTTTAAAATCTCAGGGAGAATTACGATTTCCCCCTCTTTGTCATAGTCAAATCCCTTCGATACTGTCGCTACAATGGAATCCTCCTTCAGATATGGAACCACTCTGTCGAATATCATTCCCAGCGCATCTGAAGTTATGGCCATAATAACGTATCTGCTTCCTTCCATGGCCTGTTCCAGTTCATCCACCTTAAAAAGCTTAGCCTCTTTTAAAAGTGGATATTTGTGTTTTGGATGGTTGTTTCCTTTTCTTAGTTCATCGATAATGTGTCCGTCAAGCTCTGTTCCCCATAGCCTTACTTCGTTTCCATTTTCAATTAATGGAGTAGTCAGGGCACTGCCCATGGCTCCTGCTCCTATAATTGTGATCTTTTCCATTTTAATCACCTCTGTGATCTGTATTTCTCATCAATTTCAATCATTTTATCGACTTTTGGCAATGAATTCCCGCCGTCAAAAGTTGACTCCAACCAGGCATTCAAGACGGTCTTTGCACTTTCTGCACCTATTACTCTTTCTCCCATAGTGATTATCTGACAATTGTTGCTTTTTATCGATCTTTCAGCGGAGAATACATCATGTGCAACGGTAGCTCTGATACCAGGTACTTTGTTGGCGGTTATTGCCATTCCTATACCTGTGCCACATACGATTATTCCTCGTTCGTACTCGCCGGCCGCTACAGCTTTTGCAATATTTTCAGCAATAAGTGGGTACAGCACGCTCTCCCCCTCTTTAACTCCGAAGTCTGTTAATTCATGTCCCTTTTCTTCAGCAAAAGCCTTTAGGATATCTCTCAATCTTACACCGGCTTCATCGCAACCAATAGCAATTTTCATTATATTTCCTCCTAGTTCTTGATTTGCGCATAAATGCGCATGCTCCAATGCGTATGTTGATATTCATACAAAAAAACCGTAAAAAAACCTGTTATCAGATTGTTTTACGGCCTTCACTTTTTTCACATTGGCTTCAAATATTTAATTAATGTCAGTATATCACGAATGCCAGCCATCTGCAAGGTCTTGTGCTTATTTGTTTTTCATTGCATCCCAGTCCGGGTCTTTGACAGTTGCACAAGCAAACAATCGCTGAAAGCCTTAATAGGGCTT
>CAZOTE010000092.1:0-7060 GCA_964582705.1 uncultured Eubacteriaceae bacterium | reverse complement strand
GTTGAATACAAAGATGCGTATACAAACTTGGCATTAAAGAAGTGGTTGTCAAAAGCGGCTTTGTCTAATAACGACGTTGCTTTGGCAACTTCTCTTGTTTATGGAACTGAAAAAAACAAACTGCACATAGATTCAATAATATCCTCATTAAGCAAAACCCCCTTGAAAAAAATATCACCATGGATATTAATAGTTCTAAGGGTTGGGATTTACCAGATGTACTTTCTTGACAAGGTACCCACGTTTGCAGCGGTAAATGAAGGGGTTAAGCTTGGTAAAAGGTACGAAAGTGCCAAAGCAGGTGGGTTTGTAAACGGAGTTTTAAGAAGTGCAGAGAGGAATATGGAGAGCATTAAAGCCAAGGAAAATCCGGATTACGTAAAACTATCGGTTCCGAATTGGCTTTTAAAACTGATGACCAAATATTACGGTTGCGATTTTGCCATGGATTTCTTTAAAGCGTCACTTGGGGTTTCCCCGCTGACCATACGTGTAAACACTTTGAAGGTGGATGCAGATGAATTAATCGAGATTTTAAAAAATGAAGGTGTTGCGGCTGAAAAAAGCAATTTTTCACCAGAATGCCTTATGACAAAGGGGCTTGCCAATATCGGGGGTCTAAAAAGTCATGACCAGGGTCTGTATTTCGTACAGGATGAAGGGGCCATGTTAAGTGTTGAGGCATTGGAGGTAAAACTCGGGAACTCAGTTTTAGACATGTGCGCAGCCCCGGGAGGCAAGACGACCCACATAGCTCAAAAGCTTGAAAATACCGGCAGCGTCACAGCTAGGGATATATACAGCCATAAGATGCTTCTGATAGAAAAAAACATCCACAGGCTCGGTTTGGACAATGTAAAAAGCGAGATAAAAGATGGATTGAATCTGGATGAATCTGATTTAGGAAAGTATGACAGGGTTTTACTTGATGCTCCATGTTCGGGACTTGGCATAATAAGACGAAAGCCTGATATAAAATACAAGCTCAGTCCCCAAAAGATTCATGAAATCGTGCAGATACAAAAGCGTCTGATTTTAAATGCTTTCGATTCTTTGTCACCAGGTGGATATCTTGTTTATACTACTTGCACCGTGAATCCAAGGGAAAACGAAGAGGTCGTGGATTATCTGCTTAAGAACAGGGAACGCGCTTTTATAGACGACAAATTGCCTGAAGACATTTTTGGGGATATAATAGACGAAGCTGGATATGTAAAACTTTATCCAAATGTCCATGGAACGGACGGCTTTTTCATCGTCAGGATAGGTATTAAAAATTAAAACAGTTGATGAAATCAGTTCAATCAAGCAGGTGATATTAATGAAAAATTTATTGGATTTAACAAAAGACGAATTGAGAAAAGAGATGGAATCCATTGGCATGAAGTCCTTTAAAGGAAATCAGGTCTTCAAATGGATTTATTCAGGAATAAACACGATAGATGATATGAAGAACATATCCAACAGCCATAAAGACATGATCAAAAACAATTACGAATTGAAGCGAATAAGCTTGGTAAAAAAGTATGAAGATGCAAAGGATGGTACAAAAAAATACTTGTTTAGCCTCCAAGACAACAATATAATAGAAACGGTACTTATGAAATACAAATACGGTTATACCCTATGCATATCCTCTCAAGCTGGATGCAGGATGGGGTGCGAGTTTTGTGCTTCCACAATAGACGGGCTGGAAAGAAATCTAACGGTCGGTGAAATGACTGACCAAATAATGAGCATCGAACAGCTTGAAGGCGTCAGAATATCAAATATAGTGGTAATGGGAAGTGGAGAGCCGTTGGACAACTTTGATAATACCGTTAAGTTTATCAAAATTGCGAACGATCCTGACGGCCTTAATAAAGGACAGAGGCATTTAAGCATCTCAACTTGTGGCTTGGTACCTGAAATCTACAAGTTGGCAGATTTATCCCTCCAAATAAACCTGTCGGTATCCCTTCATGCACCTAATGACGATTTGCGTCGTCAACTCATGCCTATAGCCAAGAAGTATTCTCTAAGCGAGCTGATGAAGGCTTGCAGGTACTATTATGAAAAAACAAATAGGAAAATAACATTTGAGTATGCTATGATAAGTAGAGTCAACGACACCGCTGAATGCGCGAGAATGCTCGCGGGACTTTTAAAAGACATGGAAAACGTCATGGTAAATTTAATACCGATGAATGAAATTGACGAAAGAGACTACAAAAAAAGCGCTGATTCTTCTGTTGAGCAGTTCAGCAGCATACTAAGCAAAGAAAATATCAGTCATACTATAAGAAGAAAACTCGGAACTGAAATTGAAGCTGCATGCGGGCAGCTTAGACGGGGACATAAAAATCCGTAAGGGGTGTTAATATGGAAACAGGTCATGGGAGTCATATAGGCAGGCTAAGAAGAATAAATCAGGATTCCTACACACTAGGGAAAACAAAGGATGGTGCCGCGTACTTTGCGGTTGCAGACGGTCTTGGTGGTCACAAAGGCGGCGAGATAGCAAGCAGGATGATAATCGATGAGCTAGATGAGTTCTTAACAGGCTTCGATGCCTCGAAGTCAGTTGCTGAGGGTGAAATCGAAGAAATATTAAAAAAAAGAATCAAAATCTTAAACAGCCATATAATGAGAAAAGGCCGTGATGACGAAAGCTTGACCGGTATGGGATCAACTCTGACATTTTGCTTATTGTCCGGGGGTGAAGCCCACGTGTTCCATGTGGGTGACAGCAGGCTATACAGGATAGATGATAATGTCATCGAGAAAATCACTAAAGATCATTCATATGTGGAAGAACTTATAGATTCAGGGGAAATTACCAGGGACGAGGCAGAGCATCATCCCAATAAAAACCTATTGACAAGGGCAGTAGGCACCGATGAGAGTTTAAAGGTGGATTATGTCAAAATTCAATTAAGAAAAGAAGACATAGTTCTTATATGCAGCGATGGACTCACAAATTACGCCACTGAAGAGGAAATAAAACATATAGTATTAAACAACACTAGCAGTCAAGCAGTTTCAAAACTGATTCAAACCGCCAACGATAATGGCGGAGGAGACAATATAACTGCGATTGTATTTAAACCGGAGGTGTATTGATGAAGGGAAGAATGTTAGCAAATCGTTACGAGTTGCTGGAGACAGTCGGCCAGGGAGGAATGGCAATAGTCTACAAGGCTATGGATACCCTTCTTAATAGAACGGTAGCTGTTAAAATATTAAAACAGGAATTCAACGAAAACGAACAATTCATAAAAAAATTCAGAAGAGAGTCACAGGCTGCCGCAAGCTTGTCCCATAACAATATAGTCAACGTATTCGATGTAGGAGTTGAAGACAACATTCACTTCATAGTCATGGAATATGTTGAGGGAGATACTCTTAAGGATTATATAAGAAAAAAGGGAAAGCTCAATTGGAAGGAAGCTGTTTATATTGCAAAACAGATCGCTTTTGCTTTGGATCACGCACATAAAAACAATATAATTCACAGGGACATCAAACCCCATAATATAATGATAAATGAGGAAACAATACCCAAGGTCACTGATTTTGGAATAGCAAGAGCAATAACCAGTTCCACCATCACTTTGGTGGAAGAAACAATGGGTTCCGTTCACTATATATCTCCAGAACAGGCTAGGGGTGGGTTTGTCGACGAAAGATCCGACCTGTATTCTTTGGGAATAGTGATGTATGAGATGCTGACAGGGAGAGTTCCTTTTGACGGAGATAATTCCATATCAGTAGCTATCAAGCACATTCAGGAGGAAATAGAGTTTCTTGAGGACGATCTTGATGACATACCTGAAAGTCTTGAAGATATAGTTTTGAAGCTGATTAGGAAAAACCCCAAGGAAAGATATGAAAACGCCAAAGAATTGGTAAAAGACTTGATAGCTGTTCAAAGCGGCGAAAAGATTGCAGGAAGAGAAACAAAAAAACCTGGTATATTACCTGGCATCCTAGCGACTTCAAAACCTAAACCTGTTGTAGAAAAATCTTCTGAGACAAAGCCTAAAGAGGGAAAAATGAAAAAAACCACCATGTGGATCGTGGGTGGCTTGATTTTGCTTTTTTTGGCGGTTATTCTTTTCTCGAGCAGGTATTTCTCTGTAAATGAAGTCTCTGTACCTTCGGTTGAAGGTATGAATATATTGGAGGCAGCAGAAAAACTGGAGGAGGAAGGTCTGAAATATGAAATCGAAAGGACTGAAAGCAGCGCAACTATTCCCGAAGATTACATAATCAGTCAAAATCCAAATCCAGGGACGATTCTAAAGGAAGGCCAGACGGTCAAGCTGGTTGTAAGCTCAGGACCTAGAGAAGCGGAAGTTCCTGACGTTACAGGCAAATTCGAAGTTGAAGGTGTCCAGGAGTTAGAGAACCTTAATTTCACGGTAAAGGAAATATCACGGCAGTTTAACGACGATGTGGAAAAAGATAAAATATATGATCAAAACCCAAGACCGGGACTCATGGTCAAGGAAGGTGCTGAGATTATAATATACGTAAGCAAGGGTAAAGACACTGCAGTGGTAGAGGACTTTGTTGGAATGTCCCTGGAAGAGGCCAGACGTGCTATAACGGCATTAGGGTTGCAGGTTGGAGAAGTCAGAGAAGTAGTCAGCGACGAGCACGACCAGGGGATAGTTGAAAATCAGGATCCAAAACCCAATGCGGAAGTGGCAAAAAACAGCGTCGTATCATTAACAGTGAGCAAAGGCAAGCTGCAAACAAAAGATATAACCATCAATATCGGGAGATATATCGAATACGATGACGATGACGATGAAGAAGTTCCTACAGTCAGCGTAAAGGTCACTTTGATCGATCAGTCAAGCAATTCTTCAGTTGTATACGAAAGAAATCACAAAGCTGATGAGACTATAAGCGTTACCCTTGAAGGATTAGGCGTTCAGTATTATCAAATTGAAATCGACGGTGAGACATTCGGGCCTGAGATAATAACATTTTAGGTGATATATGATTAACGGAAGAATATTAAAAGGTATCGGAGGATTCTACTATGTGGAAACCTCCGATGGCATTATAGAGTGCAAAGCAAGAGGAATATTCAGAAACGAAAACATCAAACCTTGCGTAGGGGATATGGTGGAAATAACGGTTGACAGCGATAATATCGGAGTTATAGAAAAAATATGCCAAAGGAAGAACCAGTTGGTACGCCCTCCAGTGGCTAACGTCACCCAGATGGTGGTGGTTTCGGCGATAATCGAGCCTAAGCTGAACTTTTCGCTGCTGAACAAAGTCGTATTAAACGGTGAGTACAACGGTTTAAGAATAGTTATATGCTTCAACAAAAAAGATCTTACCTCCCCCGAGGATAGGAAACTGATCACCGAAGCTTTCAGAAACACAGGCTATAAGGTAATATTCACATCGGTCAAGACAGAGGAGGGAATAAAGACGCTTGAAAGGGAGCTAGAAGGTCGTATTTCTGTCTTTTGCGGCCCTTCAGGTGTTGGGAAGTCGTCTTTAATTAAATATCTTCTGCCTCACCGATGGGAGGATTTGGAAATTGGTGGCTTGAGTGGCAAAGCTAAAAGGGGCAAGCATACGACCAGGCATGTGGAGCTGTTTAAGACCGGGGAGAAAGGATATCTTGCCGATACTCCAGGTTTTGGGAACATCGATTTGTCTAATATCGACCAATACGATTTGGAAGAGCTTTTTCCTGAATTTTCTGGTCTTAAGGAAGACTGCCGTTTCAAAGGATGTCTGCATATAAATGAACCTGAGTGCGCCGTTAAGGATAAGGTAGGTCAAATTGTATCTGAAGAGAGGTATTCTTTCTATAAGGAAACCCATTTGGAGATATTGAACAAAAGATAAAGGAGTGTAACCAGGATGAAAGGATTGCTTATCGCAAACGGTGAGATAGGAGATAAAGAGTTCTACAGCAATCTGATGGATAAGGAAGACTTTGATTATATAACCTGTGCTGATGGAGGGGCAAACAATGCCTACAAACTTAAAATAAAACCTGACTCGATAGTAGGAGATTTGGATTCCATCAATGAAAAAGTGCGTGCGTATTTCACCGGGGAAAAGGTGGATTTTATAAAATATCCGGCACAAAAGAATGAAACCGATACTGAAATTGCTCTGTCTCACCTTATTGAAAATGGCTGCAACAGGATAATCATGATAGGGTGTTCAGGAAAGCGCATAGATCATACTATGGCAAATATCCATCTGCTGTACGAGTTGGCTAAAAAAAACATAGACGCGATTATGGTAGATGAATACAACTCCATGGAGGTCATCCTTAACGAAAAATCACTCACGGGAAAAAAAGGTTGCACTGTTTCTTTGGTTCCACTGAGTGAAAGCGTAAAAAAAATAACCCTTCATGGGTTTTATTATCAACTTAACAATCAGGATCTATATATGGGTTCCTCCAGGGGAATCAGCAATGTAGTGACGGACGATAAAGCGAAAATTGAATTTGAGCAAGGCGTGTTGCTGTTGGTTTATTCGGAAGGGGATTAACCTGAAAAACTCAGCAACCTTAAAAGGGGATTTTAAAAATCCCCTTTGTGTTTAAAGTGCTCTTTCGACTTTGTTGCTTCTTAAGCATCTAGTGCAAACGGAAATTCTCTTCGGAGAACCGTCTACCATGGCTCTGACTTTCTGCAAATTCGGAAGCCATACTCTTTTAGTATGTCTTACGGAGTGACTTATCTGATTTCCAGAAACGGAACCTTTTCCACAAACTTCGCATACTCTTGACATTTACAACCCTCCTTAGCTATAATTGCATAGCATTAGCATTATAGCATAATTCAATATGCAGTTCAAGAATAACTTGAAAATCGGGAGCTCTCAAAATTAAAAACATGCATTGGAGTCAAATGTTGTACTGATGACTTGAATTTAATAACGTGTTAAATTAGAATAATAACCAAGAGAATATGAGGAGGAATTATTATGTCAGCGAAAATATACAATGAGTTCGGATATATCAATATTTCTGAGAACCCGGGAGTTTGACAGTTTCATCAATAAGAAAGTTCTGAAAGCCTTGACAGGG
>CAZOTE010000091.1:0-7122 GCA_964582705.1 uncultured Eubacteriaceae bacterium | reverse complement strand
GTCACAGAATTTATCTTTTAATAAATATACATCATTTTCGGTGGATTTGTCAATAAAATTAACCAAGTATCTTGAATTCCTCTCCGATATGGGTTACAATTAGGTTACACATTGTGATACGTTGTTTTGTATTATGGAACGTTTTGATAAGGAGTGTAAAAAATGGATCTAATAACTTTTGGCGAGAGCATGGTTCTTTTCAACCCTGATTTGACAGGACCACTGCGTTATGTGAACAATTTTAGAAAGAGCCTGGCTGGTGCAGAGTCAAATGTGGCTATAGGACTGTCCCGTTTAGGTCATAAGGTCGGCTGGTTTTCAAAGCTTGGAGATGACGAGTTCGGAAGATACATACTTTCTGTAATCAGAGGAGAAGGCGTTGACGTTTCAAATGTGGTTACAGATTCCAAAAATCCTACAGGGATACTCTTCAAGGAGCGTTTTTCCCACGTGAACCCAAACGTATACTATTATAGGAAGCATTCTGCAGCTAGCAATCTTATGCCTGAAGAATTAAATGAAGAGTATATAAAAAATGCAAAGATTCTTCATATCACAGGAATCAGCTTGGCTCTTTCAGAAAAAATGCGCAAATCCGTATTCAAGGCTATCAAAATCGCAAAGGATAACGGGGTTTTGATATCATTCGACCCAAATATCCGTCTTAAGCTTTGGCCACTTGAGGAGGCGGTCCCTGTAATTTTGGAAGTGGCAAGACTCAGCGATATCATCCTTCCCGGAGTTGATGAAGCGGAGCTTCTGATAGGACTAAAAGATCCGGCAGAAATCGCAAAGGCATTTATCGAAATGGGCTGCTCTACAGTTGCCGTAAAGCTTGGTAAAGACGGATGCTTTATTGCAAACAAAGGTGAATCACATTTCGTGCCAGGCTACAAGGTTGAAAAAGTTGAGGATACCGTGGGAGCCGGCGACGGCTTTGCTGCAGGATTTTTATCTGGCGTCATTAGAGAGCTTAAGCTCTTTGAGTGCGCTGAATATGCAAATGGCGTCGGAGCTATGGCGACCCTTGTAAGCGGAGATATGGAAGGGCTCCCCACATGGCAGCAGCTGATGGAATTTACAGGCAAGGCTAAACATATAGACAGGTAGTTGTCTCTTTTCACATGTTTTTAACTATGCTTGACTAACAAAATCATAATGCCCTCAAATACAAAAAACCTCGTAATGAGGTTTTTTGCCTGCCAAGGTGAGCATCCTTGGCAGATATAATGCAATCTAGGGAAAATTACGGCCACAAGGGAAATATTGCGCCTATAAGGATTGCCTAATCAATTTTTTTGCTTATTATATCCTAGTTTTTGTTATTAAGTTGTCTTCTTTATCAAACTTAAGTTCCTGTGGAGCATCAATGGCTTCTACGCCCTGATATTTCCCGGAAATCACTTCTTCATAGTAACTTTCAGACAACATTATCCTATCTATATGAAGGCTGTTCGCTATACGGACTATTCGAATTTTACTTTTATCTTCAATTCCCGTACATGTCCTGATGCATATCTGAACAGCCTCTTTGTCCGTGGAGACTACGCAGGGAATCCTGGCAGACTCTAAGACCGTGCTGGAAATGCAATTAGGATACATTTTTTCAATGTCCATCTGATCAAAAATTTTCTTGGTTATCGCGCTAGCCAGCCCCGTGCCTAGTGCGTTGCCGTGGGAAGCGCTGCTTAGATTCAAAAAGCATGTTCTTTGAACCTTAAGTCCGCCGCTGGCATATTTTGTGGAAAAAGTGCCGGTTATATTTGGATCCACTCCTGTACCGCTGTAGTTTTTTCCTATCTCATCTACTATGAGCACGTCACTTTCTTCAACGATAAGCTTGGGCATATTTGAAAAAGCGTACTTTAGAAGTTCAGCCTCTCTTTCCAAAATGTCTTTTGCCAATATACCTTCAATTTTTGCTGTTTCATCATATGCGTTTTCTATGCAAGGTATGGCAAATAGTATTGGTGCTTTTTCAATTACCACTTTGGCCATTGTAGGTATATTTTCTGCAATCACGTTCATGCCATCGCTGTGAACTAGCGATGCACCCTTTTGCTTTCCTAACCCTACTGTCATCATCTTGCATGGACCGCTCTCAACCTTGCCCCTGAAAGCATTATGAGGCTTTAACCTACATGAGATTATTATCCCATCAGACTCATAGGCATTTTTATCCATGAAGACATCCTTACCTCGTTCTGAAACGCCCAGCTTTACCACTTCCATTGAAGATTTTATGTGACATCCCATGGTTTCTTCTGTTATTTTATAGCTTTTAAGTACTTCCAGCTGTCCTTTCGCAGTCGCTCCCCCATGACTTCCCATGGCAGGAACTATAAAAGGTTCTGCCCCTTTTTCTTTTACGAAGTCAACAATCGCTTTGGTGATTATATCTACGTTTCTAATTCCTCTGCTGCCGGCGGTAATCGCTATATTCATGCCTGGGGTTATTAGTGCTGAAAACTCATCTTTAGCCATTTCCTTAAAAATCGCATCTTGTATCTCTTCAGGCTTGATATGCTCTTGGGGAAAAGTCTGCCTCGCATGAAACATTTTGGGTATGCCGACATCTCTTAAAAGCTCCGATACCATGCCGCCTTTGGTTACTCTCATATCATTTCTCCTCGCATGCCTTAATCTTTTCCTTGCACGATAAGCTTTTCAGTCAAAACTCTAGTCCTTCGCAAGGAGCTGCTGTCGATTCAGATGTCAACACTCTTGCTTAAGTCCTATTGCCTTCCCTCGAAGTTTGTGCCTATCCTCTTTGATGCAGCAAAAGCTCTTCTAAATTCTTTAAATGCTGTGAATATCACGACGGCAATCGTAAATACCAATACAGTTCCTGCGATAGGCGACTTGAAAAACGCCAAGAAATCATTATTTGAATACATCAGGCCTCTTATAAGATTTTGCTCAATCGTAGGTCCCAAAACAAACCCTAGTATCATGGGAGCTTGAGGCACATTGAATTTATAAAGAAAATATCCAAGTACGCCAAAGATCAATGCTGTCCAGATATCAAACATGTTCCTGTTTGTTCCGTAAGTACCTACAACACACAACAACAGTATTATAGGCATTAAAATGTATTTAGGCGCAGATAAAACTTTTACAAATATCCGGATTCCTGCATACTCTACAACAAGCATTACGATAGTAGCTATTAAAAATGCAGAAAAGATACCATATACCAACGTTCCGCTAGTCTGAAACAATAATGGACCTGGCGCTATTCCATGAAGGGTAAGTCCTCCCAGTATCATTGCAGTAACGGTATCTCCCGGTATTCCTAGAGTCAGCAACGGTATAAGAGAGCCTCCTATTGATGCGTTGTTGGAAGTTTCAGAAGCAATTATCCCATCTATGCATCCAGTACCGAATTTTTCCGGATTTTTGCTCTGTTGCTTAGCTACGCTATATGCTACTAAATTGGATGTTGCGCCACCGATGCCCGGCAATATCCCGATTCCGATGCCTATAAGTGCCGACCGTATCATGTTGATTGACTGACCCTTAAACTCTTTTAACGTAATTCCAAAGCCTCTGATTTTACAAGAAATCGTCTTGAAATTTTCACCCTCAAGTCCTGTAGCACCTACCTTTAGAATCTCTGCTACTGCAAAAAGTCCAATCATCACAGGCAATAGCTGAAATCCTCCTTGAAGCTCTTCAAATCCAAATGTAAATCTTCTTGCTCCTCCTATGGCAGCTATGCCAAACAAAGAGAAGGTAATCCCCATGACTGCGCTTAGCATCCCTTTAAGCATGTTGTTCCCAACCATGCTACCGATTAAGGTAAGGGCAAAAATACAGACAGCAAAATATTCATATGGGCCAAATTTCAGCGCGAACCTAGCAATGGTCGGAGCAACAAATATCAATGCTACAATCGAAAATATCGTTCCTATAAAAGAGTATAAGATCCCAACTCCAAGCGCCTTTCCCGCCTCGCCTTTTTCTGCCATTGGCACTCCGTCAAAGGTAGTCGCCACAGAAGATGGCGTGCCCGGTATCTTTAACAATATCGCTGAAATCAACCCTCCCGAAGTTCCTCCTACATATAAAGCTATCAACATGGCTATGCCGTTTAGCGGTGACATCGAAAATGTCAGTGGCAAGCACAAAGCGACTCCCATAGTCGATGTGAGTCCGGGAATGCTCCCAAATATAATTCCAATAACAACTCCTACAATAATCCACAAAGCGGTTTCAAAATTCAAAACCGATAATAAACCTTCCAGAGCCATAGTGCACCTCCTCTATCACCTTAATAATCCCATGGGCAAGATCAGCGAAAAAACATTCGCAAATATCCAACTCACTGCTATCGGAACCCCGATAGACAATACTGCAAACAAACCGTATGTTCTCTTCGTTTTTTTCTCAGAAGGAACAATCAGATACATCTGAACAAATAGATAACCCATTGATGCCAACACAAACCCTAATGGCCTTAAGATGATAAGGTACACTACCAGCAAGATCAAAGTGGAAAGAAATCCGCTCAGTTTTGCCGATGCATCGACTTTTTCTTCAGATTTAAGCTTGATTCCATAAAGGAAGTTCAAGATACTAATTACCAGCCATATGCCTGAAAGCAACTTTGGCATAAAGTCACCACCTTGTGCCATCGCAGCACCGGTTTCAATGCCCTGTGCCGCGATGAACAAAGTTGCTCCCAACATGACCAATATAAAGTTAAATATATTATTTGCCATATCTTTCTTCATTAAAATATCTCCTCATAGCATCATGTTCGGAAAATTATACTTACCATTAAAATCGCATTTTATTTAAAACTCTACGTCTGCCAATATATCATATACTTCCCTGAACTTCTCAAGGCCTTCACTAGCATTGTAGTAAGTAGGTGTCTGAAGGTACGTATCACCGATCTTCTGTGCGTAGTCAGCATCGTTTTCAACTATGTCTTTTACTGCAGCGCTAAACTCATCTACTAAATCTTGGTCAGTGCCTTCTGGAAATGCAAAGAAGTAGTAGAAAGGCAACTTGATGTCATACCCTTCACTTACTATGCTTTTCAGTCCTGCTGCATCAAGATCTACTCCGCTATCTAAAGCTAGCGGAACCAAATCTCCTGCTTCAACGTAATCATGGATTGATCCATAAGCTGCCAAGATGATATCTACATGACCTCCCAATAGAGCTGCCATACGCTCAGCTGCACTTCCTGCATCAACTATATTTACATCTAACCCCGCATTTTTCAGAAGCATGGATACTGCATATGAGGTAGCACCTGTTTGCGCCGCCATTCTAAGCTCTCCTGGGTTCTGCTGTGAGTATTCGAACAATTCTTCCAGGCTATTAACTCCAAGGCTCGAACTTACTGTTACCACGTTACCGGGATTCATAGCTGCTATGCAGGCAAATTCATATGATTCAAATCCGTAGTCTGTGGTTCCTGAAAGTTCATTTACAACAAATGCCGAATGATAAAAAAGCACTGAGCTGCCATCGTTTGCAGCATTCTTCACTTGACGGGTACCCGTTCCTCCACCTTCGCCAGACACATTAGAAACTACGAAATTAGGCTCAAGCTTTTGCGATAGCTTGTCAGCCAAAAGCCTCGCGTTGAAGTCGGTATCACCACCTGCGCCTGCCGGCACTACTATTTCTACATTTCTAGGCCACTGAGCCCCATCATCATTTGCTTCTCCACCGTTTCCTGAACCGTTTCCTGAACACGCAATTAGAGAAAACGCCATTGCTGCAAGAACTACTAAACAAACACCTTTTTTAAACATAACCGCTCTCCTTTTCAATTTGTTTTTTCACCCTTTCGGTGTTTACATTATATGACCTTGGTTTCTATAAGTAAAATAGATAATACTTTGTTTTCTCTAAGTTTATGTTATACTTATGGTAATGATTAACTTAAAATATTCAAAGGAGGTCCTATGAACCTTAGACAATTGGAATATATACTTAAAATAGCGGAAGAGAACAACATTACCAAAGCCGCAGAAAAGCTTTTCATAACTCAGCCCGCCCTGAATCAGCAGCTGCTTAATCTAGAAAAAGAACTGGGCACTCAGCTCTTTCACCGTTCTAGGACAAACTGGCATCCAACTAAAGCAGGTGTAGTCTATATCGAAAACGCCCGAAAAATACTTCAGCTCAAACGGGAAGCCTATAACCAAATCAGCGATATTGCAGATACAAAAAAAGGATATCTTTCCGTAGGCTTCACCCCTGCTAGAGGTGCCGCCATGTTCACTTATATCTATCCTCTGTTTCACATGCATTATCCGGATATATCCTTGGTGCCCAAAGACATCAGCGTAAAAAAGCAGCAACTCATGATAAATTCAGGGGAGTTGGACATAGGCTTCATGACTTTGACTGACAAGCAAAAGACTACAAACACTTACATATCCATATGTCCTGAAGAATTTCTCATAGCGATACCAAGATCTAATCCACTTGCAAAGCTTGCCAATCCTCCAGGAAAGCCCTTTGCTACTCTGGACTTAAAGATGCTAAAAGACGAGCCTTTTGCCTTGATGTACAAGGAATCCACAGCCTTTGAGCTTGTAGACAGCCTGTTCCACAAAGCAGGGTTTGAGCCTAAAGTGTTATTTGAGACTTCAAATCCCACAACGATCGTCACCATGATAAAGTCTCATCTATGTTGCGGCCTTATACCCTATTATTTTGCTAAGAACTGCTTTGAAGATATCGCATGTTTTTCCCTTCCCGGGAACCCAAGCTGGGATATAGTCGCCAGCCACAAGAAAAACACCCGGTTAAGCAATGCGGCAAAGCTATTTATAGATCTCGCCTTTGAATTTTGGAATAACGAATTCGCAAATGTACGATAAAAAAGCAAGGACTACCCTACTTAAGGCAGTCCTTGTTTTTTAAATAATCTTATCTTACAAGAAAAAGCCCTTTTGGGCTTTTTCATCTGCTCAGCAGTATATCCTTTCTCTTCTTAGCCAATTCTACAAGTTCATCTGTAAAACCATTGATGGAAAACAGAATAAAATGCTCTTTTCTATGATTTTTGTTCCACTCGACTGCTTTTGCTTTCTCTTCAAGGCTTAGAAGAACATTAATCCCCACTTTTCCTTCCCAGTATTTGCACTCACC
>CAZOTE010000090.1:0-7305 GCA_964582705.1 uncultured Eubacteriaceae bacterium | reverse complement strand
CTCTTCTTGAATGGTGATCTTTTTTGTGAACTTTAAAGTGACCTGTAAGTTCGTTGATTCTTTGAGTCAAAAGCGCGATTTGAACCTCAGTTGAACCTGTGTCATTTTCGCTTTTTTTGAACTTCTCGATAATTTCTGCTTTTGTTTGTTTTTCTAAACCCATTTGTTTACATCCTAAATTTGAATCCCCATCATCACAGTCAGCTGTCGGAGAGTCAGCAAACCGAGATAAAGGTTCTTTTAACATAGCAATTATATCAATAACCCGGTTGAATTGCAAACTATTTCGCATTATTTACAAGGTGTTCTCCTGTCTTTTCATCAGTTACTAAAATATCCACCAATCCACTCCTTGCAACAAGTTTAGTGGCAGGCAATTTTGAATCCCCTCCGGCTACAGCTATTTTTATCGGGATTTTCTTATAATCTTCCGAGGATATGCCTATGGTCCTTGTCAATATCTCAAGGTCCACTTCATTTCCATCCCTGTCAAGATATATGCTGGAGACTATATCACACTCCACTTGGGCTCTTCTCAATTCATTTATATCGCTTTCCGTAAAGTAGCCTGATGATAAAACAGAGGCATCTTCTGCCGACAGGCATCCAAAGCTGTGGATAGCCAAATCAAGTTTTTTTAAACTTTTAAACACCAGATCGATTTGTGCATCTTCTATCAAAACTTTTTTTATCTCGCTGCTTCCTACGATAGCCGGAGCATGAAGCTGTAAAAAACCGCCATTATATGCCTTGCCCAAAGTTGCTGCTATTTGACTTGCGTGAAATTCAGAATCAGCATTTCCATACCCACCCATCAGTGGAACAAACTGTGCTTCTATATGAGGCATTTCATTGTCCCTGGCATAATTTTTTAGCGCTCGCATAGTCGATCCCCATCCTACGCCTACGTTGGCACCTTTTTTTAAATGTCTACTCAGGACATCCATGGCTTTTTCCGATAGCAGCCTTTGAAGCACATTAATCTCATCGTCGAAAGGAACAATATGTACCTCTGCAAGAGGATAGCTTCTTTTGATAGCGTCTTCCATATCCATATACGAGTCTAGAGTACTTATTTTAATTTCAACTATTCCCTCTTCTTCGCACTTTGAAAGGCTCCTGGAAACAGCCATCCTCGAAATATTCATTATGTCCGCTATCTTTTGTTGCGTCATCTTTTTTTCATAATAAAGCCTCGCTATTTTAACTAAATCTGATTTTTTCATCTGCTGCTCCTTTTCAGTGTATAATAGTATTATAATATCGTTGTTGATGTAAAGTAAAGATTGACATCCTCATTTATTCTTTATATACTATACCTATGTTCATTTTAACACACATGCGTTCATATGAACATAATTAATTCAAGGAGGGATCAAATATGATCACTAAAGAACAACTGGTACGTTATATCGATCATTCACTGTTAAAGCCAAATCTTACCAACGAGGACATCATAAATGGATGTCTATATGCAAAGGATCTAAACTGTGTGTCCGTTTGCGTTAATTCTAACAGAGTAAAAATGGCTTACGACATTTTAAAGGATACCCAAACCGCTATAGGTACTGTGGTAGGATTCCCGTCAGGAGCTCACACTACTTATATCAAGGCTTTGGAAACTGAAGAAGCATATAAAAACGGAGCTACCGAGATAGACATGGTAATAGATATCGGAGCTATTCGTTCAGGCGATATAGACTACGTTCGCAATGATATAGCCGAAGTAGTAAAGGCATCCCCTGCGATAGTAAAGGTAATACTAGAAACCGCTTATTTAACAGACGAAGAAATTATTTTAGGAAGCAAGCTTTGTGAAGAAGCAGGCGCACACTACGTAAAGACATCGACAGGATTTGCCCACGAAGGAGCTACCATCAAGAACATTATTCTTATGAAAAACGCTGTAAGCGATAAAATGAAAATTAAGGCAGCTGGTGGAATAACAGACCTAAAATTCTCATTGGAGCTTATCGAAGCTGGATGTACAAGACTTGGCACGAGCAAAACAACTCAGATATTAGCAGAGCTGGACAAGTAAAAAAACAGGCGGTGATTCCATGCGCTCTCAGTGCATCAGGTCACCGCTATTTTTATGATTCTAAGTAGGCTTATTTAAAGGAATCTGTAATTCGGTTAACCACTCTTTTTCACTTTCCTTGTTCCAAATGCCGTCTATGTAACTTTCCCTTGGAGCTCCCGCTACTTCGTATCCATTGGTTTCAATCCACTTGTAAGCAAAGGCATATGCTTGTGCCAAACCTGAATATGCTCCCTTGTGCATGACAGACACCGCAGTTACAGCTTCGATCTTCTTAAACTTGATATCATCAAAGTCATCCCTGATACTGTCAACGGCTTCACAGAACTCAATATTGAAATCTTTGTCCTTGTACTCTCCGTCAAGATACTCTATGAAGCAATATTCAGGCACTCTACATTTAAGATCTGAATACTTTTGTGAGATGACTCTTCCTATTTCAGGTATCAACTCAAAGTAGGAATCATAGCTCGGAACCGTCAACTTTTTAGAATAAACGATGCATTCCGGTAATTCCTTGATTGTTGCAACATAATTCATAAAACCATCCTCCTTTTGATGTAGAACAAATTCTATCCTGGAGATTGTATCTTTTGCATGGTTCAATTGGTCAATCAATTCAAATTTTCGCCTTATCAAAAACCTATCCGGGTTATCCCCTGACATTATAGATTTGATGTCTTCGATGCCAAGTCCCATTTGCCTATAAGATTGTATCCGGTGAAGTACAAGTAATTGATCAGTTGCATAATACCTGTGCTTAGTGTACTTGTCTGTCATTTTCGGCTTTAACAGGCCCTGCTCATCATAATAGCGAAGGGTCTTCACAGTTGTTTTTCCCATCTTAGAAAATTCACCAATCCGAAACATGCATTCATCTCCTTTTCTAAATTCTACGTCCTCCCCCAAGGGGAGATGCAATGCATTTATGGTTTTACGAAATAGCTTGCTGATCCCTGAGATTATCTGCAGAGCTTTTATTCCATATATAAATATGGTTTCTCCCATACCTTTTCGATTTATACAGCGCATCATCTGCATAGTTAATCAAATCTTCCGCATTCAAATGTTCGACGGGCACGATGCTGGCTGCACCTACGCTGACTGTTTGATAGCTTGAAACCGGAGACATCTCATGCTCTATCTGAAGATCTTGAATAGCCTTTATTATTCTTTTGGCTACGACTTCGGTTTTTTCAACCCCACAATCAGGAAGCATCAGTATAAACTCATCTCCACCGTACCTTCCTACTATCCCTCCATGCCTTGTAGCAATTTTAATAAGTGATTCGCTAATTTTTTTAAGATTGTCGTCACCGGCTACATGTCCGTAATTGTCATTAAATTCTTTAAAATAATCGATATCCACAAAAATTACAGCTAAATTTCTTTTTTCGGAAATTGATTTCTCCCATTCCTTTTCGTATACTTCGTTGAATAACCTTCTGTTCATGCAGCTAGTAAGATAGTCCATACCCGATAATACGGTTTTTTCCTTTAATTGCCTGTCCACGCTCTTGAATTTGAATAAAAATCTTGCAGCTACTCCAGCTACCAATAAATTCGCAGCTATTAAACCTCCTATAACAAGCAAAAAATCGTCAATCAAAGACAAATATTTGTTTATATAAAGATCGACTCCAACCATCCCAATCAAAATGTTTTCAGTATCATACACAGGCGCAAACCCTGTAATGAAGCTTCCCCAGCGGTCGCTTACCCTGTAGTAACCCGGTGCTTGCTTTTCATACAACTCGTATAATATTTCATCAGCTGCATTATACCGGTCCTTGTTAACATAAGCATCTCCATCAATTACCTCAAACCTTGTATTATCATCAACTACTGCATCGAGGAGAAATACTGTATTAAGAGGGGTCCCTTCGGGCAATTTGTAGAGATTCGCTTCATCTTTATGCACATAATATTCTATTTCAGGAGCCAACATCTCCAAGTACACGTATTTGATATCCGATACTCCCATCAGTTCCCTAGCCTTTGCCTCAAACTCTATATTGGCTTGATCTTTGATTAGACTGTTGTAGTCCAATTCCAAAAGCCGCAGGACTTCTTCTTGAGTGAGGTTTATATCACTGGCAATTGTCATTGCCACCAACATGGCTTTGCTGCCGATTTCTTCTTGCAGATTACCTGTAATCTTTAAGAAAGCATAGCTTGATAAGAAGAGCACTGATGCGATCCATAAAACAGCTACAAAAACAAATATTTTTTTATATGATTCCCTACTGTAGGCTATATTAAGCTCTTTCATAATATGCACCATGCTTTCCACAATCCATTTATACAATCATTATATCTTAACTGCAATTAAATACCAGTTATATTATAACACAATCAGTTCACAGTAGAGATATTTTTAGCAGCAATAGTAACTTTTTTTCTACCACATTAAATTATAATTGAAATTAAAAGGATTAATGATTGAAATTATGTTAAAATATATTTAAGACAAACACAAATGCAAGGAGGCTAACATCATGTATAAAAAAATTCTGGTACCTACGGATGCTTCAGATTTTTCAAAAAGGGCATTATTGGAAGCCATCGCAATTGCTCATATGACTGAGGGAGAGATATTTCTTCTAAATGTCACTCATTCCCCCGATTCATATTGGGGATATACAGCTTCCTACGGCTTGACAGTCAATCAAGAGTCTTTAAAGGAGCTGGGAAATCTGGCAATTGAGATTTCAATGGCAGATATCACTACTGATATACCTCTAAAACCAATAATCAAGTTTGGGAACCCTTCAAATCAGATAATTGAAACGGCTGAAGAACAGGACGTGGATTTGATAGTAATGGGAAGTCACGGACACGGCTTCGTAGCCGGTGCTCTTTTGGGCAGCGTGAGCCAAAGAGTCTTGCATCAAGCCCAGTGCCCTGTTATGATCGTTAAATAACAATAAAAAGCCTGCCATTTATAGTATAAATTGGCAGGCTTTTTATTGTTATATGTCTGCATTCATGAATTCATCGAATTCCTTTTTTACATCTTCTGAAGGTTCCTTGGTCAATAGGCTTACTACTATTATAAATACAATTGATATCACAAATGCCGGAAGTATCTCGTATAGATTTATATACTCTTTAATGAGATTCCTCCAAACCAAGACGGCGGTGCCTCCAGATAGTATACCCGCCAAAGCCCCCTGCCAATTCATGCGCTTCCAGTACAACGACATCAGTATTGCCGGTCCAAAAGCTGCACCAAATCCTGCCCAGGCGTATGCTACAAGGTCAAACACCGAGCTGTCAGGGTCGCTAGCAATTATTATTGCTGTGAAAGCCACTACTAAAACGCTGATTCGACTTATCCATAAGAGCTGTTTGTCAGTTAACCTTGAAAACATATTCTTGCAGATGTCCTCTGATACTGCAGAAGACGTAACCAATAGCTGAGAATCCGCAGTGCTCATTATAGCCGACAGAATTGCCGTCAATAAAATCCCTGCTATGATTGATAATCCGGGTCCTGAAAGGATGTTTTGAACCAAATAAATGAAGATTCTCTCACCATCTAGAGTATTCAATACGTCAGCCGAAACTATCGTCGACATGTAAGCCTTGCCTATGACGCCCAGCAAGGTTGACGCCGCCAAAGTGCAAACTACCCAAACCGTGGCAATCCTTCTGGCTGGCTTTATTTCGTTAGAATGGCTGATTCCCATGAACCTCGCCAGTATATGCGGCTGACCAAAATAACCCAACCCCCATGCTGCTATGGACACGATTCCCAAAACACTTAAGGTTTCCGTGCCGAACCACTCACTCGCACCGAAGCTTCCCGGCAGTTCTGCCAATCTAGCGGCTATATCAAAGGTTTGCTCTGCTCCACCTAGTTGGATGACTGCTATGATCGGAAGAATTATTATAGCAAAAAACATCATGATTCCTTGAATCAGGTCTGTCCAGCAAACAGCCAGAAACCCTCCTAAAAAAGTATATGAAACAATTACTATGGCTCCTACTACAAGAGCTGTGGTATAATCCAATCCGAATACAGCATTAAACAGCTTAGCACCTGCTGAAAATTGTGCCGCTGTATAAATAAGAAAAAAAGTTACAATGAATACAGCTGAAATAAGTTTTATCAAATGCGTCTTGTCCTTAAACCTGTTTTCCATGTAGGTAGGTATAGTTATGGCATCGCCTGCATGTTCAGAATATTTCCTTAGCCTCTTTGCCAGTATAAGCCAGTTTAAATAAGTCCCCAATGCTAGACCGACAGCAGTCCATACCGCTTCTGCCATTCCGCTGTTTCTAGTCAGCAAAAAAGCTGTCCCGGGAAGCCCCATTAGAAGCCATCCGCTCATGTCTGAAGCCTGAGCGCTCATCGATGTAACCCATACATTTAGATTTCGGCCACCTAAAAAATAGTCTGCCTGACTGTTGCTGTTTTTAAAGAAATACGCTCCAATTCCGAGCAAAAAAACAAGATAAAACCCCAGTACAATTCCATGAATCGTTACATCTGTCATTACACCACTCCTAATGTTTGATATGTTTATGATATTCGAAAAAGTGCCCACGACTAGGAAAATTCGCCTTTTATTAAAGCTACAACTTTGCTAAGCCACCAAAATATTTCGAATAAATATTATAAAGATATATGTAGCGCTTTCATGATAAATCCAATCCCTAATCCTGCAAAGCCTCCGATGCTCGCCCACATGAGGTTGCCTGTGACTAGCCCTGCTGCAGTGCCTAAAATAAATCCACCGATCATCATCATCTCATCGCTTTCGTCTTCTTCATCGACTTCGTCGTTGATGTCGTTATAAGTCCTGTATTCATTTTCCTTAATCAAATAGTCTATCGAGACATCAAATATGTCGCTGATCTTTATGAGCTCCTCTGTAGATGGATAAGATCGGCCCTGCTCCCATTTAACAACATTTCCGAAGGGAACACCGAGCATATTTGCCAATTTATCTTGAGAAATATGTTTTTCAGTTCTCAGTCTTTCAATACGTTCTGCAAAATTCATGTAACTCACCTCGTTTCTTATGTAATAGTTTCATATAAAGGACTAAAGAACATTATACCCCTGTAAAAAGAATTTTTAAAGTGGTTTTTCGATATTTTTGAAATTTTTCTTCTATAATATAGCATGGTCGCTGAAAGATGACGCATATTTAATTCTAATAGTTTGCGACCTTTGTATTATGGGAATACTATATTATAAAGAAAGACCAACTATAAAAAGTCAAGCATCAAATTGAAAAAAGGCAGCAACTATT
>CAZOTE010000089.1:0-7308 GCA_964582705.1 uncultured Eubacteriaceae bacterium | reverse complement strand
TATCGAAAAGCTGACCCTTGGGAAGGGGGTAGTGGTAGGTCTTTTTCAAACATTGGCCATTACACCGGGGATATCACGATCTGGATCTACAATAGTAGGCGGATTGGCAAACGGGCTTAAAAAGGACGAAGCTACCGAGTTTTCATTTCTTATTTCAATTCCCGCAGTATTGGGAGCAGTGCTTTTAAAGTCAAAGGACATACTTGAGCTTAATAACGTGGGAATGAGCACTCCGGCATTGCTGGCTTCTTTTACAGCTTCCATAATATTTGGGATATTTGCCATTAGGCTTCTCGTCAGGCTGGTAAAAAACGGCAAGCTGCATTATTTTTCTTATTACTGCTGGGGAATGGCAGGATTATTATTGATCAATAATTTCATGATATCATAAAAAGTATTTAAAGGTGGTATTTCAGTGGCGGTAAAAAGCAAGAATAGAAGGACTAAAAGCATGAAAAAAAATCCTGCAAGGGATATTATAATTAGGGACATAATAGCACTGTCAGTGATATTTTACGGGATTTACATGTTCTATTTTTTGATGGCTGAAAATGCCGGTGCAATAGGCAATTTTATGTCAGCAGGCATTTCTTTTCTTTTCGGGCGCTCTGGATACTTTTTGGCATTTGTCCTGGTAGTAACAGGTGTTTTGATAATATTTGGCAAAGATCCGACCTTGAAAAAAAGGGTTGTGGCTGCTGGTTGTTTTCTTATACTGGTCATATCCATGCTTTTCTCCATTATCGACGGGCACTTGGTTGACAGGGCGTTTTCTGCAGCAGTTTTCGAATTAAGCCATAGCGCATCCAGTGGTGGAGGAATTTTAGGAGCCTTTGCAGCATCTCTGTCTGTAAATATGTTTTCAATGACAGGGACAGTAATATTAATGATTTTGCTGGTTTTGGTTTCAGGGGTGCTGGTAACCCCAAAATCCTTGTATGAATATCTTTATACAGGTGGTCAAAAGCTTAAGGTGGAGAAAAGGGCTCCAAGAGAGAAAAATACAAAATTACAAAAAACAGAAAATAGGATGCAGGAAGTTAAAAATAATCCTGAACAGTCGGCAGAAGACGTAAAGCAAATTAAAATATTGGATTATGCCGAGATAAGACCAATATCCAAAAATGAAAACATTAAGAATGAAGATGAACTCAAAAAAACTGATGAGTCATCTACTGCAAAGTCAATAGAAAAATCCGACAAAAAGAAAAAAATAGATATAGAGAAAGAAGAAAAGGAAATTGAGAAGCTTATGGATAAGGTGGATGAGCCGATTACATATGACTTTCCTTCTATCGAATATCTAGATAAGACATTCACTGGAAATAGCCAGAGGAACAAGAAAGAAGTTATGGCCAGTGCCAGGCTTCTTGAAAAAACCCTTGGAGATTTTGGCGTAAAGGCAAAAGTTTCAGAGGTATCTGTAGGTCCTACGGTTACCCGGTACGAGCTTCAACCGGAGCCGGGAGTGAAAGTCAGCAAGATAGTCAACTTGTCCAATGATCTGGCATTAAGCCTTGCAACATCTGACGTGAGAATTGAAGCTCCTATACCAGGTAAGGCTGCAATAGGAATAGAAGTACCCAATAAAGATACTGATGTTGTACACATAAGGGAGATAATCGAAAGCTCGACATTTGAAAGACACGACAGTAAAATTTCGTTTGCTCTTGGTAAAAAACTATCCGGAAGCGTTGTGGTGGCAGATATAGCCAAGATGCCCCACCTGCTGATAGCGGGAGCGACGGGAGCTGGAAAGAGCGTATGCATAAATAGCATAATCATAAGCATATTATACAAGGCTACACCGGAAGAGGTGAAACTGATACTGATAGACCCCAAAATGGTGGAGTTGAACAACTATAATGGAATACCCCATCTTTTGATACCCGTAGTAACAGATCCAAAACATGCAGCTGGAGCGCTGAATTGGGGTATAAAGGAAATGACGGAAAGATACAAGGCTTTTAAGGACGCGGGTGTAAGAGATATTATAAGGTTCAATGAATTTGCAAAAGAAAAAGGCGAAAAACCTATGCCTCGAATAGTAATTATAATAGACGAGCTTGCAGATTTGATGATGGTATCTCCTCGTGAGGTAGAAAATGCCATATGCCGACTGGCGCAGCTTGCAAGGGCAGCTGGAATACACTTGGTTTTGGCGACGCAAAGACCCTCAGTAGATGTAATAACAGGTCTGATAAAAGCGAACATACCATCTAGAATATCATTTTCAGTATCGTCAATGATGGATTCAAGGACTATACTAGACATGGGAGGAGCGGAAAAACTTCTTGGACGCGGCGACATGCTCTATTATCCAGTAGGTGAACCGAAGCCCATCAGGCTCCAGGGAACCTTCATTTCTGACAAGGAAGTTGAAAGAGTCGTCGACTTTGTCAAAAGAGATTCCGAACCTCAATATAGAGAAGAAGTCATTGAAGAAATCAAGGAAGTAAAAAATCCGATTGATGAAGATTTTGAAGATGACATGCTTCCGAAAGCGATTGAACTGGCGGTAGAAAACGGCTCTATATCCACATCCCAGCTTCAAAGGAAATTGCGCTTGGGATATTCAAGAGCTGGAAGAATAATTGATGAAATGGAAGAAAGAGGTATAATATCCGGTCCTGACGGCAGCAAGCCGCGGAAGGTACTAATAGACAAGGCGGAGTTTTCGGATGAAAACTCCCAAGAATAGAAAAGGTGATAAAATGACGACAAAAATAGCTATGGTCTCATTGGGCTGTTCAAAAAATCTAGTGGATTCAGAGATAATGCTCGGTCTTTTAGATCAAAACTCATATGAAATAACGGAAAATAGTGGTGACGCGGATTTCATCATAATTAATACTTGTGGCTTTATCGAATCTGCCAAGGAAGAATCAATTGACATGATTCTTGAAATGGGAGAGCTTAAAAGGAGGGGGAGACTCAAAGGCCTTATTGCAGCAGGATGCTTAAGTGAAAGGTATCGCGATGAGCTGATGAAGGAAATTCCTGAACTTGACAGCGTAATAGGAACAGGGGACTATGAGAAGATCGTGGAAGTTATTAAAAAGATTCAGGAAACCGGAGAAAAGGTCAAATCTTTTGGGAATATTCATGTAGATTTCAACGAGGAGCTGCCACGCTTGATAAGCACTGCATCTCACACTGCTTATATCAAGATAGCAGAAGGCTGCGACAATCACTGCACCTATTGTATTATTCCTAAGCTAAGGGGAAAGTACAGGAGCAGAAAGATAGAAAATATCGTTTCCGAAGCCAGGAATTTAGCTGAAAAGGGTACAAAGGAAATAATACTTATAGCCCAGGACACGACAATGTATGGATGGGATCTTTATGGAAAAAGAAAGCTTGCAGATCTTTTAAGTGAACTTGACAAAATTCAGGGATTAAGTTGGATAAGGGTAATGTATGCCTATCCTGAAAACATAGACGAGGAACTCGTGAATGTAATAAGGGATGCAAAGCGAGTGCTTCATTATTTGGATATTCCGGTACAGCATACCGAAGATTCTGTGCTTAAGAGTATGGGAAGAAGAACGGATAAAAAGAAGATTTTTTCTTTGTTTGAAAAACTGAGAAGAGAAATTCCCGATATGGTCATCAGATCCACGATGATTGCAGGATTTCCCGGAGAAACTCAAGCAGATCACGAGGGGATGCTAAGATCGATAAAAGAGCTTAAAATTGATAAGCTGGGTGTTTTTGACTACTCAAAGGAAGAAGGGACTCCAGCTGCAAAAATGACAGACCAAATAGATGCTCAAACGAAGGGATACAGGCAATTTGCTGCAATGGAGGCTCAAAGAACTATTTCTGAGGAAAGGATGCTTTCTCATGTAGGCAACGTAATAGAATCCATAATAGAAGAAGTAACCGAAGAGGGCTACAGCGGTAGAACTTGGATGGATGCTCCTGAAATCGACGGTGTGGTGTACATTGAAACGGATGAAGAATTGGAGATTGGATCTATCGTCGAAGTAAAAATTACAAGTGCTTCAGAATTTGATTTGATGGGAGTGTTGAGCGATGAATCTGCCTAATAAACTTACTATACTAAGAATGATCATGATTCCTTTTTTCATGTATTTCTTTTTATCCGATATGGAGTACGGACGGATCACCGGTGCGTTCATCTTTGTGATAGCATCATTTACCGATACTCTTGACGGTTACATTGCCAGAAAATACAATCTGATAACGGTCTTTGGCAAATTCATGGATCCTTTGGCGGACAAGCTGCTTGTTTCTGCAGCGTTGATATGTCTGGTTGAAACCGGGTATATTTCTTCGTGGGTAGCTATAATTATCATAGCCAGGGAGTTTGCCGTTACAGGACTTAGGGTTTTAGCAGCTTCTGACGGAATAGTTATAGCCGCAAGCTGGTGGGGCAAAATCAAAACGATAACTCAGATGGTCGCCATTGTCAGCATGCTATTTGACAACTATCCATTTAGCCTTGTTGATTTTCCTTTCAGCGATATTGCCATGTATCTGGCGGTAGCATTTACTATTATTTCCGGTATTGATTACTTTAGGTTGAATAAAGAGGTTTTTTCACAACTATCATAAAGAGGTGACCCATGAAAGGCGAAATTATAAATGTAGGAACCGAGATTTTAATAGGAGATATTTTAAACACAAATGCCCAGTATATTAGCAAGGAGCTGTCATCTGCAGGGGTAAGCGTTTTTTTTCAGACAACCGTTGGAGATAATCCTGACAGGCTGATGAGCATCTTGAAAGAGTCGGTGGAAAGAAGCGATCTTATAATATTGACTGGAGGCTTGGGACCTACTCAAGATGACCTCACCAAAGAAACGGTAGCCAGGCTTTTAGGACTTGATATGGAGATGCACGTTGAAAGCTACGACAAGATGATGTCGTTTTTTCACAAAATATCTTCAAAAATGACTCAGAACAATTTAAAGCAGGCATATATGCCAGTAGGAGCGCATATAATACCCAATGAAAATGGAACTGCTCCCGGTGTTTTAATCGAGCATGAAGGTAAGGTCATAATAATGCTTCCTGGACCTCCAAGAGAGCTTGTTCCCATGTTTAGAGATTTCGTAATGGCTTATCTTCAAGGCAAGAGCCAGGATAAGTTTTTTTCCAACTATTACAAGGTATCGGGAATTGGCGAGTCAGCCCTCGAAGACATGCTAATAGACATAATAGACAATCAGACAAATCCTACCATAGCGACATATGCAAAGCCTGATGAAGTATTGTTAAGGGTTACGGCCAATGCCAAGTCGGAAGATGAGGCAAAGCTTCTCTTGGATAAAACGGATAAGATAATTGCCGACAGGTTAAAAGACAACATCTTTGCTCGAGAGGATATTTCTCTGAATGGTCTTGTTGCCAAGCTTCTTATTGATACAAGCACAACGATTTCTTTGGCAGAATCATGTACAGGAGGTCTTATAACCAGCAGATTGACTGAAACTGCTGGAATATCAAAGTGCCTTCACAGCTCTTTAATATGTTATTCCAACGATTCAAAAATGAAGTACCTGGGAGTGAGAAAATCCACTCTTGAAAATTACGGAGCGGTAAGCCGCGAATGCGCAGAAGAGATGCTAAAGGGATTAATTGAAAACAATAATACAGATATGGCAGTTGCAACCACCGGAATAGCAGGTCCTACAGGAGGAACAGAAGACAAGCCTGTCGGACTTGTTTATGTGGGAATAGCCTATAAAGGGAATATCCATGTGGAAGAGCATAACATAAGTGGAACAAGGCACAGGGTTCAGCTAAAATCTGCAAATATCGCCTTGAACATGATAAGAAGACAACTCATAGGTTTGTAATGCTCGTCAAAAACAATTGACTTTATAAAGGTCATTAAGATATAATTGAAAGCAGAACAGACGTTCTATCAATCGGCGAAAGGATGTGAACCGATAATTCGGGATAACATGATGGAAAAAGACAAGGCATTGCAAATGGCACTTACACAGATTGAAAAGCAATTTGGTAAAGGTTCTGTTATGAAGCTGGGAGAACAATCCGCAAATCAAAACATAGCGGCAATATCGACCACTTCTATAGGATTGGATATCGCACTCGGGATAGGGGGACTACCCAGAGGAAGAGTGGTGGAAATATATGGACCGGAGTCTTCCGGTAAGACTACTGTAGCATTACATGTAATAGCAGAGGCACAAAGAAACGGAGGAAATGCAGCATTCATAGATGCGGAGCATGCGTTAGATCCTGTTTATGCAAAGGCATTGGGGGTAGACATTGACAACTTGATCGTTTCCCAACCTGATACTGGAGAACAGGCTCTGGAAATCTGCGAAGCGCTTGTACGAAGCGGAGCTGTAGACATTGTGGTAGTGGATTCGGTGGCAGCTTTGGTACCAAGGGCAGAAATCGAAGGCGAGATGGGAGATGCCCATGTGGGACTTCAGGCAAGGCTTATGTCCCAGGCTTTAAGAAAACTCACTGGATCTATAAACAAATCCAAAACTACTGCCGTTTTCATAAATCAGTTGCGTGAAAAAGTAGGCATAATGTTTGGAAATCCTGAAACCACTTCCGGAGGAAGAGCTCTTAAATTCTACTCTTCAATACGATTGGATGTCAGAAAAATAGACACTCTCAAGCAAGGTCAGGATATGATAGGAAACCGAACAAGGGTTAAAGTTGTTAAAAATAAATTGGCGCCTCCATTTAAAATAGCGGAATTTGACATCATGTATGGCAAGGGAATTTCCAAAGAAGGAGATCTCTTAGATGTAGGAAGCTCGGTGGACATAGTTAATAAATCTGGTGCTTGGTACTCATACAACAATGAAAAACTAGGACAGGGAAGAGAAAATGCTAAGCAGTTCCTAATAGAAAATCCAGAAATATGCAACGAGATAGAACTCAAGATAAGGCGACATTTTAACCTTGTCAAAGGCGAAAACGAAGAAATTTCAGAAGATAAATAAGTCCCAAAAGGCAGACCACAATCGGTCTGCTTTTGTATATTTCCGGTTTTATACAAAATCAATCAGCTTGACACATGTTTAGAAAAAGTATAAAATTAGATTGTTATCTACAGGTTAATTATTATAACCTGTCCATTAATGATTTTGGAAATACCATCGAAAAAGTGAAACAGTTTTATTTTTTTGTCAATAACATAATAAAGGAGGTGTAGGCAATATGATCGAGGCATTAGGCAATTACATCTTACCTGTTATTGTTGGTTTCACATTGATCGCTTTTGTTGCAGGATATTTCTATAGAAAAAATATCGCTGAGGGAAAAATCGCCAGCGCTGAAGAAACTGCAAAT
>CAZOTE010000088.1:0-7358 GCA_964582705.1 uncultured Eubacteriaceae bacterium | reverse complement strand
AGCCCTGTCAAGGCTTTCAGAACTTTCTTATTGATGAAACTGTCAAACTCCCGAGCTGCATCATTTTATAGAATCCTTGAAGACCCTCATATGATGTACTATGGACTTATGTTTACTCAACTAAGCATCATCATAGCCTCAATCATTGTTGGCGTGCTGGTTGAAAGTTTAAACCAGAAACGCATAGATATCGAGATATTGGCTTTTAAAGACATGACTACTGGATTGCACAATAAGAAATATATGTTTAAATACTTGTATGAGCTATCAGAGGGAATCGGCAAATCCCCTATAGGAATTTTGGTTTTTGATATTTTCCCGATTGGTGAAATAAATAAAACATACGGTTATCAAGCTGGCGACGCTGTTTTAAAATGCATTTCTGATTCAATAAATAAAAGCCTCTCAAAGGAAAGCATCTTTTGCAGAGCATCTGGAAGCAAGTTTGCCATAATGCTTCCCAAAGCAAATTTTGATGAAATGATCCGATTAGAGAAAGAAATACATAACAAGGTTGATGAATTCTACTTTTACCAAAACAAAAGCGGCATTCAGATAGATCATCTACAGATATCATCAGGAGTTGCCCACTACCCACATACGGTTGATTCATATGACCAGCTGTATTCTCAAGCAGAGAAAATAATATCCGGAAACAAGCTTTACGAAAATATGAATACGAATGTTTATAAGAACCTCTTTGACAATATTGAAGATATCGCCGGCAGCAGCCTTGAAAAAGAACTGGCAATAAAAATGGTACTTAGCATTATTGATTCAAAGGATCATTACACCTATGGTCATTCTATACGAGTAATGAATCTTATGGCTGAATTTGGAGAATCATTAGGTCTTGACAGTTTTGAGGTTGAAAGGCTTAAGATAATATCCTTGTTGCATGATATAGGAAAGATAGATCTTCCGGCTGAATTGTTAAATAAGACAACCAAGCTGACATATGAAGAATTTGAGATAATCAAAAAACATACAGCCCTTGGATACAACATACTAAAGAGCTTACCTGATTTTTGCGAGTATGCTCTGATCGTAAGAGCGCATCATGAACGTTTTGATGGCAAAGGATACCCTGACGGGTTAACCGGTGATGACATCCCGTATTATTCAAGAATGCTCTCCCTTGCAGATGCATTTGATGCCATGATGTCAAATAGGCCATATCGAAAAGGGATGGCGCTATCAACTGTTGTAAAGGAGATTGAAGACAACTTAGGGAAACAATTCGATCCTAAATTGGCAAGTAGATTTATAGACTTAGTTGGAAGCCCTAAGAAATACGCAATTCATACAAATGCCTACCAACATGCAAATGCAGATCAACACACTTTAAAGAAACAGATCTTTGCGTTTCAGGAAGATAACTATGCTTAAAACATTTTGTCGATTAATTGATACAAATGAACTGAAATCAAGCCAAACATTTAGCCCCTTTATTGTTACATTAATAGTTTAAAATGTATCAGCCATATACTTGAACCCAAGGTTTTTAAGGATATTGCGTTTAGTGCGTATATTTAGAATCTTCAACATATATAGATACACAAAGAGCCTCCAACTTCTTGGACGCCTACTTAAAAATAAAAAAGGGATTTAATTGTAACTCTTGTGTTTGACAATATTGCTTGTTACAGCATCATCAATGAGGCAAAGTATAACTTCTGTCCCAATTGTGGTAGGAAGTTATAAGACTAACAATAACTATTTAGATTTTATCCACTCGCATTTTGGAATTCAAGTTAATTGAGTTAAACGGCATCCCTGTTCCACGACAAAAGACCCTTGATCAGTTGATTGAAGAGTTTAGCTCAAAAGCCGATCTTAGCAACTTGTCTAAAAATGGGCAGAAAAAAATCATACAGCAGATCGTTTCGAAGGTCTACGTGTATGATGCAGAAAAAATCAGGCTGATCATAAACCCAAATGGTTTTGATGCTGATTTTTGGGATACTAATGGCGGAGAAGGAGGGATTTGAACCCTCGCACCGGTTACCCGGCCTATACCCTTAGCAGGGGCACCTCTTTAGCCACTTGAGTACTTCTCCATAGCTATAGCTTTTTGTTTAAAATAAAAAAAATGGCCGAGAGGGTGGGATTCGAACCCACGTGGGCTTGCACCCTAACGGTTTTCAAGACCGCCCCGTTATGACCACTTCGGTACCTCTCGGAATGAGACAATTGTTATTATACCAACGTAGCGAACTGTTGTCAACTAGGATTTTAAAAAATCCTTACTTATTATTGGTCCCGCATAAAATCTCTTTCAAGCGGGACCATATTTTACTATTTTATAACTTCCATGCCACCCATGAAGCCTGTTAGTGCTTCGGGAATGACAACACTTCCGTCTTCATTTTGGTAGTTTTCAAGTATAGCCGCAAAGGTTCTCCCCACAGCCAATCCTGAGCCGTTTAAAGTATGCACAAAACGAGTTTTCCCCGTTTGGGCATCTCTAAACCTTATGTTAGCCCTTCGTGCCTGGTAATCTTCAAAATTTGAGCATGAGCTTATTTCCACATATCTGCCATAACTAGGCATCCACACCTCGATATCATAGGTCTTGGCAGATGAAAATGTCATATCTCCAGTACATAGTTCCACTACCCTGTAAGGAAGTTTCAATAGCTGCAGGATGCTTTCAGCATCGGACGTAAGTTTTTCATGTTCTTCATAGGAAGTATCCGGATGCGAAAATTTGACTACCTCTACCTTATCAAACTGATGGTTTCTAATAAGTCCTCTCGTGTCTCTGCCTGCTGAACCTGCTTCTTTTCTGAAGCATGGTGAGTATGCTGTGTAGTAGATTGGCAGCTGGGATTCTTCAAGTATTTCATCCCTGTGAAGATTTGTTACTGGAACTTCTGCTGTAGGAATCAAAAACAGATCTCTGTCTTCGATTACTCTGAACGCATCATCTTCGAACTTTGGAAGCTGTCCTGTGCCGGTCATAGAGTCTCTGTTGACCATAAACGGCGTCGACACTTCAGTATATTTTCCGTCTTCAGTATGCACTGAAAGCATGAAGTTTATTATTGCTCTTTCTAGCTTGGCACCAACTCCTGTAAACATGCTGAACCTTGCACCAGTTATTTTTGCAGCTCTTTCAAAATCTAAAAGCTTAAGCTCAGTACCGATATCCCAATGAGGTTTTGCCTCAAACTTAAATTCCCTTGGAGTTCCCCATTTTTTTATCTCTTCATTCTCACTGTCATCCTTGCCGATTTTAACATCTGGGTTTGGAAGGTTTGGAAGCTCCAATAGAGTTCTTTTTATTATCTCTTCCAAGCCTTTAAGTTTCTCATCCATCAATTTTATCTCTTCTGAAAGCTGCTTCATTTCTGTTAAGATCTCTGTTACGTCCTTTTTTTCCTTTTTATACTGAGGTATAAGCTTTGAAACCCGGTTTTGTTCGGCTTTTTTCTCCTCCACCTCTGTTATCATCTTTCTTCTCTTATCGTCAAGCTCCAAGAGCTCTGTGATGTCATAATCACCTTTTCTTTTTAGAAGTTCGCTTACTTCTTCCTTATGGTCCCTGATTCTTTTTATATCTAACATCGAGTTCTCCCTTCAAAGTAATTTTATTTATGTCACTATCACTCCTGAGGCTGTCTGATCGATTCCTGTATGATATTAAGCTGATTTAGCACGTCTTCCAGTTGATTGATGAGTGCTCCGTACTCAGCCCAATCGCCTTCCTTCTGAGCCTGCTGAGCTCTTTCAAATAAGTTGTTCGCCTCTACTATGAGGCTGTTTAGATCTCCAGGTATAATGGTACCCGGAATTTCATCCTCATCGTCATTCTCATCTGCAGACTCCCCGAAAATTTGAGTTAATCCTTCTTGAAGGCTATCAGCCATTATGATCCTATTATTATAAGACACTATTATCTTTTTGACCTCCGGCAGACTTCGTTCACTTTCTCTAGCCTTTATATAAACAGGTTCAACATAAAGTATAGCCTCTTCCACCGGGATCGCCATCATATTCCCCCGAATAACCTGTGACCCCTGCTGCCCAAGGAGGGTAAGTTGGGGTGAAATTATTGTATCTTGATCAATTCTCTGTTCAATTTGCATAGGTCCGTAGACAAGGCTTTGTTTTGGAAAGGTATAAACCATTATTTCTCCATAGCTATCGCCGTCGTTCATAGCGGCCATCCAAGCAACCATATTATCTTTTTGTCTTGCTGTAAATGGAACCATGAGTGTAAATTCTTCTTCCCTTTCAGGAAGCTTCATTATTAGATATGTGCTCTCAATGTTTTCTACTTCCTTCTCAGATCCGTATATCTGCCTTGGAAGCTCCCACTGGTCTTCTTTGTTATAAAAAACTCTAGTGTTTTGCATGTGATACGTCCTATAGATATCTGCCTGAATATCAAACATATCCTGTGAGTACCTTACATGACTTCGAAGATCCTGCGGCATCTCATCTATCGGCTTGAATATACCCGGGTAGATATTCTTATAAACATTGGCAATGGGATCATTATCCTCAACCTGATAGAAAACCACATCCCCGTTATATGCATCGACCACGACTTTCACCGAATTTCTGATATAATTGAAGGTGTTATTGCTATCAAATGGCTGTGCGTAGGGATATCTGTTGCTAACAGTAAAGGCATCCATAATCCAATATAGCCTGCCTTCAGAAACTACTATGTACGGATCTTCATCGTAGCTTAAAAATGGAGCTATCTCACTTATTCTTTCAACTATGTTTCTTCTTATCAACATTTTGCTTTGTGATGTAATTTCTGATGATAGGAGTATTTTTAAATCTCTTTCCTGTACCGCAAATGCCAACCGATTGATAAAACTCAAATTTATCCCCGCTGTTCCCTCATAGAAGTTCTCTTTATTGTCGCTTCCTTCAGGGTAATCAAATTCCGCTGTTTTGGCATTGGTAATCGCATAAGTGTTGGTGCTTTCTCCAAAATATATCCTGGGTTCTTCAACTTGAATTTCCGGGGAGCTCGACTGTGGTGGTATATCCTTGACGGCCAGATCCGGCTGTCCTACTTCGTTAACCCTATTCACAGGCGAAATGGCCACGCCGAATCCATGAGTATATTTTAGATGCTGATTTATCCAGGTCTTTGCATTTTCTTCTAGCTTGTCGTTGTTCATCTCTCTGGCAGATATAAAGACCTGAATATATTCATCATTTATGGTGTATCTGTCAATATCCACATCGTTAAATTCATAATATATCCTAAATCCCTGGATTGAATTGTACATGTCAAGGGTGGCCCTATAGTCGTTTATAGGTATATTTTTAATAGTTAATTCATTTTCCTCGATATCTTCTATAGTAATGTCCTGCTTCGCTGAAAATTCCTGAACTTTTACATCATCTATATCATAAGCTTTCCTCGTGTACTCAATATGTCTTCTTAAGTATGGCTCTTCTCTTCCGAACTGGTTTGGAACCACGATATAGTTTTCAACGACAAGCCCAACGATACCTCCTAAAAAAGATACTGCAAATATCAATACAGGTGCAATTAGAAGGGGTTTTAGCTTTCTTTTAAACCCCGATGCAAATGAGACTAAAGCTCCGATTATGGACATGTACATCAGGATTTGGTACAATCTCAATCTAACGACTGAATCGGTATACCCTGCTCCGAAGGAAATTGCTGACGGAGAAAACAATAGCCCTATAGAGTTTAAGTAATATCCAAATGCAGCCAGCATAAAAAACAACCCAACGAACACGCCTATTTGCTTTGTCATAATCATACCCAGCTGAATAAAAAATTCCTTTATATCAGGCTTGTTCACTTCTCCAACGTCAATCTGAGACGTGCTTTTCGATAGATAATAACCAGCTGTAAAAATTATGGTGGATATGAAGACTAAAAACAAAACACTGGATAAAACCGCGTGAAGACTTTCCATAAATGGAAGCTTGAAGACATAAAAAGAAATGTCTCTTCCAAATATGGGATCATCCACATTAAAGGGCTCAGAATTAATGAACTCAAGAAGTTTATACCATAATGCATTTGTAGCTAGTGACGTTATTATAAAAGCTAGAACCCCAGAAACCCCCAGAGGAATAAAGTCTAGTCTCTTTTTAGTTATTGGGATGATTTTGCCTTTTGAAGCAATTTTTTTTAGAAACTCAAAATAAAAATAAAGTATGACTGCTAATATAGCAAACATAGGTACTGAAAGCTGTGCTTTTGTGACGATTTCCTTGAAAAACACCTGTGTATATCCTGTTTCAACAAACCACAAATAGTCAATATAAAACCTTGATGAGAGCGCAAAAAGAGCTCCTATGATGCCTAATACTATTATTACGATTGATAATACCTTATTGCTTTTGTTGATACTTATCATTCCCTTCTCAGTCTTCAAGCAAGAATCCTTTTTCCTTTAATGCCTGTTTAATAAGCTCGTAAATTTTGTTGCTTGGAACTTCTATGGTATGGAGGTGAACTCCATTTGTAACCACAGACAAGGGCTCAGCCTTCGATTTTGCAAATTCTTCTACAAACGTGTCTATGTCATCTTTTGTAGAGAGCATCAAATTAGCCTTGATTTCGCCGTAAACTGGATGTTCAACGATTATATCAAGGATTTTAGCACCATAATCAACTATTATGTAGAGTTCTTCTCCCATCATTCCTGAACTATGTTTGACAGCAATTGTCTTGAATATTGCATTTTTCAAATATTTGGGGTACATGTATCCTTTTGATGTGGCTATTATCTGGCTTCCTTCAGCTCTTATCAGTGCTATATCCTGTACTATTATTTGCCGGCTTACACCAAATTTTTCTGCAAGATCCGCTCCTGAAATCGGAATTTCACTCTCTTTTAATAGTTTTAATATATTATCTTTTCTCATTACGCTATTCATCCAAGCCACCTTTTGCCTTTATTCATGAGAAGGTCTTTTCTTAACCTTTTCCATAGCACACACAACTTCTTTTGTTATATCAACATTTATCTGGTTTTTAAAAGTATCCAATTTTGTGTAAACTTCCCCCCTGTCAGTAACGGTATACTTAGGTGGCAAATGATTTAGAGCTACTGCCTTTATGTCCATTCTGCATCTATCACACTTGCATTCACCGTCATAATCCATCCACAATTTATTTATTGCTTCATCTACCAATATTTCCGTGAAATTCTTCAGATGCATATCGTTATCAACCATTTCCATCCCTCCTATCACACTATTATAACATGTTTCACTGGCTAGTTGGAAAGAAGAAAATTAAAAAAATCTTCTTAGGAATGTCAGCTCATACAGCTTCTGAGTTTTAGTCAAAGACAAAAGGGATAGATCTCTCACCTATTAACAGGTATAAGATCTATCCCTTT
>CAZOTE010000087.1:0-7507 GCA_964582705.1 uncultured Eubacteriaceae bacterium | reverse complement strand
ACTTCGATACTGCTTACATGTACCATAACTTTAAAAGCGAGATTGCATTAAGAGAGTCACTGGTAAAGCGCCACCCGAGAGAAGCTTATACAGTTGCAGATAAGCTCCCGATTATGCTTATTAAAGAGCAAGAAGATTTGGAGAAGGTATTTAACGAACAACTCGAAAAAACAGGTCTAGATTATTTTGACTATTATATGATACATAACTTAGGCGTAGGTCATTATGAATTAGCTAAGAAATTTGATGCTTTTTCATTTGTTCAAAATAAAAAAGCGGAAGGCAAAGCAAAGAAAATAGGCTTTTCCTTTCACGACAGAGCAGATTTGCTTGATGAAATTTTGACCGAGAACCCGGAAGTGGACTTCGTACAATTGCAGATCAATTATATTGACTGGGAAAATGAAAGCATTCAATCTCGAAAATGCTACGAGGTCGCTATGAAGCACAATAAACCTGTGATAATCATGGAACCTGTAAAAGGTGGAATATTGGCACAGGTGCCTGAAGAGGTGGAAAAGCTGTATAAAAAATATGATATGGAAATGAGCGTTGCATCCTGGGCTGTAAGATATGCAGCAAGTCTTGATAATGTCATTACCGTTTTAAGCGGGATGTCTTCAATGGAACAGCTGTTGGATAATACAGGCTATATGAAGGAATTTAAACCTCTTTTCAAAGAAGAGCTCGATATTATCGACAAAGCTGTTAAGATAATCAACGAATCGATAACGGTACCCTGCACAGCATGCAATTATTGCGTGGATGATTGTCCGATGAACATCCCCATACCAAACTATTTTTCACTGTACAATGCGAAGGAACGATTTAAAGACAAAGGGTTTAATATTTTAAAGGTCTATTATGGAAATTACACTAAGAAGTTTGGCAAAGCCTCTGATTGCATCGAATGTGGAAAATGTGAAAAGAGCTGTCCACAGCATATAGAAATTATGAAAAGTTTGAAAGATGTGGCGAAGGCGTTTGAGGTGTAAATGGATCCAATAATAGAAATTTTAAGGTGCAGATAATTGAATACTAAAGACAAATATTGTTTGTGAATATCTATACAGGGTATAAGTTAGTCAACTGATATCTAAGGGTAAAATCACATAAATCAACTGCGCATCTAAAAAATTATTCGGACCATGTTGTCATGAGGTTTTAAAACATCAACATGTCTCAGCACCGGTAAATTCATAACTCAATTAAAAATCTGCAGGGAAACCTTATGAGAATATAGGTTAGAGTGGAGGTGGTAAATGTTCAAACACTTTAAGCTGATTTTCTGAAGGTTTTTTTGTTGTTATAAGGGGGATCATTATGAAAAAGAAGTTCTTAGTTATATTGGTGGCTATGTTGATAGTTTTAGCATTCCCGATGCAGGCACTGGCATCTCCGCCGGCGAATCTACCGGAGACAACGGTTTATGTAAATTTAGGTGACTCCATAGCATACGGAATGAGCGCTGAACCCGGGAAAAGCTATTTTGAAAGATTCGACAGGTTCCTAGGGCCAAGCCAGTCATTTAACCTGGGAATCCCAGGTGAGACCAGTGGAGATATGTTAGGGAAGTTAAGGACCAATTCAAGTTTTCAATACGCAGTATCCCAAGCGGATATAATAACTATAAGCATAGGCGGGAACAATCTTTTAGGTCCGATCATATTCGGATTGATTTCGGAGGTTGACGCCTTGCTGGTATATTTGACACCGGAGCAGCAGATTGAGTTTGAGATATTCTTGGCTCAGATGGAAGAACAGCTCGGGGAAAATCCGGATTCTGATGAACTGCTGAAGGCTTTTATCGTCTTGACGGAATACGTTATTAAGCTGGTAGGTGAGGACGTTTGGAATCAAGTGGTATATGGGCTGATGAATTCACCGGATTTAAACAGTGCTCTCATTCGTGGAGCGGCACAGTTTACTCAAGATTGGCCGGAGATTGTGAGTAGAATTAGAGGATTAAATAATGATGCGAAAGTCATAGCACTCAACCTGTATAATCCTGTGAAAGCCAATGAAAGTCCGGAACTTTTTGCCATGATGGAAGGACTGGTAATGCATATCAATACAGTCTTTGCAAGTGTTTCGGGATGTGACGTTATTGATGTATATAGCGAGTTTAATAAAGATTCAAAAAGCGTAAACTTCAGCTTGCTTTACGACACGCTAAGCATCGATCCTCACCCCACTTCTGATGGGCATCAGAGGATTTTCAGGCTGCTGGCAAGGGAAAGTGCTAAAACCAGATAAAAAATCTTTTCAAATCGTATATGTTATTATAAGTAACCTGCTGCAAGTCTTATAAATAAGATTTAGATGCAGGTTATTTTTTATTTTGTTTTTTTGAACCTTTTTAGGTGTAAAATACTCTTATAAGCATAGGAGGTGAGGCAGTGGACATAAAAGCGTACGTAATCAGAGCAAAAAATGAAGAAAAGCAAGCACTGCTTGAACTGATAATGTATAAGCAGGATGAGTATTATAAACTGGCTTATGTTTATCTAAAGAACAGACATGATGCTTTGGATGCCATACAGGATATGACACTTATTCTTTATAATAAAATAGGCAAACTTAAAAAAGATGAATCGTTTTATTCCTGGAGCAAGACCATATTGGTGAATTGCTGCAAGGCCATCTTAAAAAAACGCAATCGTAACGATTCAACAGAATTGTTTGATGTTGAACAAAGGAGCAAAGAGCAAGAAGACGGGATTGTCTTGGAAAATACCATCAAGAGGCTAAGTGAAAAGCACCAGGAAATAATAAGGCTAAAATACTATTTGGATATGGACAATGATACAATTTCCAAGATATTAAAGATACCTATAGGCACTGTAAAATCTAGAGCTAACGCTGCGCTGAGTAAACTAAAGATTATGATGGAAGGGAACGGATATGATGGATATTGAGAAAGCTCTTAGGGAACAAAAAAAACAGATAGATCAGATTAATGCTCCAGCAGAACTTAAGCCGAGGCTAGAAACCGCTCTTAACGAAGAAAGAAAAAGAAAATCCCAGGATCATAGATGGACTTTAAGGGCAGCAGCAATTATGGTAGTTTTTTTGGCAGGATACAATCTTAATACCCTGGCTTACTATGGAAAAAGAATGATAGGCTTCGAAGGACTAATGACAGACACCGTAAGTGAATTGGTAGATTCCGGAATGGGACAGGATATAGGAAGGACTTATGCATTTGATAACGGAGTAAACCTGACCATAGATGGCGTGATGATTGATTACAACAACCTCATACTCTTTTACACTTTTAGCGGAGCTTTGAATTTTGACGATTCGGATAAAATTTTTAATCTTCCAAGCATATATTTAAAAGGCTTCTTTGAAACTATTGAACACAACCATTCTGTTGGAAACCTAGATGAAGATAATAGAGAAATAAAATTTGTTAGCTATTACGATCCTCCGAGGGCATTGACACGTCAAATAAAGATCGAGTCTTATGCAATGGACGACAGTGGATTTAACTTAATTGAAGACAAAGTCACTATTGATAGAAGCAAGGCTATGGGAAAGATATTAAAAAAATCAGTCGCACACACTTTTAAAGTGGGAAACAGAAACATAAGGATCAATGAGTTAATAGCAACGCCTACGGCAACATCTATCACAGGAAGCATGCAAAATATTTTTCAGCTTGCGAGGGACTCACTGTTTGACAATAGAATAAGACCGAACTCAATTTCAATGAGCCTATGGGCAAACGGCAGGCAGGTAGAGAGTCAATCATCAAGCTTAAAAACAGATTTAAAGGGAATCACATTTAAACAGGATTTTGATGCATTGCCTGAAGATACAAAAAGCATTCAGATATTATTAGAGAGCGTCACAGCAGATTATGATGTTGATGAAAATTTTGCGCTTTCGATGGATAACAGTGAAAAAAATGTTGTGATTAACAATCAGCATATTGCTATACTGGATGTGTGGGAAAGTGATTCTCAAACTTGTGTAAAGATTAGGACTGGGGACCATTTGTATTTAAGCAAAGTCTTTCTTGAGGTAGACGGCGCCAAAGCAGAAATTGCAAAAACTGTTGAAAATCAAACAAATAAGCTGAAATCAGGCAGGATAGAACGAACAAGAACAATGTATTTTGATAAAATCGGTGAGGACATGAACCTTAATATTGAAAGGATCACTTATAAAACGGATGTGTACCAGTCAGTCAAGATTAAAGTGAACTGAAGATGATGCGTTTGCTGGAAATCATGATTCTGACAAGAGACGCTTTTGTGAAATTCCCTTGATGAAGTTAGTGTTATTTTATACTATTAATAGTATGATATAAAGTGTAGAATTCATTCAAAATAGCTAAAATTACATCTATCTAAAGGGGATATATATGGATAAAACAAAGAAGCAGTGGCAATTGAATCTTTACAAAATAATAAACGAATCCGATACAATTCAGGGGCGTGTTTTTGACATAGTCATGGTTATCTCTATTGTTTTAAACAGCATAGTAATAATCGCAGAAACGGTAGAGCCCATCAGAATTTCCATAGGTCAGATATTAATGACTTTGCAATGGGTTTTTGTGGTTCTCTTTACGTTTGAGTATATGCTTCGGATCTTAATAGTGGAGAATAAAAAGAAATATGTTATTAGCTTTTTTGGAGTAGTAGATATGATGGCGATACTTCCAGCGTATATAAGCATTTTTATGCCAAGCATAAGGCTGTTGGCTCTATTTAGAACGTTTAGGCTTCTTAGGCTGTTTAGCATTTTGAAAATGGGCAGGTATGTCGAAGCTTCAGGCAACCTGTTAAAAGCCCTTAGAGCTAGCAGGGCAAAAATTACGGTATTTTTGTTCACGATATTTTTTGTAATAGTAGTCGTTGGGGCGCTAATGTACATAATTGAAGGACCGGAAAACGGTTTTGTGAGCATACCTGAGTCTATGTACTGGGCGGTAGTGACGGTTTCTACAGTAGGATACGGAGACATATCGCCTCAGACCCCTTATGGCAAGACATTGGCAAGCATGCTGATGATCGTAGGTTATGGAATAATCGCTGTCCCAACCGGGATTATAACAAGTGAAATAGCTCTGGTGGACAGAAAGGCAAGGGAAGCAAAAACATCTGCAACATGTGTAACATGTGGCAGGAAAAGCCATAAAGAGGATGCAGTTTACTGCGATAAATGTGGAGGAAAGCTTTAAAGCTTTCCCCTCTTTTAAAGTCCAGATGTAATTTTTAAGAATAAAGGAATCAGGAATGCAAATTTTTTATTAGAGAATACGCGCTGTAAAAAGCAATGATCATTGTGAGGGGGATAATTATCACAGCAGGGAAAATCGTTCCACCTGTCAAACCGATTGCGATTATCTTTGCCACTAATGCCACCATCAGTATTGATAAGAAAACGAGATAGATTGGGCCAAATAGATATCCATAAGAGTTCTTCTTAATCAATAGAATGCCAATTATTATCGACATTGGAAGAAGCAAAGAAAGATCTAAGCCTTGCACTACAAGCGTAGTGAAGTATCCGAGGCCGCTAGGATATATGGTTCCATCCAACAAAGGAGGGACGACGATGCTAAGCCATAAAAAAGCGATGTTGAATCCGTTGATTACAAGGAATATTCCCGGAAGCTTAACTGGGGTATCTGATTTGAATAGGGAACGGATACTTTTTAGCTCGAACGATAGCAACAAAATAGCCAAGGCATAGAAGGATAATCCAGCTAGAGAAACAAATATTAAAAAATACTCATTGTACATTGCCATCAGCATGTAGAAAAGATACGTAACAAAAAAATAACCCACAGTTCCGGTAAGTATGAACCTGCCCTTGTAGGAACCTTTTAAAGAAAAATACATTCCAATTATAAGCAACGGAATGCCTACAAATAATGTTACGTAGTCTTGGGCGATGCCTTGCACTGCTACGTCTTCTGGCATATAACCATATAAACCTTTTCCATAAACTATAGTCTCTTCACCATGTATGGATTCGAATGCAAAACTTTCAAAGCCATCGCTGGAGAAGATGCCTGTTATAGAGGCAATCGCAGACAATATGATTATCAACGTAATCAAGGCAAGCATTATTTTTGGGTTTTTCATTTTCTTCTACTCCTTATTATTTTTTAATAGCAGCATGTATTTGATATAAGAACAGTGCTTTTCTATAAGCAAATTTCTGCGCTCGATGCTGATATCATCTTCAAGAACCAGCCTTGAAATGAGGCCGTTGGTGTATATCCAAATAAGTTGTATCTTTGTTTTAAAGTCATTGGGATCAAACTTTCCTGCCTCGATTCCAAATTTGTACAGCCTCACAAAATTTTCGGATATGCTCTCTTCTCGCAGCATGCCTACTTTATCTTGAAGTATCTCTATCGGATTAAGAAAAACAGCTGTGTAATGATCCGGGACTTCAAGGGTAAGATTGATAAAGGTTTTTATTACATTTACATAAGTATCTTCCGGATTTGATTCATCAATTGGAATTTCAATTAACTTTTCAGCAATTTTCTTTTCGTTTTCTTCGTATAGCATTAGAAGGATCTCTGCTTTGCTGCTGAAATAATGATAAATCGCTCCCGGAGAGTAATCGATAATCTTTGCAATCTTTCTGATTGAGAGCTTTTCATATCCCTCGTCTATAAGTATCCTGCTGGCAGCATCAAAAATCTTTGACCTAAATGCCTCTATTTCCGTCTCGCGGCGCTCCTTTGTTCCCATGAAACATCCCCCTGTCAAACGTTGGTTTTAAATTAAACACTGTTCAATAGTAAATGTATCATATAATATGTTAAAATGCAAAGCTATTTTTAAAGTTTAAATGAAATAGTATCGGATTGACACCTCAGAGGTTCTAGATTAGAATTTGACTTATAGGAAGCAGTCAAAGTGGTTAATTCAAGGCATAGCCTCAGATGAGGGGTAACATAGAATCAGCATTTAAAAGGGGGGATAAATGGTGGGATTTGTTATTGAATTTTTCGATGTTCTGAGTGGATTAGGCGCAAGCGTTATGATGCCGATTATTATCGCTGTTTTCGCAATGGCTCTTGGAGCGAGATTTGGCAAAGCTCTTAGAGCGGGATTGTTGGTGGGGGTAGGGTTCATAGGCCTTAATACAATGATAGGGTTGCTGGGATCGACCTTAGGTCCGGCTGCTCAACAAATGGTGGAGAATGCAGGCTTGAATCTGAACGTTATCGATGTAGGCTGGCCAGCCGCCGCTGCCATTGCATTTGGGACCAAGGTTGGCGCCATGATGATACCCGTAGGATTAATTATCAACATATTGATGCTTCTGACCAATACGACAGAAACGATTAATATCGATATATGGAATTATTGGCACTTTGCTTTTACAGGATCATTGGTTGCTATAATGACAGACAGCGTAGGATGGGGGATATATGCAGCTGCAATCAATATGGTAATCATTATGGTTATAGCTGATGTTGCGGCCCCGATGTTTGAAAAGTATAACGGATTGTCTGGAATATCTCTTC
>CAZOTE010000086.1:0-7810 GCA_964582705.1 uncultured Eubacteriaceae bacterium | reverse complement strand
AAGGCTTGCCAAGGAACACAAGCCCAAGATGATAGTTGCAGGAGCCAGCGCATACCCAAGAGAGATAGATTTCGAAAGAATCGGAAAAATCGCCAAAGAAGTTGGGGCCTTATACATGGTGGATATGGCACATATCGCAGGCCTAGTAGCTGCAGGCGTTCACCAAAGTCCCGTGCCTTATGCAGATATAGTAACAACCACAACCCACAAGACCTTGAGAGGTCCAAGAGGTGGAGCAATACTTTGTAAAGCTGAATATGCAAAAGCTATAGACAAGGCAGTTTTTCCTGGAAGCCAGGGGGGACCGTTGATGCATGTTATAGCAGCAAAAGCTGTAGCTTTAAAAGAAGCATTAACTGATGATTTTGTAGTGTATCAAAAGCAGGTTGCATTAAATGCCAAAGCCCTGAGCGAAAAGCTTATGGAAAAGGGATTTAAGCTGTTGTCAAACGGAACTGACAATCATCTGATGCTAGTCGACCTAAGAAACTTCGGTTTAACAGGAAAGCATGCGGAAAAAATACTCGATGAAGTCAACATTACAGTAAATAAAAACGCAATTCCATTTGATCCTGAAAGTCCTTTCATAACGAGTGGAATCAGAATCGGAACTCCGGCAGTAACTGCTAGGGGAATGAAGGAAGCGGAAATGGCTGTAATCGGAGAAGCCATATATGATTGCCTGATCAAAAACGATGGACAAGCAGCTAAGGATAAGGTAAAATCATTATGTGAAAAGTTTCCGGTTTATGCGGAATGATATCAAAACCACGGAATTTTCCGTGGTTTTTTTTCGCGAAAAGCTGAGAAACAGCAGCAATAGAACAAACAAGCATCTAAAGCTCGCTTTAAAGATGATTGTGCGTTCTATTGATATTGGGCGAAGCCCGCGATCTCGGATAGCGAAGCTGTACGAGATGCTGTTTCTATCCTTTGGCAGTAGGTTACAATAAGCGTCTAAAGCTTGCTTTTAACCGGTAAAACAATCGTTGGGCAGTTGGTAAACGATCGTTAAACAGTCGTAAAGGCTTTTAATTATCCAATCGTTTAACTATTGCCTCACAATTGTTTAACAATAATTAAAGAAATTCCAGAATTTCCTGAGATCAGGTGGATACCATTGCTAAACAACATTATTCCTGAGATTTCTCGCTCTGCTCGAAATGACAGTGTTTGGCATATGCTTTTACTTACGACTTATATCTTATATCTTATAACTTAAACCGAGGTAGATATTGGGCGAAGCCCGCGATCTCGGATAGCGAAGCTGTACGAGATGCTGTTTCTATCCTTTGGCAGTAGGTTACAATAAGCGTCTAAAGCTTGCTTTTAACCGGTAAAACAATCGTTGGGCAGTTGGTAAACGATCGTTAAACAGTCGTAAAGGCTTTTAATTATCCAATCGTTTAACTATTGCCTCACAATTGTTTAACAATAATTAAAGAAATTCCAGAATTTCCTGAGATCAGGTGGATACCATTGCTAAACAACATTATTCCTGAGATTTCTCGCTCTGCTCGAAATGACAGTGTTTGGCATATGCTTTTACTTACGACTTATATCTTATATCTTATAACTTAAACCGAGGTAGATATTGGGCGAAGCCCGCGATCTCGGATAGCGGACTAGTTGTAAGTTATTAGTCTTTAGTACTGGGGTATTCCTTTGGGGTTAATGAGAAATGACAGTGTTTTGTACTTGCTTTTACTTAAAACTTATAACTTATAACTTAAAAAGGGGGGCGTTAAAATGCAGAAAATAATATCAGAAACTGAGCGTTACAGCGCAAGAAACTACCACCCATTGCCCGTAATTCTGACAAAAGGCGAGGGAGTATGGGTATGGGACAAGAACGGAAAGAAATATTTAGATTTGCTAGCTGCATACTCTGCCGTCAATCAGGGTCACAGACATCCTAAGATTATTCAAGCGGCGAAAGACCAGATGGAAAGGATTACAATCACTTCTAGAGCATTTCACAATGATAAAATGGGAGAATTTCTAAGCCTGTTGTGCGACGTGACGGGGTTCGACAAGGCGCTTCCCATGAATACCGGTGCAGAAGCGGTTGAAACAAGTATAAAGGCAGCGAGAAAATGGGGTAGCAAGGTTAAAGGAGTAGCTGAAAACAAAGCTGAAATCATTGTCTGCGACAACAACTTCCACGGCAGAACAGTGACGATTATAAGCTTCTCAAGTGAAGAACAGTACAAAACCGGATTTGGGCCCTTCACTCCCGGATTTATAAGCGTGGAATTCGGAGATGCTCAAAAGTTGGAAGAGGCTATAGGCGAAAATACAGTGGCTTTGCTAATAGAGCCGGTTCAAGGTGAAGGGGGCGTCATAGTACCTCCAGATGGCTATATGAAGAAGGTGAGGGAAATCACAGAAAGACACCGTGTTCTGTTGGTTTTCGATGAGATACAGACAGGGCTCGGCCGCACCGGAGAGCTTTTTTCCTATGTCCATGAAAACATAAAACCGGATATGCTGATAGTGGGCAAGGCTCTTGGTGGAGGCGTTTATCCGGTATCTGCTGTTTTATCAAGTGAAGAGGTAATGGGGGTTTTCAAACCAGGAGACCATGGATCAACTTTCGGAGGGAATCCCCTGGCAAGCGCTGTAGCGACAGCATCGATAGAAGTGATTCTGGATGAAAAATTAAGTGAAAAATCAAAAGAAAACGGCAGATATTTTGCCAAAAGGCTTAAAGAAATGGAGTCTCCAATGGTTAAGGAGATACGTTCCAGGGGTCTTATGATTGGTGTTGAGATAAAAAAATCCTGCGGTACCGCAAGGAAATACTGCGAGCTGTTGCTGGAAGAGGGAATTCTCTGCAAGGAAACCCATGATCAAACATTGAGGTTTACGCCGCCTCTTATAATAGAAAAAGAGGAAATAGACTGGGCGGTGGAAAAAATAAAAGATGTACTTTCAAGGTAAAACAAAGTTGCAGTCATCCACCCCCTTGCTTTGCATGGTCCATCTCTAAGTGGTATAATTAAATTTCAAGTATATTTGCGAGGTGAACTATTGAACTCATTGGATGCTGTAAAAGAGATTTTTGATTATCTGGGCAAGAGTAGGTTTGATGAATTTTCTCCGGATCTGCTTATAAAATCCATACTGTATAAATTTCTGTTGGAAAATGGGTATCTAACAAAAGGATTCAGCAAAAACATATTTAATGATTTTACCTACAAAAACATACTCTCAAGATGGGACGTAGAAGCTCATTGTTCACTTGAGGAATCAACAAACAAAGCAAATGTTACAGAAATAAAATTTTGCACAGATTATATTTTAAAGGGACCCAGTCTGAAAGACTGCGATCCGGTACTAATAGGACTGGTATATGAAGAATTATCAGAGACGGAAATAAAGAAAAAGAGCGGCAGGTTTTACACTCCTGGCGCTATAATCGACTTGATGATAGGCTTTTACCCTCAAAAGTGGAGCTATCCCTGTAAGGTATTGGATCCTGCATGCGGAAGCGGCTTTTTCTTGTCAAAGGTATATGACAAGATGATGGAGTCGGGGCTGAGACAAGGCTTTGAAAAAGACAAGGTTCACCACAACTTGCTCCAGGACATGATTTATGGAATGGACTTAGACGAAAAAGGCATCTTCATATCCTCCCTCGTCTTAAGCCTTAAGTCTAAGATATACATACAGCCAAAGAATCTCTTTCCAGGGGATTTTCTCACCGACAATTCATCATGGAAGGGCTTTGACCTCATTGTGGGAAATCCTCCCTACATTGGTCATAAACAGATGAACAGAGAGTATTTCAAAGTCCTAAAAGACAAGTATCAGGATGTTTATTACGACAAGGCTGATATATCCTACTGTTTCTTCAAAAGAGGATGGGAAGTCTTGTCAGAAGGTGGATTATTGATATTCATCACGTCCCGTTATTTCTTGGAAGCCCATAACGGAAAAGGATTAAGGGATTTTATTGCAAATAATTTTAAAATCGAAAAAATCATAGACTATAACGGATATAGGATCATGCCGGGGGCAAAAGTCGATCCCTTAATATCTGTTTTTGCCAAAGGTTCCCCTAAGGGCAATTCATTCAGCGTACACAAATACACGGGTGAAATGATAAGCAGGCTGATTAATCAACGTAGCAATGACGGTGATTCAACAGAAAACTTTGAGATTTTCAACATATTGCAACAAGATCTTGATAAAAAAGGCTGGAGCCTCATAGATAGAGCAAGCAGGGATATTATCGTAAAGATCACATCAAAAACTGACACCACAATATCAGATGTTTGGGACAGCAGACAGGGGATAATAACAGGCTGCGACAAGGCTTTTGTTGTCGATAATTTGGAAAGTCGCTTATACGACGAGGTGATAGTCAAGCCTTGGATAAAAAACAGCGACATAACTCAGTATGAAATAAGACAAAATAATAAATATCTTTTATATACAGATCTCTTAGAGGATGCAAGTGATCATCCCCAGTTAATGAAAAGGCTATTGCCATACGAAGCAAGGCTAAAGAACAGAAGGGAGTGCAAAAAAGGGATAAGACCTTGGCATCACCTTCAATGGGGCAGAAGTCATGAAAACTTCACGGGGGATAAGGTTGTATATCCTTACAAGTCTCACAAAAACAGGTTTGCAGTAGACACCAAGGGCTGTTATTTCAGCGCAGATGTTTACTGCTTCAGATTAAAGCAAATCACTTTTGCATCCCGTGAATTTTATACTCTGCAAGCTGTTACGGCACTGTTAAATTCAAGCCTGTACGAGTTTTACTTTAAGACGATAGCAAAAAAGCTGGGGGAGAACCTCTATGAGTATTATCCCAATACAGTGGGAAGGTTGAGGCTGCCAAAGTACGATCCTGAATTTTTCAAGGCTCTTCATTATCACCACGAATCTATACAAAATTCGGATAATGAAGAAGCGTCACTTAGCCTAAAAGAAGATATAGATAGCTACATATTTGATTATTTCAGTATCGGCAAGGCAGAGAAAGACTTGATTGAAAGGAGAATAAAACTTGAAAAGTTATGATTATAGAAGCGACACCATCACAAAGCCCACAGATAAGATGAGAAAAGCGATGTATGAAGCCCAGGTGGGGGACGATGTCTACGGAGAGGATCCCACAGTAAAAGAGCTTGAAGAGCTGTCCTGTAAAATATCTGGGAAGGAAGCTGCCATGTTCGTTCCAAGTGGGACCATGGGAAATCAAATAGCGGTTAAGGTGCACACATCTCCCGCAGATGAAATCCTACTCGAGGAAAACTGCCACATACACTGGTATGAAGGAGGGGGCATAGGTGCAATCAGCGGAGTCGTGAGCAAGCTGATAAAATCAAAAAATGGGCTAATGGATATAGACCAAATAGAAAGGTCTATCAGAGCCGATGATATTCACTTTCCCCATACTTCACTTATATGCATGGAAAACACCAACAATAAATGCGGGGGAACTGTAATTGACCTTAACTCCATGAAAGAGATATATTCACTTGCCAAAAAGAATGGCATAAAGGTTCATCTGGATGGAGCTAGAATATTCAACGCAGCCGCATATCTGGGTGTATCCCCTAAAATGCTTATGATGGAGAGCGATTCTGTTATGTTCTGCCTTTCCAAAGGCCTGTGCGCACCTGTAGGCAGCATATTGGCCGGGGATGAAGATTTTATAAAGAGAGCTAGAAAAACAAGGAAAATGCTAGGCGGAGGAATGCGTCAGGCCGGAATACTTGCTGCTGCAGGCATAATAGCCTTGGAAGAAATGACAGATAGATTGGCAGAGGACCACGAAAATGCCAGGATGCTTGCACAAGGGCTTGATAGGATTAATGGGTTAAAAGTAGAAATGGATACAGTCCAGACAAACATAGTGATGTGCGATGTGACAAGAGATGATTTAGATTCATACAGGTTAAGAGAAGAGCTCGGAAAATCAGGTGTCTATTCAACTGTTATCACTGATAAAAGGCTTAGGTTCGTGCTTCACTATCATATAAGCAAATCAGATGTTACAGAGACCATAGATATAGTAAAAAAAGCCACTTTTAACCTTTAAGGGGAGTTTTAAAATGCAACAGGACTTTTTTACCAGTAATTTAAAAGACAATCTAAAAAAATCCGGACCTTTGGCAAGCAGGGTGAGGCCTACAACTCTGGAGGGCTTTTACGGCCAGAAGCATATTCTGGCCCCTGACAAGCTATTATTTAGGATGATAGCTGCGGACAGGATAACATCTATAATTTTGTATGGTCCTCCCGGCACGGGAAAAACAACGCTGGCCAGGATCATAGCAAACAAGACCAAGTCTAATTTCACTCAACTCAATGCGGTTACATCCGGGGTTAAAGAACTGAGAGAGGTTATCGGAAAAGCCAAGGAAGACTTGGGAATGTACAGCGCCAAGACCATACTTTTTATAGACGAGATCCACAGGTTCAATAAGAGCCAGCAGGATGCCCTGCTTCCTGCAGTGGAAGAAGGTACCGTAGTGTTGATCGGCGCGACGACAGAAAACCCTTATTTCGAGGTAAATGCGCCCTTGGTATCCAGATCTAGGATATTTAGGCTCAACAGGCTTTCACCCGATGAAATCCGAGACATCATGCTCAAAGCGCTAAGGGACAAGGAAAATGGTCTAGGAAGCCTAAATGTAGACATATCCCCGGATGCTCTAAGACATATAGCCCAGGTATCCAACGGTGACGCAAGAAATGCCTTAAATGCCCTGGAGCTTGCAGTGCTGACAACGGATGAGGATGAAAATGGAATAATAGCAATAGACATCGACACTGCCCAGGAATGCATCCAAAAAAGGGTGATCCACTACGACAAGGACGGTGACAACCATTACGACAACATATCCGCCTTTATAAAGAGCATCAGGGGCTCGGATCCGGATGGAGCTCTTTACTGGATGTCCAAAATGCTTTGGGCAGGGGAAGACCCCAAATTCATAGCAAGAAGGATAATAATATCTGCTTCTGAAGATATAGGCAACGCAGATCCCAATGCGCTTAATATAGCGGTCAGCGCTTTTAGGGCACTGGAGATTATAGGCATGCCTGAAGCGAGGTTGACATTGGCACAGGCTGTTACCTATCTTGCCTGCTCTCCCAAGAGCAACGCGTCTTACATAGGAGTGAACAAGGCGCTGTCAGACATCCAAAACAAGCGTACAGGGGAAGTGCCCATGCACTTGAGGGATGCCCACTACAAGGGCGCGAAGTCACTGGGGCATGGCAAGGGCTACAAGTATCCCCATGATTATGAACAGCATTATGTAAAGCAAAGCTATATGCCTCCAGGCATGGAGGACGTGATATATTATGAGCCCACTGAGATTGGCTACGAAAAGGTGCTTAAGGATTATTTAGATAGCACCAAGAACAAAAATAAATAGAGGGAAGTGAGTACATGAATTTAAAAATCAACGAGACATACCACGGCTTCAAGCTGGTAGATGAAAAGCATATAGAAGAAAGCAATTCAACTGGGAGGCTCTTTAGCCACGAAAAAACAGGTGCAAGGTTATATTATCTCTCAAACGAGGACGACAACAAGGTTTTTTCCATAACCTTCAAGACGCCTCCTGCAGACAGCACGGGTCTTCCCCATATTTTGGAACATTCGGTTTTGTGCGGATCAAGAAAATATTCTGTTAAGTAGCCTTTCGTAGAGCTTATCAAAGGTTCTTTGAATACTTTTTTAAATGCCATGACTTTCCCGGACAAGACTATGTATCCAGTGGCCAGCAAGAACGACAAGGATTTCGAAAACCTTATGGACGTATATCTTGATGCTGTGTTT
>CAZOTE010000085.1:0-7925 GCA_964582705.1 uncultured Eubacteriaceae bacterium | reverse complement strand
ATTTTTCTCTTAGCCATACTTTACCGCCTTTCTGTTGTAATTACTCTGATGTTTCCTGTATTGATTTAATCAATGATGCTACAGCAGTAACGGATAACAAACATATTGAAGCATCTCGCTTAGTGGCGTTTCTGGCATGTGTAAGCTGATTTCCTAAGTCGACTGCTGTTTTTGCAAATTTTCTTGCCTTCTCAGAGCTATCTTTAAGTTCAGCTTGCAGGTATGCTTCAAGCATCCGTTTAGCATCAGTAGTACTTGGTTCAACTCCAATCAATGTTTGATGTTTTTCAGCATCAAAAACCTGTTGTGCGATAGTAATTAGGGTTTCTCTTCCAATCATACCGATGGCTTGACATTTTTCCTCACTATCTGCCGAGTCAAGTCGTGACTTCATTTCATCAAGTGCTCTATCAACACGCTCCCAACCTGTTGGCTGATATTTATCAAAATATATTGGACTTGCTGCAAAACGAGAAAAACGTTCAAATAAGCGTTTTTTCAATTGTTGAACGTTATCATTATTTTGAAACTGTGATAACTCACATAAATCTTTAATTATGACAAACTGTTGCTGCCCATTAAATTCGCGCAAATTTTTATATAATGCAGTACGTTTATTGGGAATAATACTCCCAGATTTTCCGAAGTCAGGACTAGTAACAGGGATTTTAACATTAAAGTCAACGGAATACGAATTGCAATACTTAACGATTTGAGTACCAGTCAAACCTTGATTTGTATCTGCTAATATATCTGAAGCATATGAAATAAAGGTATCATCAATCTTTCCATCTGGCATTTATTATCCTCCTATTGCTATTGACATAAGTACGCATTCTTTGGACACAAGAAATCTTGCGTTTTTAAATTTACACCAACCCCAAATACTTCTCAAAAAACTTCCTCAGCTTTTCAATGATACCCTGCTTTTTCACAGCCCTGCCGCCACCAAAACGTGAAACAGGGGGCATAATTTTATCGATAGCAGTACCAGTTGTTTTCATCATTCCATCTCTTAAAGCGTTATCAATGTAGCGTCTGGTTTCTTCGGGCTTTAATTTTTCTTCATCAATAAGTTTTGTCATATCTTCTTCCTTTTGTTCGTGCAGGAATTTACGCCATTCTTCATCTACCTTGGTCGATACATTGACTTGTTCGATGAAACGCTCGATAAGTTCTTTCTTGCTGCGAAGCTCAATGCTTGAATTAATGGCTTTATCAATGGTTGTAAGAATATTTTTATCCTTGCAGTTTGATTCCTTATATTTGGCTACAAGCATGAGGATATAATCAATGTTTACCTCTATTTGTCGGATCAGTTCAATTTCAAATTCGATATCATCATTGATGGTTTCCTTGTCACTATCAGTACCTTTTCTATACTCCTGATACAAGTCAATGTAGATGCTCTGATAGTCCTGGAAATCTCTTTCCGACAAGATCTCATTTCCTTCAAAGTCGTCGAAGGAAGTCAGGATATTTCTAAGTCGCAAAATCGCTCCGTACAGACGGATAAATTCCTTTTGTGCTTCTTCGCCAAGGATCGGCTGGCCAAGAGGGAACTGTCCCGTTAAGATATCTATCAGTTCTTCATAACCCGGCTTGTGTTGTCCTTTTTCATCATAGCCGTTGTAATATTCATTGTAGGTCTTGAGAAGTACAATCCCACCGGCATCCTTATTGCCAAAAAGGGAAATGGCCTTATCGGTTTCTTCCTTTAAATCCCGGAAACATACAATATTACCATAGGTTTTCACACTGTTAAGAATGCGGTTGGTCCTTGAAAACGCCTGAATCAAACCATGCTGTCTTAAATTCTTGTCAACCCAGAGGGTATTCAGCGTTGTTGCATCAAAACCTGTGAGGAACATATTAACCACAATCAATAGATCAATCTCCCGATTCTTAACCCGGAGAGAAAGGTCTTTATAATAATTCTGAAACTTATCCGAAGAAGTATCATAATTGGTGTTAAATGTGGCATTGTAATCCTTGATGGCAGATTCAAGAAAATCTCTGGAACTCTGATCAAGATTTTCTATGTTAAACTCCTCTTCCGGCAACAATCCTTCCGGCTCTTCTTCGTTAGGACTAAAGCTGAAAATCGTGGCAATATTGAGGTTGCGATTCTTTTCGGCGATCTGGTTTTTAAATTCATTATAATATCGCTTTGCCATCGGAATGGATGCAGCAGCAAAGATGGAATTGAAGCCTGCCACACGCCTTGTTTCCCGTTTCTCGATCATCGTCTTTGGATTTTGTTGATCCGCTTCTTCCCATTTTGCAGAAAAGGTATAAAAACTGCTGCGTTTCGTCTTCTGGTCGAAATGTTCCAACACATAGGACACAATCTCTTGGATCCTTTGAGGATCTGCTAGTGCCTTTTCCCGGTCGATACTATAGACTTTCTTATCGTTAATGTAATCCGGTAACTTGATGGTGTTAATAAAATCTATTCTAAAGGGTAAAACATTCCCGTCATTAATAGCATCCACAATGGTATAAGTATGGAGCTTTTCCCCAAATGCCTGCTCTGTTGTCCGAAGCAGCGGATTGCCTCCAGAACTTGAATTTGCAGCAAAAATAGGTGTCCCAGTGAAGCCGAATATATGGTACTTTTTAAAGCTTTTTATAATCGCCTGGTGCATATCACCAAACTGGGAACGATGGCACTCATCAAAAATCAGAACAACATGTTTTTTATAAATATCATGCTGCTTATTTTTACGGATAAAGATATCCAGCTTCTGGATGGTTGTTACGATGATTTTATATTCGTGAGGATTTCCTTTTTCATTTTTATCCTCCAATTGTCTTTGGAGTACCCTTGTGGAGGTGTTGCCATTGGCTGCTCCTTTTTCGAAGCGGTCGTATTCCTTCATTGTCTGGTAGTCCAGGTCTTTCCGGTCAACAACAAAGAGTACCTTATCTACATATGGCAGAGTAGAAGCCAGTTGTGCTGTTTTAAAGCTGGTTAGTGTTTTTCCTGAACCTGTTGTGTGCCAAACATATCCACCGGCAGCGATTGTCCCCATTTTTTTGTAATTGGTTGAAACAACAATCCGGGATAAAAGGCGTTCTGCTGCAGCGATTTGATAAGGGCGCATCACAAGGAGCAGCTCCTCGGATGTAAATACGGAGTATTTCGTTAAAACGTTTAAGAGGGTATGCTTTGCAAAAAATGTTCTGGTAAAGTCCACAAGGTCAGGAATGACTTTGTTGTTGGCATCCGCCCAATAGCTTGTAAATTCAAAACTGTTGCTGGTTTTTTTGCTTTTTCTGCGCTCATTGCCAATTTGCTCTTTGATATGAGCGTATCTTGCGGTATTGCTGTAATACTTGGTATGAGTCCCATTGGAAATGACAAAAACTTGCACATACTCAAATAAACCGGATGCCGCCCAAAAGCTGTCTCTTTGGTATCGATTAATCTGATTAAATGCCTCTCTTATGGCAACTCCACGACGCTTTAGCTCCACATGAACAAGGGGAAGCCCATTGACAAGGATGGTTACATCATATCGGGTTTCATGCTTGCCGCCCGCCTCTTCATATTGATTGATTACCTGCAGGCGGTTGTTATGGATATTTTTCTTGTCCAATAGGTAGATGTTTTTCGTTGTTCCATCTTCCCGTTTTAATATCTGGATATGATCATCCTGGATTTTTCTCGTCTTTTCAACGATGCCCTCATTGGTATTGGCAATGCACTCTGTAAAGAATTTTCGCCATTCATTCTCCGTAAAGGTGAAGTCGTTGAGAATTTCAAGCTGCCTTCGGAGATTGGCTACCAATGTTGCCTCATTGTGAATGGTTATATATTCATATCCCTGTGAGGTTAAAAGACGAATAAATTCTCCTTCAAGCTCTAGCTCACTTTGATATTTTTCAGAGCGCACAGTGTATTCGGCGGCATATTCAGCAACTACCGTCGCTTCGTCAGTACTGGCAACGATGTTGTAAATGCTCATGCCGACACCTCCTTAAAGGATAATAATTTATCCCGGTAATATTCATATTGCTTTTGTCTCGCTTCTATTTCAGCAGGTAGGTCTAGCGTCATATTAGTAGTAAGTTCGTCAAACCGGTCAAGAATAGATACAATACGAGCTTGCTCAGCTAATGAGGGCAATGGAATTTGAATATCTTTTATCGCTGGAATATTTGAATGTACAACTTTACTTTTTACTCTTCCTTTACTTTTTTGAACTTGAGCATTTGATGTAGAAAGGGCATAAGCAATATACTTTGGATTCTGTTTATGTTTCATTACCACAATATCGCCTCCTGCAAAGCATTTTTCATGCCCCATATAAGCACATGATTTGGCTATTTCTTCTACACTTTCGCCAGTAATTGCGAATAATATATCTCCATGCTCAAATGTCTTTTTGCCTTTGTGGGTATGTGATACACAGGTATCGAACCAAATGTTGTAAGTTGTATAAATTTCTCCGTATCGAACACAAGGAGTTCCATCATTGGTAACTTCACTGCGTTTTATTCCAGAACCCCTATACATATCTGTTGCAATTTCACTAAGTTTAACCAATGGTACATCATCGTCAAATTTCAAAAGAAAATCCCTATAATACTCATACTGCTTTCTTCTTGCCGTAAGCTCTGCTGTAAGCTCTGTTGTAAGCTCTGTTGTAAGCTCTGTGAAATTGTCCAGAATGCGGACGATTTCTTGCTGTACAGGTAGCGGGGGGAGGGGGATTTTCATGTTTTTAACAATACTCCAGTGACGATTATAACCTCTTGATGGGATATCAAGGTTGCAAAAAGCATAATATATGTATTTTGTGTCTAAGGTTTCATCAACTGGAATAAAGACTTTTGTTCCGCTATCGCCTTGAGCAAACTCTTTATCTGCATATTTTACTACTCTTGTATGGTCACCAAAAATTATACTGGGTAACACAGACGGCATAGCAGATACATCGTCAGTATAACCAGCAATATATGATTGGCTCTGGTCAATTATTGGGATGTTGCCAATATCTTTATAGTTTTTCTTAGAAATGCTATTCGTAGCATTATTATTTTTCAGCATTTCCCCTAATGGAAATAATCGCACCCCATTAGGACATAATTCTGAAATTAAACTCTCTAATTTATTCATTATCGACACCTCCTTCTTCCCATCCCAGAGATTTAATCGCACTCTGTAGTTCTATACTAGTCTTAACATTTTCGAGTATTCCAATGACAAGCCTATGTAAAGGTTCAAATTTCCGTAACCCTAGGTCTTCATTATACTCACCATGAACAACGCTACTTAACTCCCGAAAAAGTTGATAACCATTTCTTGAAAATTCTTTCGGTATAATAGCACACTGTTTATCAACTTTTTCTAATAGAACACGAAAATTTTTGGGATTGCCACCTTCATATTTGTCATAAGAAATTCCCATAGAATCCGCTGTTTGTGCAGTAATCTTTTCAAATGCTTTGCGTAAATACACTATCGCTCCAGCACCTAAATCCTCTCGATATGCACGTTCAGCCATGTCCAATAGAGATGAAAATTCGCCATATCGTTCATTGTTGATTTTAACCATGTTGGACAGCTTTTCACTGCGCTTTAGTATTCTAATTTTAGGAGCTTGTCCGCATATATCGTTTTCGCATTCAACCAAAAACCATGCCTGCACATTCGTCCCGCAGCCACAAGTTAGAACACAATCTATGCTAATAATATGTCTGTTTACAAAAACACAGCATAATTTTCCTTTAGAAGTAAAAGTTCGAATATCTTCGCATCGAGCACAGAAATAATTCAACATAATATCTCCGACTGATAAGGTTACTTGCTGGCCTGTATTTCCTTTTTTATTAAGTAAAAATCCGTCAACTTGTAAATAGTTGCATTTTGGAGTTTTAGAAAGTACATCACTTAATCGCATTGGCTATGTCCTCTCTATTTCCACAATAATTTTGTCGATTTCATCTCTCAATGCCTGCTCCTTTGCCACAATCTTCTCTATTTCAGCATTAAGAGCAACTATATCAATTTTTTCTCTGGTATCTTCCTGTTCCACATAGGTTGAAACAGAAAGGTTATAATCCTGCTTGGCAATATCACTATTTGGCACAAGTTTAGCAAAATGCTCCATATCTTTCCGATCTTTAAATGCGTTAAGAATGGTTTCAAGGTTTTCCTCTGTCAGCTTGCTATTATTGGTCACCTTGATAAATTCTTTAGATGCATCAATGAATAAGGTGCTGTTTTCCGATTTGGATTTTTTCAGTACCATAATGCAAGTAGCAATACTTGTACCGAAGAATAAGTTGCCTGGCAATTGAATGACACAGTCGATATAGTTGTTGTCAATCAAGTACTGCCTGATTTTTTTCTCTGCACCAGCTCGATACATTACACCGGGGAAACATACAATTGCTGCTGTTCCGTTTGTTGCAAGCCAAGAAAGACTATGCATTATAAATGCAAGGTCAGCCTTGGACTTGGGTGCCAATACGCCTGCCGGTGAAAACCGTGGATCATTGATTAAAATAGGGTCGCTATCACCTTTCCATTTTATTGAATATGGAGGATTGGAAACAATTGCTTCAAAAGGCTCATCATCCCAATGTAGGGGATCTGTCAGCGTATCACCGAGCACGATATCAAACTTGTCATAATCAATGTCATGGAGAAACATATTGATTCGGCACAAGTTGTAGGTGGTGATGTTAATCTCTTGGCCAAAGAAGCCCAGTCGTACATTTTCTTTTCCTAAGATTTTTTCAAATTTCAGTAGTAGGGAGCCGGAACCGCAAGCGGGGTCATATACTTTATTGACTTCGGTTTTCCCCACAATAGTTAGTTGGGTAAGAAGCTCGGATACTTCCTGGGGCGTATAGTATTCGCCGCCACTTTTTCCTGCATTGGAAGCATACATACCCATCAAGTATTCATAGGCATCCCCGAAGGCGTCAATGGTGTTATCCTTATAATCGCCCAGTTTAAGCTGACCTACGGAGTTTAACAGCTTCACCAGCTTTTCGTTACGCTTTACTACTGTGCTGCCTAGTTTATTACTGTTGACATCAATATCGTCAAATAAGCCTTTGAAATTATCTTCACTTTCCGTTCCTTGGGCAGATGCTTCAATATTATTGAATACCCCCTCTAATGTTTCATTGAGGTTTTCATCACCCTTTGCACGAGCACAGACATTCTGGAATAGTTCGCTTGGCAATACAAAATACCCTTTGGTTTTTACCAAATCTTCCCGAGCCTGCTCTGCCTCTTCATCAGAAATCTTCGCATAATCAAAATCCTTATTGCCTGATTCCCATTCACCAACGTTAATATAAGCGGTTATATTTTCAGATATGTAGCGATAAAACAGCATACCCAGGACATATTGCTTAAAGTCCCAGCCGTCAACACTGCCTCTTAAATCATTTGCCATACTCCAAATCGTGCGGTGTAGCTCCGCCCGTTCCTGTTCTTTTCTGTTATTTGCCATTATTTCGCCTCCCCTTTTCCAGCCGTATTCGGCACTAATTCCATGATGTCTTCAAAATTCACGTTAAGTGCTGAACACACTTTTATTAGAACATCCATGCTGACATTTTCGTTTTTTGAGAGTTTTGATATAGATGAAGGACTTATACCCGCCGCTGCTTGTAAGTCCTTTTTCTTCATATCACGATCAATCAGTAGTTTCCAAAGCCTTTTGTAACTTACGATCATTTCTTGGGCCATTTTTGCCACCTCACTAACACTAATATTTTTAATTTTAGCAGAAAATCTTCAAGTTTACAATGATTTTAGGCTATAATCGAATATTTTCAACGGGATAGCATCTGCCTTTGCAGGTGTTTTTTATTTTTCATTTCAGGGGGTTCGAATCAACCAGAACTTTCGCTTATAGGTGAGGGAAGAAATTCTCCTTAACTGTTCTTTGACAACT
>CAZOTE010000084.1:0-8223 GCA_964582705.1 uncultured Eubacteriaceae bacterium | reverse complement strand
GTTCATATGTTCATTCTCCTAACTTTAAGTCAAAAATAATTATATCAGAATTCATTCTCCAATAACAGTTGATTAATATCACTGTTTTTCACATGAATAAAAAAAAGTTATGAAAAACGTTTACTTCGTGTTAGAATAACTCTAGAGGTATTGAGTATGCTTAAATTAGATAAAAAAGAAATCGATAAGGTTTTAGAATTGTTGAAAACAGAATATGGAAATGCAGGACCGATGCTTGACTTTACCACTCCCTTCGAATTGTTGATAGCTACTGTACTCTCAGCTCAATGCACGGATATAAGGGTAAACATAGTCACCGAAAAGCTTTATAAAATGGCAAATACCCCGGAGGGCATTTTGAAGTTGGGAGAGAAAAAGCTTCAGGATACAATAAAAAGCTGTGGATTGTACAAGACAAAGGGCAAAAACATACTATCGCTGTGCAAAATACTGATAGAAAAGCACGATTCCAAAGTGCCCATGGATATGAACGGGCTTACAGCACTTCCGGGAGTTGGCAGAAAAACAGCGAACGTGGTTATGAGCAATGCCTTTGGAGTACCGGCTATAGCAGTTGATACCCACGTCTTTAGGGTAGCAAACAGAATAGGATTAGCCTGTTCTAAAAACGTATTGTCAACTGAGAAAGACTTAATGGAAGTCATACCCAAAGCGATTTGGTCCCAGGCCCATCATTGGTTGATCTTTCATGGAAGACAAATTTGCAGCGCAAGAAACCCAAAATGCGTCGAATGCTTTTTAACGAATTATTGCCTATACTATCGTGAGGGGTGATGGAGATGAAGATTAAGAAAAGATCTGCAGTTTTGATTATTGCTGTTTTGGCGCTAGGTTTGCTCTTGGTATTCATGCCGATGATGTCAGATCCTTTTGTCAGTATGTCATTCAAAGGGATGATTGTGTTTTCAAGCATATTGCTCGTTGCAGTGTTCGCAAAAGTCTTGATTTTTTCATTTTTAGAAACTGAAGACAAGACAGGAAATGATGAAGCATCAGGTTTTTAAAAAAGTCGGTGAAAAGGATTACAACGATTTTGAAAGATATAATCCTCATTCGCCTGGTATTGTGTAATATTGGTCGTTATGGTAACATTAAATATACAATTTAATAAATGTAGTAGTCAAGGTGTTAATACTTAATAGGGAAAGTGGTTAAAATCCACTACAGCCCCCGCTACTGTGAGTGTGGACAAAAGTTCTAATATCCACTGTCTTAATTGATGGGAAGGAGAACTAAGGATGAAGCACAAGTCAGGAGACCTGCCTCGACAATTTATTTACCTACGGAGGGGAGGATTGCGAAGTCTGTGTTTTTTGGAAACCTTCTCAGCTTGCGGCTGGGATTTTTTTGTTTGTGCATAAGATATTAAAAACCAAATTAAAGGAGGCGCAATAAATGAGGAAATTAAATAAATCATTAGTGTTATTTTTGGCATTTGCAATGCTGATAAGCTTTGCTGCATGTAGCAATTCTGAGGGAGGCGATCAAACAGGAGGATCGTCGGATAGCATTTATCCCTTGACTATAACGGATGATCTTGGCAATGAAGTCGTAATAGAATCTGAGCCTGAAAAAATAGTATCTGTTGCTCCGAGCAGTACGGAAATAATATTTGAATTGGGATTAGGGGAAAAATTAGTAGGCAGAAGCGAGTTCTGCAACTATCCTGAAGAAGCTGCAGAAGTTGAAGTGGTAGGTGGATTTTCGGGACCAAACACTGAACTTATCTTGGAGCTTGAGCCGGATGTGCTGTTCGCAGCGGGTTCAGTTCCTGAGGAAGAAAAGGCTTTGCTAGAAGGGTCTGGCATCAAAGTCATAGTATACAATCCTGAAGATATAGACGGCGTATTAAAAAATATTGAGTTGACGGGCAAGGTGCTAAACGTTTCAGAAACAGCTTCAGACATTGTGGAAAGCTTGCAGGCAAAAAGACAAGAAATAGTGAGCATGGTGTCAGGAGAAGAAGCGAAGCGGGTATTTATAGATCTAGGGAGCTTCATATCCGCAGGAAGCGGGTCATTCATAGATTCAATTCTTTCTGAGCTTGGAGCTGAAAATGTAGCTGCAAAAGGCGAGGGGCAGTGGCCTACCCTTACATTAGAGCAGGTTGTGGACGCAAATCCCCAAGTATACATTTCCCTATACCCTACGATTGAAGAGCTCAACGAAACTCCGGGGCTAAGTGAGGTTTCTGCATTCCAAAACGATCAAGTAGTGGTCATACCCTGGGGTATTGAAGAACACGATTTCGTTCAAAGGCCTGGACCTAGAGTCATTCAAGGTCTGGAATTATACGCAGAGATAATATACCCTTCGTTATTTGAATAAATCGATCCAGGGGCGCTGTTTTTGCGTCCCTGGATTTTAAAACTTCAATATTTATAAAGACAAGATAAAGGTGGCAGATACAAGTGAAAAAGTTATCCAATAAAAAACTTGCAATGTTAGTGTCGATATTGTGTTTTACCGTGGTGATATTCTCTACAACTATAGGTATAGCAGATATAAGCTTTGTTCAGACCATAAAGATCCTGCTGAACAGGATTTTGTTAATGGATATCGATATGGAAGGCATCAAGCCATCTGCATCCGCTATCATTTGGCTCATAAGATTTCCGAGGTCACTGCTTGCTTTTTTCGTAGGAGGCTCTTTGGCGATCTGCGGAGTTTCGTATCAGAGCATTTTCAAAAATCCCATGGCGGATCCTTATATCCTAGGTGTTTCATCAGGAGCTGCATTGGGTGCTACTGTGGGGATTGTGGCCAGGCTGGAGTTTTACATCTTCGGACTGAATGCAATATCCATACTGGCATTTATAGGTGCGACAGGATCGTTGTTTTTGGTGTACAACATATCGAGGGTAGGGAAAAAAGTACCTGTAAACACCCTTCTTCTAAGTGGCATAGCAATCGGTCAGTTTCTATCTGCAGCAATATCCCTGATGATGGTTTTCGCCAATGATATGCACCGGATAATATTTTGGACCATGGGCAGTTTCAATGCAAGAAGCTGGAGCCAGTTGATAATGGTCCTGCCTTATGCGCTCATAGGTTTTGCAGTGATATTTTCCACCCAAAGGGAGATGGATATCATGCTTTTGGGAGAAGATACAGCAGCCCAATTGGGGGTTGATACTGAAAGGCTAAAAAGGAAAATACTCGTTACTACAGCACTTGTTACAGCAGCTTCTGTAAGCGTGACAGGTATCATAGGTTTTGTAGGCCTTATAATTCCCCATATAGTAAGGATATTTACGGGACCGAAGCACATCTACCTTATTCCCTACTCCTTTGTGACTGGAGGGATTTTTATGATATTGTGCGACACGCTGGCAAGGTCGATGATCAGCCAGGAAATACCTGTGGGCATAATTACGGCGCTTTTTGGTGGACCTTTTTTTGTATACCTCTTGAAACAAAGAAAAACAGGGGGATTATGATATGATTACTCAACTTTCTCTAGAAAATATAACAGTGGCTTATGGCGAAAAAACTGTGCTCGAGAACTTGACCATAGAAATCAACCAAGGAGAATTTGTAGGAATAATAGGCCCCAACGGCTCGGGTAAATCTACATTGATAAAAGCGATTACAGATATAATTGATATTAAAAATGGAAAGATAAGTATCGACGGAAAAATCAACAGTAAGCTCAGCAGAAAAGAAAGGGCAAGGCTTGTGGCAGTGGTTCCCCAAGAGTTTAATGTGGATTTTGAATTTAATGCTTTCGATATCGTGATGATGGGCAGAAACCCTCATGTTTACAAAGACAATAAAAATCCCTCCAAGGATTACGATATCGTTAACGAAGCGATGCTCATGACAAATACTTGGCACTTCAAAGACAGGTTCTTCAACCAACTCAGCGGCGGGGAAAGGCAAAGGGTGATAATAGCCAGAGCCATAGCGCAACAGTCTAAGATAATACTGCTAGATGAACCCACTTCTCACTTGGACATCCATCATCAGCTTGAAGTGCTGGAGTTAGTAAAGATGCTCAACAAGAACAGAAACGTTACGATACTAGCAGTTCTTCACGACATAAACATGGCGGCCAGGTTCAGCGACAGGCTCATATTGTTAAATGACAAAAAAGTCATTGTAGATGGAACACCGGAACAGGTTATTGATGAAAAATATCTTGGCAGAGTCTACGAAATGGAGATGCTGGTACGTAGAAACAAGATGCTATCTACCAAGGAAGTGGTTCCGATACGGGTGATCAAAGGCAAGACCGAGCTAGCGAGAACTAGAATACATGTAATTTGCGGCGGAGGAAGCGGCGAACAGATACTGGAAAGCCTTAATTCCAAAGGTTTTGAAGTTACCTGTGGGGTAGTGAATAAAGGTGACAGCGATTGGGATATAAGCAAAATGATAGGAATCTATTGTGTGGAATGCAAACCTTTCAGTGAAATAGATGATAAAAGCCATTTAGAAAATATTGAGATGGTAAAAAGAGCAGATTATATTTTGGTGACCGACGTGCCATTCGGTCTGGGGAATCTAAAGAACTTGGAAGCTCTTTTTAATACTGATAGCCCGATTTACATAATCAAGGGACAGGGGCAGTTTGACTATGCTGAAGGTGCCGCAGAAAGCATATTGGAAAAGCTAGAAAAAACAAAAGAAATCGAATATATAAAAAGCTATAAGGAGTTTTTGAAAGCGATCGGCAAAGGGGAATAGCGAAATGAGAAAACCAAGTATAATGTTTCAAGGGACAGGTTCGTCAGTGGGCAAGAGCATCCTGACGGCAGGAATATGCAGGGTTTTAAAGAATAGAGGCTTGAATGTTGCGCCTTTTAAATCTCAGAACATGGCATTGAACAGTTTCATAACGGCAGACGGAAAAGAGATGGGAAGAGCCCAGGTAGTACAGGCGGAAGCTGCTGGGATAGAACCAAAAGTGCATATGAATCCCATTTTGCTTAAGCCTTCTTCAGACGTAGGGGCTCAAGTAATATTAATGGGTGAAGTCTATAAAAATATGGATGCCAGAGAATACCATGCATATAAGCCGAAACTTAAGAAGCTTGTAAAAAGCGCCTATGAGATGCTGGAAAGGGAATATGACTGCATTGTTATTGAAGGGGCAGGTAGTCCTGCTGAAATCAACCTAAGGGAAGACGACCTGGTAAACATGGGGATGGCAGAGCTTTGTGATTGTCCTGTAGTGTTAATTGGAGACATAGACAGGGGTGGCGTCTTTGCCTCTATATACGGAACATATATGCTCCTGGAAGATAGTGAAAAGGAGAGGATAAAGGGGTTTGTGATCAATAAATTTAGAGGAGATATCACCCTGCTCACTTCAGGAATAGAAATGTTGGAGGAAAAGATAGGCATACCTTGTCTCGGCGTAGTCCCTTATTTTAGGCATCACATAGACGACGAGGACAGCGTTTCTCTCAGGTTTGGAGAGAAGAAAAATAAAGATGTAAAAATCGGAGTATTAAAACTTCCCCACATATCAAATTTTACAGACTTTACTCCTTTTGAGATGGAAGAGGACGTAGAAATAAGATACATTAAAAGCAGTTATGAATTTAAAGACATTGATTTTTTAATAATTCCGGGCAGCAAGAATACCATCGAGGACATGATATACCTTAAAGAAACCGGAATGAGGGAGCAGGTGTTAAAGCTGCATAAAAAGGGAGTGCCGATATTTGGGATATGTGGAGGGTATCAGATACTGGGGAAAAAGATCATTGATTATGGCAATTATGAATCCCGAGTGAATGAAATAGAAGGACTGGGACTCATAGATTCGATTACTACAATATTCCAAGGGAAAAGAACGGAGCAAGTAAATGGAAAGCTATGTTTCGATTATTTTGGGAATAAGCTAAGGGACACAGTAACGGGTTACGAAATACATATGGGAGTAACAGAGTTAAAAGAAGACACAAATCCCATGCTGATATTGAGCACTGGGGAAAGGGAAGGTGCGGTTAAAGGCGGTGGACTGGTTTCAGGCACGTATCTTCATGGCATTTTCGACAATGAAGAACCTAGAAAGACTATTTTGAATTCCATAAGAAAAGATAAAGGCGTTGAAAACGGAAAGGCTGCGGAGAGTTTTTCCCAGTTCAAGGAAAGGCAGTACTCTCAGCTGGGTGAAGTATTAGAGAGAAGCTTGGATATAGATAAAATAATTGGAATAATGAAAGGGTAGCATATGGGGAAAATTACTTTGGTAACCGGAGGGGCAAGAAGCGGGAAAAGCACTTTTGCCGAGAACAGAGCTAGAGAAAAGGAAAAAGTCGCATATGTAGCAACTTCCATACCTTTTGATGAGGGAATGGCTCACAGAATAAAGAAGCACAGGGAGCAAAGGCCTAACAGCTGGATAACGGTGGAAAAGCACAAGGATTTTAACAGCTTGACGTTAACGCCTGAAATAAAAGATTGTGGTCTTTTCCTTGTTGATTGCCTGACAGTTATGATCACGAATTTGATGTTTTACAGTGGTCTTGATTTTGACACATGCTCCCATAAGCAGGTGGATGATTTGGAGCTGGAAATTAAAAAAGAGGTGGACAGCCTTTTAAATCTTGCATTAGACAAGGACATGATCATAGTAACAAATGAACTGGGCATGGGATTGGTACCCGCGTACAAAATGGGAAGCTATTTTCGGGATATAGCCGGAAGGATGAACCAGCTAGTGGCCCAGAGGGCTGATGAAGTATATTTTATTGTGAGTGGAATAGAAATCAAAATCAAGTAGGTGGTATGATGAGAAAGTTACTCATAGCAATAGGCTTTTACACAAGGATACCAGTGAACTTTAAAAAAGAGGTCACAACAGACGAATTCTACAGCTCGATGAGGCTTATGCCGCTTGTGGGAGTCATAATCGGAGGCCTGATGTATGCCGGGAGCATTCTCTTGGAAAGATATGATGCTGATGTAAGGGGATTGAGTCTTTCGGTTTTTTATATAATGCTGACAGGTGGACTTCATATAGATGGCTATATGGATAGTTTAGACGGGCTTATGAGCAACAGAGATAAAGCTAAAGCCCTTGAAATTATGAAAGACAGCCGGGTTGGAGCTTTTGGCGCATTGGGAATTATAGTGCTCTTTGCCGTTTATGTGGTTTTCATGAAGCATTCACAATCGGAAGTGCTATTTTTAATGCCCATCGCTGGAAGGTGTTGCGGGCTGGTTTCGGCAGGGATGACTTCGTATGCAAGGGAAAGCATGGATTTGGGAGGAAGGTTCGTAGAAGAGACGAAACTATGGCATGGGGCAGCTGCGATATCGATTTGCGGGGTAATTGCAGCCTTGATTAACACTGCCTACTTAGTGCCTTTGGCCGTTACATTATTAATTGCCGCTTCCATGATCAAATGGATAGAAAGAAAAATTGGTGGAACTACCGGGGATACTACAGGTATGATCATCGAGATGGCTCAAGGAGTGTTTTTAATATCGGCTTATTTCCATCTCGGATGAAGGGGGCTTTGGTGAATGAAATTTTATATGGTTAGACACGTTGAGACTACCGGAAACATTGAAAATCGATTTGCGGGCATAACTGAAACAGGATACACTGAGAATGGCCTCAGACAGTTTGAGGTGCTTACAAAGAAGCTTGCTGAAGATTTCGAGTTTGATAGCATATATTCAAGCCCCATATCAAGGGCGAAAAAAATTGCATGTGCTGTAGGCAAACAAATCAGTCTGAAAGTGAATTTAGTCCCTTCCCTATCTGAAATGAACTTTGGAATATTTGAAAACCGAACTTTCAACGAAATCCAATCAGAAGACAACCATCATTGGAATAAATGGAATGAAGATTACGTCAATTATCAGATACCTGAAGGAGACAGCCTGGCTGTCTTTCACAAGAAGGTTTCCGATTTTGTGGACAGGATAAAACATCAACATGGCGCTTCCCTTGTGGTGTGCCATGGCGGGACTATACAGAGCATGGTGACACACCTTTTAAATCTTGAAATTGAAAAGAGGTGGAACTTTCATATTCCTTTGGGCGGAATGGTAGAGATAGACTATGAAAATGATTTTGGAGTAATTAGAAATTTGATGAAATTGGTGGAATAGACAGGCAGATGGACCGCTTGTCTATTTAATATTTTATAAAGAGAATGAAAAATACTTAGCAAGGTGTTAATATATCTTAACTTTTGCAGCAAAGCAGATAAAAAACACCCTTGAACACACTGGGAA
>CAZOTE010000083.1:0-8373 GCA_964582705.1 uncultured Eubacteriaceae bacterium | reverse complement strand
ATGTCTCGACTGATTAACGAATAATTGAGGCTGGTCCGATTGTAACTCTGTCACTGGAGGTTCAATCGGCGAGATTAAATCAGTGACTGCGCTCGGAGAAACTTTTGTGAATTGGCTTTCGGACGCGGGTTCGATTCCCGCCGCCTCCACCAATTACACTCAAAACATAATCAAATTTTAGTACCACTTCAACGTGGTCTGTATAAATTTTTACTTTTTCTACAAAATTTCTCATGATAGTTTTAAGTTCATTATCTGAAGATTCAAGTATGCTGGTACGGAAGCGACGTATTGCACCGAGCAGGTCATTTCTTTCGACTTTCGATTTTGTTTTTTCCAGTGTTTCAGACTTCAATCTATTTTCAATCGAAATTTTCTCAGCCTCCAATTCGTTCAATTTTTTTAGCAGTGCAGGTGAGCTGATCCCTTGGACAATTGAATCAACTATGTTATCAATCTTCGTTTTCTTATCACCCAGTTGTGCTGACAATGATTCAACTTCAATATCTGAATCTGCGTGTTTTTCTTGTTGATAGGCTTTAATCCTTTGACTCAGATCATCAACCTTTTCATCAACCAACAACTCATCCAAAATCATTTGAAGCACGCATTCTTCCAAGTACTCTTTTCTCACGTTCTTATTTTTGCATTTCTTTTTATTGTTCTTTTGCGAACATACGTAATAGGAGTAACTTGACTTATTTCTACCACCAGTCGCTGTAGATCCCGTCATGGAGTGACCACACGATGCACATTCGACGAAACCAGATAGCAAGTAAGTATTTTTAGCCAAATACGAACCTGAACGATGCTTGTTTTTTTTCAACAACTCTTGGGCTTGATCAAAAGTTATTTTGTCTATTATTACTGGCATGCCCCCATCTATCGTTATAATTTCTGATTCATCTTTTGACTTGTGATGATTTCTCTTTCGGTTTGAATCTTTGGGTGCAGAACGATTGAAGATGTACACCCCTTTGTATTTTTCGTTTTTCAAGATTCCGTGTATCGAATTTTTGCCAAACGACTGACCTTTTTTTGTTTTTGCACCCAATGAATTTAGAGAATTCATCATCTCAGAATAGCCTTTATTCTTGATGTACATATCGAAAATCTGACGCACGATAGTTGCTTCTTCGTCGATGATATAATATTTTTTTGTTTCAGGATCTACACCATAACCCAGAGGAGGCAGTCCGCCATTGTGGAGACACTTGAGAGCGTTCTCTTTCATGCCTTTTTGGACTTCCCGCTGAAGGTTGGCAGAATAAAACTGAGAGTAGCCTTCGACTATCGACTCCAACATTATAGACTCGGGACTGCCATCAAGCATTGGTTCAAGAACAGACAATACTTTAACTCTTTGATTAGAAAGCTTCTTTTTATAAATTGCGCTATCATATCTATCTCTCGAAAAACGATCTAACTTATGGACAAGTATTGCTTCAAACTCTTTTCCTTTTGAATCGTTGATCATTTTCAAAAATTCTGGTCTCTGGTCTGTCGTTCCTGATTTTGCCCTGTCGATATATTCCCTGATAACAATAATATTGTTTTTCTGGGCATAATCCTGAATAGCTCTTAATTGCGCATCGATAGATGCATCACGTTGGTTGTCGCTTGAATAACGTGCATAGGCAACGGCAATCGTATAACCTTTTTTCATTTGTTCAACCTCCTAGTTCTATTTCATATGTTTGTTGCTATTTTATTCATAGAAATTTAAGAACTACTGTTACCTTATCATCATAAACATCAATCCTTTCGACAAAATTTTTCATCATTGATTTTAAATCCTGTGGCGAAAACTTTGAATAGGAACTACGAAAAATGTTTATTGCATCTTCCAATATATCCTTGTCGATTGTGGCTTCAGTGTTTTTCTCTTTCAAAATGTTTAAATTGCGTTCTATTGTAGCGCATTCTTCTTCAAGGAACTTGAGTTTTTCCAAAAGACTTGATATTTTTGCGCCTTCGGCAATAATGTCTACTAGATTGTTTTTCTTACTTATGTTCTTGTTTAGATTTTTTGTAAGTGCTTTGATTTCCAATGCAGTAGAGTTGTCAACTTCATTTTGAAACTGATTCATCTTTATAGCCAGATCATTGATGCCTTTGTAGGAGAGCATATTTTTAATTATTTTGTGGATCACATAATCTTCCAGGTATTCTTTTCGGATATTTTTATTGCTGCAGCTCTTCTTGTTGGTTTTTTGATTGCAAACATAGTATGAGTACGAAGTTTTGTTTCTTCCTCCGGTCGCAGTGCTCCCACTCATGGCATGACCACAGATTCCACAGAACACTAATCCTGATAACAGGTAGTTGTTTTTAGCCAGATATGATCCTGATCTATGCTTGTTTCGTTCCAGCATGGCTTGTGCCTTTTGAAAAGTGATTTTGTCAATGATAGCCGGCATGCCATCATAAATCCTAATTATTTCACATTCATCTTTGGATTTATGGTGATTGCGTTTGCCGTTGGATCCTTTTGAAGCTGCCCGGTTGAAGATGTAAATGCCCATGTATTTTTCGTTTTTCAGTATTCCGTGTATCGAATTTTTTCCAAAGTTTTTGCCTTTTTTGGTTTTGCAACCCAAGGTGTTTAATGAATTTATCAGTTCAGAATAGCCATAATTGTTTAGATAAAGATCAAATATCATCCTAACGATTTTGGCTTCATCTTCAATGATAAAATACTTTTTGGTAGTGGGATTCACGCCATAACCCAGTGGAGGACATCCGCCATTATGCATCGCGTTAAGCGCATTTTCCTTCATTCCTTTTTCAACTTCACGTTTTAAGTTGGCGGAATAAAAATCAGCGTAACCTTCCACGACCGATTCAAGCAGTATTGATTCCGGGCTCCCGTCAAGCATAGGCTCAAGCACAGAAACGACCTTGACATTTTGGTCAGAAAGCTTCTTTTTATAAATAGCGCTATCATAACGTTTTCTAGAAAAACGATCAAGCTTGTGTACAAGGACAACATCAAATTCCTTATTCATGGAATCATCGATCATTTTAAGAAATTCTGGCCGCTTATCTGTTGTGCCGGACAATGCCTTGTCTACATATTCTTGTATTATAGTTATGTTGTTTTTTGACGCGTATTCTTTGATTTCTCTAAGTTGTGCATCAATTGACGCATCTCGTTGGTTGTCGCTGGAGTACCTGGCATAGGCAACAGCTCTAGTTGTGGTTTCTGTCATGAAGCCTTCACCCCTCGATTAGTCTTGCATGAATAGTTGTCAAGATAGCATTCTTGTAACAACCTGATAAAGGGTAAATAAAAGCTGTTTTCGCTTTCTTGCGTCAGAGAAAAATTCTCATCTGGAAAGAACTCCTTATCATTGGAATAGGCTCCCCTGTATAAATCATTCCTTTCTATACTGCACGTAGTTTTTAATACTTGTTTACTAATATCATCCCCTCCTTAAATGAATTTTAATGTTTTTTATATTAAAGCGATTATAGCGCATTTAAGTTATTAATTCAAATTTCACTATTGATAAAAATATACAAATTTTGAAATTGACGATTTGCATAAAAAATCGGCGGCCGAGCCGCCGATTTATTTCAATTCATACGTATACTGAATCATCTTTTTTCTGCATATGACCCGAATCTTATGCTTTTTTAGCATCGCTGCAGGAAAATACATATACATGGTTTCATACAAGGCCTCGTTTTTAGAAGCTAGTGTTTTCTTGATGTTAAAAGCCGGGTACTTGTTGGGAAACAGCTTTTTAAATTCCGCTTCTTTGTATTCCACGCCATCGATTATTATTCGAAAAGCTTTATAGTTGGCAAGATTAAGTGATGTTCCATCTTCTGATCCAATAGGTTCTCTGGTTTCGTAAATGATTTCTGGTATTTTCTTTCCCGTGTTTTTCTTTTTCGAACAATCAGAGATATGAAATTCATCGATGATTTTCTTGTTTTCCATATAGTGATTCCTCCTTTCAGATTTTGAGTTTTAAGAAATCCCTTGCTGATTTAAGAAAATTCAGCAAGGGATTTCAGTTTTTCATGACTTCTTTTTTGCTTCTTTGTAAATATAGCTGTCAATAAGCATCTTGTCTCTTCTTTTTCCGTGTCCTAGAATCTTTGAGACGATATCCAAGGCATCTCTTTCTGATTTGCAGTTTTCTATGAGCTCATGAAACAATCGAGTCGCAAAGGCTTTACGCATGGAATGAATGCCACCACTGTGGCCTGGATACTTTTCTCCGAGACCGGCTGCTACGATTAAACGGCGGACACCTTTTATTATGCTGTCTTTCTTGATATCTATCACATAGTCTTTTTCTTTTTTTCCTTCAATTAATTTTTCAAAATCTTTTTTATGCTGAGGCTTGATGTCTAGGGTCCTTTTTCTTCCGCCTTTTTCTGTCACGACAAATTTCATGTTTTTCATGTCGATATCACCTGCCTTGATGTTGTCCGCACCTCCTACCCGAATCCCGTAATTGTAGCTGATAAAGATAGCTTTGGTTGCTTGGGTATGAACTTTGTTTTTTGGATCATTGATATGATCCATTAGCTTCTCGTAATCTTTTTTTTCGAAGGCCTTTGTTCGGATTTTATCATCATGTTTATAAGATTCAGGTTGTTTGATATCTTTGCTTTTCCAATTGAAGTTAGCATTTTTGTACTTGTTTTTTACAGTTTCCTCAAGCTTGATAATTCTTGAGCGATACTGGCTGATAGTTGCCTTTGTACAAGTAGCTGCCTTGGAGTCGAGCCAATCTTGTATGTGCTCATGTTTAATGTCGCTGAGCAATTTTGTGCCAAATTTTTCTTTGCAATACTTGCCTAAATCAATGCCTGTTTCTTGAATATTCATCTTGTGCTGGTATCCGAAGATCATGTGAGGCTTTTTGTCGCCGCTTGCTTTCAACGAGTGTTTGTCCATTCCTTCTTTAAAACAGCTGTCTACTGCACATATGACCTGATGTGCCATGCTCGGTGTTTTGCCCATTTGTTTACCTCCTTTCTTTCAAAATATTAAAAGCATAAATAAAAACATAAATAAAAACAAATCAAAAATTTTTTCTCTCTTTTTTTCTCTTATTTTTTTGGATCACTGCTATGACAATTAAATCACGTCCCCATTAAGTGGAATTGGACAGATTTAGCCTAGGGCTCTGTCCAATTCCACTTAATGGGGACGCGAGGACACGCGAATCTCAGCAGAGCCACCTAAATCTTCAGACCGCGAGTTGAAGGCCAACCCGAATAGAGTCTCTCAATCCCTCGTGGCAAAGGATATATAGAGACGCTTCCGTATCAACTTACTCAAATAAATCCATAAGAGATAAGAAAGAAGAGAGAGAGTCTTTTGGATAAAAAGACAAGAAAAAAACATTGGAGAAAATCATTGCATCAATAAGCTACTTAAAAAAATAATCGTCGCTGCCACAAACTAAATGCATTTGATTTCCAAATCACTCCAAGTCATCTGTAGATATTAACCACCCATGAATAACATGAGTAAGGGTATGATTTAAGGATAGAAAATGATTTTGAGAAAAAGCAAGTATTTTTGAAAAAAATTGAGAGAGAAAAAAGATGATAATAGATGATAAGAATGATGAATTAGATGCATAAAAGGAAAAAAGTTAGATTAAGGTAAATAAATACTCTCGATTACTTGATTTTACTGGAATAAATCTGTATATTAGAAGATAATGGTTTAGCACATATCATGCTAAAAATATAGTGGATTATTAATAATAAGATGAGGAGATGTTAAAATGAAGGCTATAGGATTTTTTATTAAATGGGTGTTGCTATTACCGATTTTTGTCATTTATCATTTGGTAAGAAAAGCTTGATTCTTAAATGGATATGGTAGTATAAAATGTTGGCTATTATTAAAAACCCAATTGTAATAATGGTTCTTTGTCAAGAAAATAGACAGGATAAATTCACATAGCCCCTATGATTAAACACTTTTTCATAATCATATGAAGATTTCAGTCCAAAATGTTCATGGATCCTTGTTGTATTATAGAATTACTCTATATATTCGAAAATCAATTCATGTGCATGTTTAATATTTTTTATAACGAATCTACTCAACCAGTCTCTTTTTATTTAAGCATGAAAAGATTCTATACAAGCATTATTCCAAGGTGTTGCTTTTCTTGAATAGCTTGTTACTAAAGCGATTAGCTAGAGTAGATTGTTTATAACTGTCTGATTTTGTTTTCTCAACTGCTGAAATAAGACTATCAGTTGTTAATCGGTCTGATACAGCCAACCAATGATCTTTCGAGAATATAGATCCATAATACTGGTGAGATATACAAAACCAGGTAATGTGTGAATATAAGTAATGTCAGTTACCAAAACACTATTCGGTACTTTCGGTTAAGACTTTATATTGAGGATATTATATAGGATTTTATCAAAATCCGGATCAATAGTTGTTCTTACGTAAGGAGACACCCAGGTTGCTTTAATGCCTTCTTCTCTCATGTAATTTCAAAAAGTTTTCTCAGCTATTTAGCGTCCTCTCGAACGGGAATGGAAGTGATTTTGGGAGCACCATATATTTGCTTGGATTCATTGTATACTTCAGTAATCTCACGTGTTATAACGCTTTTTCGTTGCTGGGTTTTTAAAGGTTTTCTGTTAATCCAATCGTAATAATCTGAAGAAGAAACGCTTAAATTTTTGAGCACACCGCTAGCTGATATCTTGCGTTTCTTGGAGAGTTCTTTTGTTTGAGTATAAAGCGATTCAGTATGCTTATAGCATTTTTTAAGATTTCAAGAGCGTCCTCTTTGTCTCTGAGTTCTTTCTTGAGGCGAGCAATTTCCTTATCAGCATCAGAACTGTAATTACCTGAACCACGGTGCTCGACTATGCCTCGTTTTTTCTGGCATGACGAATCCAAGTGTTCAATGTAGACTTGTTAACCTTTAGATTATTGGCAGCTTGTCCAACAAAACAAAAGATAATCTCACCGAAGAACAAAAAGAGCTGTTGGAGCTCAGAAAACGTAACAAACAATTGGAAATGGAAAATGACATTTTAAAGCAAGCAGTGCTGATAATGGGACGAAAGTAGAAATCATCAGACAAAACAATGATAAATACTCGATATCAGCAATGTGTACCGTCCTAAATATTCCTAGAAGTACTTACTATTATGAGTCAAAATTAAAAGACACAAGTCCAGATGAATACAGCACTGATGTCATTAAAGTTTTCAAAGAGAACCGTAGAGCTTATGGTACAAGACGTATTAAGAAAGCACTTGCAACACAAAGTATTATCTAGAAGACGTATTGCCAGGATTATGAGCGAAAATGGCCTTGTTTCAAGCTATACAGTTGCAAAATATAAAGTTCATAAAACAACATGCAATGAAGCCAAAGTTGCAAATGTTGTGAATAGGAATTTTAATGGACGTAATAATCTTGAAGTTGTTGTCAGTGATTTAACCTATGCTCGCGTCAATGGAAAATGGAATTATGTTTGTCTGATGCTGGACCTTTTTAATCGCGAAATAGTCGGGTTCAGCGCTGGTCCTAATAAGGATGCCCATCTCGTTTATGAGGCGTTTGCGTCAATCAAGCATGATTTATCGAAGATCAGTATATTCCACACAGACCGTGGGAATGAATTCAAGAATAATGCAATCGACGGCTTATTGGATACCTTTGCTATCAAGCGTTCATTAAGTCAAAAGGGATGCCCTTATGATAATGCAGTTGCAGAAGCGACTTTCAAAACCTTCAAAAAAGAATTTATTTATCAAGAAGCTTTTGATTCAATTGATCATTTGAAAATTGAATTATTCGACTATGTTAACTGGTACAACAATCATCGATTATATTCATCGCTGGGCTACATGACTCCAGCAGATTGCAAATATTTACACCTTAAGAAAGTTGTCTAACAAAGTGTTGACATTCCATCGGTTTCTTTTTCCAGTTGGCTAACAGATTTTTTTGCGAGGGCAGCATCTTTTCGATGATACTCAGCCTGAATTCTTCAGTATGCTTTGCCAAGGGTTCCTATAAAATATTTACCACATGTATTTTCAAAGCTCATGACAACCATCTTAACATATCGAGGGCTACTACGAGGAAAGCATATCACCACAATCAGGAGTTTAGTCACAACTTTTCTGGACGTTGATGAAAACTAACAACAGAAACTTAAATTAGAAATTTATTTTCCAAAAACAGAGATTTAGCTATTAAATATGGTAAAATACACTTATATAATATAAAAAAGTGCGATGATACAAAAGTTAAGTTTGACTTCAAAGGGGGGGGAACTTGATATCTGAGATGGCTAGAAGCTTGTGGGCAAAAAAAAGTAAAGATCAAGAATTGATGTGGCTTCCATTAGT
>CAZOTE010000082.1:0-8449 GCA_964582705.1 uncultured Eubacteriaceae bacterium | reverse complement strand
GCTAAATGATGATTTATCTTTCTGTTTTCAGCAATCCGAGCATCAAGCGCAGAAAGCGTGTCGGCAATCATCTGCTGTTCAGCGAGGGAAGGAAAGTCTACATAAATGTTGGCAAATGTATCCCTCGTAATCGTGTCGAATACCGAACCGTGCGTCTGCCTCTTCAGAAGGCGGATACTGTCTTTTAGTAGATAGTATAGGTACGTTTGAATAACCTTGCCTTTCTTTCCCCGTATTCCATAGCATGACTGGTTAAACGCCATCGGAAAAGGAATCATAGCAAGCTCACCGACTGTGCCACGTGCCGATATAATTATGTCGTCCACATTAAGTAGCTTTGTTGAGCTATTCGCCAAACCCGCTTCAGTAATTTTTTTCTCGGTAGAGTAAACATAGCGGCTATCATCGTTGAAATCCTTAACCGAAAGCCACGGGATGTCACCACCCCAGTATTCAGGGACGCTTGTTTTGGGCGTACCACCGCCTATAAGGTCGATATTTTCTGAGAGTTTAGATTTCATATCCAAATGCCCCCAGTCTTCTGCGAATTTCATCCTCTAACTCATGTGAACGTTTGAACATCTCGGACAGTTCACTTGTCAGCCGTGCCATCTTCTCCTCAAACGGCTCCCCGTCGTCCTCCTGCTCCTCAATACCGACGTACCTCCCAGGTGTGAGTATGAAGTCTTGCTTTGCTATATCTTCCGTAGTAACAGCGGCGCAGAAACCCTTTATATCTTCGAGTTTTCCCTCATCGAAGGCCTCAAAGGTGGCAGCAATCTTAGCAATGTCTTCCGTGGTCATCTCACGTAAGCGTCGATTGACCATCGTCCCCATTTTGCGGGCATCGATAAACAATGTCTTGTCTTTTTGCTTTTTGTTTCGACTGATGAACCATAGAGAAACGGGAATCTGGGTTGTGTAGAATAGCTGAGTAGGCATGGCAATAATTGCTTCCACCAGATCATCCTCTAAAATTCTGCGACGGATATCTCCCTCACCGCCACTTTGAGATGAGAGCGATCCATTCGCAAGGACCATACCGATTTTCCCATTCGGCGACAGATGATGAATCATATGTTGCAACCATGCAAAGTTAGCATTTCCTGATGGTGGCAAACCATATTTCCAGCGCGGATCGTCATTAAGGGAGCCATCGTTCCAATCCGAAAGGTTGAACGGTGGATTTGCTAGGATGAAGTCTGCTTTTAACTGGGGATGCAGATCTTTGTGAAAAGTATCTGCATTGTATCCTCCAAGGTCTGCTTCAATACCATGAATTGCAAGGTTCATTAGTGCCATCTTACGAGTTGTGGGGTTGGAGTCTTGACCGAATACAGATAAGTTATTGATATTGCCTGAGTGATGCTTAACAAAGTCAGCAGATTGGACAAACATACCACCAGAACCGCAACAAGGGTCGTATACTCGTCCTTTAAACGGCTGTAAAACTTCAACAAGTGTTCTTACGACACATGATGGTGTAAAGAATTCGCCCGCTCGCTTACCTTCCTGTTCTGCGAATTTTGAAAGACAATACTCATATGCACGGCCAAGAAGATCTTTGTCACTTCCATGGTCAACCATTTGAATATTAGTAAACAGATCGACTACATTACCAAGACGACGTTTATCTAATTCACTACGGGAATAGTTTTTGGGGAGTATATCCTTCAGCCGTTTATTTTCCTTTTCAATTGCCCTCATCGCATCGTCGATTACTGAACCAATCTCCTCCTTATGAGCTGCTTCGGAGATTACACTCCAGCGAGCAGAAGGTGGCACGAAAAAAACATTTACTTCCGAGTAGGCATCCTTATCCTCAACGTCGTCATCATCAGCTTCAAGTTCCTCGTAACGTTCTTCGAACTTGTCGGAAATATACTTTAGAAAAATAAGCCCAAGTACGATATGTTTGTATTCGGCCGCATCCATGTTGCCACGCAAAATATCTGCAGCTGCCCAGATTTGTTGTTCGAAGCCGATATTGGCTGTGTTGCTTCCATTTGCCATTTATTTAGCCTCCTTATCCATTGGTACTAGTTCCATAATGTCAGTGATGTCACAATCAAGAGCACGGCATATTTTTATTAAAATCTCCGTGTTTATGTTCTCATTGCGTCCAAGTTTTGCGATGGTTGAAGGACTGATACCGGCCATCTGTCTAAGATCTTTTTTCTTTAAATCTCGGTCTATTAAGAGCTTCCAAAGTTTTTTATAGCTAATAATCATTGCCCTTCACCTCTATTAGGATTGATATCACAAATTCATACATATGTTAATTATAATCAACCATCTTTGACATAGCAATAATTAGTTTGCGAAATCGTAATATTAGTATGGTAAGAAGTATTTTTATAATAAAAAAGCCGATCAGAAAGATTTCTGTCGGCATTATTGGTTTCTCATGAGATGCTATTATTTTCGTTCCACAAACCATTTTCCAAGGTTTGTTCCGCTGATATTTGGACTTCGCTCAAAGAAAAGATAACTCTGATGACCATTGATTTGGACCGTATAACGATCACCTTGTCCTCCAGCTTTCAGCGCTGCTACTGGGCGAACATCCAAGATCTTTTCGATGGAATATTCACGGCCATCTTCCCAGCGGAGGCGTCTTGGGAAAAGATTTCCGTCTTCGGAGAAGGAAGCAATAACGGCAACATAGACTTTAGCCTGTGAAGTCACGTGTCCTCACCCCGATCCGAAAGGTGCTTCAGAAAATTGCTGTTGGACTGGATCGGAGATTCGATCAGCCATCCCTTGCGCTTGAGAATCCGGAATTTAAAGTCAAGCAGTTCAGGGGGTACTTCAAGTTCCTTGGCGACCGAGAAGAAGAAGGTGTCCTCACTGAGCAGTTCTGTGACCTCATCATCTTCCAGCAGGTATTCAGCAGCGAACAGATTAGCTTCATACTCCATCTGGGAGGATGTATCATACAATGCAAAATCGTGGAAAGCCTTCATCTTTGCTGCTTCATGGTGAAGGACAGCATGACCGATTTCATGGGCCAGGATAATCCGTTGGATCGGCTCCGGCAGGTCGCTGTTGATGGTGATGTGCTTTTTTCTTGATTGTCGCAGAAAGAACCCTTTGCACGATTTCTCTGTACGGCCAAGTGGCATTACTTGAACGATGATCCCCATGGCTTCAGCCAGCTTCCAAGGATCTGGCTCATCATATTTTCGCATTATGCGAGACACTTCCCGGCAAATTATCTCTATCGACATGTAATCACCTTCAAATGATATAAAATCAAACACTCATCCCGCTAACGATCCCTCACTATCATTAAATCAAAGTGTTGGTACAAAAATACGGACAGTGAACGATGAAATGGTCGGCTGGTTGGAAATAAAGAACGAAAAAATTCTTAATCCGTTTCCTTTTTACGGCCATAGGTTTTTCGGGCTTCTTCCTTACACTTCAAATAAGCCTTCATGACAGCTTCAAAAAAAGCATCCTTGGCCTCCTGATCCAGGGCTCCACCAGCAAACAAGGCTACATTCTGCTCCAGGAGAATATCCATTTCCTTTGCTGCCTTGGGTCCCAGTCGTTCCCGAGCTTCCTCAATGTAGGGAGCTTTTTCTATGCCGTATTTTGGGTCTGTGATCTCATCATTGAGCAGAAAGTCTACGGATACCTGAAGGGCCGCAGCCAGCTTTCTGGCGATATTTCCACGAGGCTTGGTATCCGTCGTTTCATATGCAGCAATGGAACGTTTTGAAACGCCGACAAGCTCACCCAGTTGCTGCTGATTGAGCTTCAATTCCTCCCGAGCTTCTTTGATCTTCTCTGAGAAAGTTTTCATTTCCTTGCCTCCCGTAATGAATATAACTTCGTCAACTTCATTTTTGTATTGACTATTCTTCATTAGCCTGTTAATATTGAGCTACAAGATGAAGTTAACTTCATTATACCTTCGCAAACTTCATCTGTCAACGAAGAAGTTATAGAAACCCTTGGAAGGAGTGGCTTTTTATGAGTAAGGACCGCGCAATTCTACATTGTGACCTGAACAGCTTTTATGCATCCGTAGAAATCATGCTGAATCCAACACTGCGAGATAAAGCCATTGCAGTCTGCGGATCAACAGAGGACCGCCATGGCATCGTCCTGGCCAAATCCGAAAAAGCCAAGAAAGCAGGCATCAAGACAGGCATGGTCAACTGGGAAGCCAGACAGAAATGCCCAGGTCTCATCATGGTTCCACCGCAATATGAGCAGTATTTGAAATACTCAAAGCTTACCCGGGAGATCTATCAACGCTATACGGATCAGGTTGAGCCCTATGGCATGGATGAATGCTGGCTGGACGTGACCGGCAGTCAAGGCGTCTGTGGAAGTGCTCTCTCCATCGCGGAGGAAATCCGGCGCACAACCCGAGAGGAGTTAGGTCTTACCGTCAGTATCGGTGTGTCCTACAACAAGATTTTCGCTAAGCTTGGCAGCGACATGAAGAAGCCGGACGCGATCACGGTCATCACTCGCTGTGACTATCAAGAGAAGGTCTGGCCGCTGCCGGTTTCTGATCTCTTTTATGTAGGACGAGCAACGGACAAGAAACTTGCCCGCTACGGCATCCGAACCATTGGAGAGCTGGCCAGAGCACCCAGGGATTTTCTAAAGAGTACCCTCGGAAAGAACGGTGAAATGCTTTGGTTCTTTGCCAATGGCGAGGATTTATCCCGAGTCATGCCAAACGACTTTCAATCACCGGTAAAATCCATCGGTCATGGCACGACCTGCATCTCAGACCTGGAAACCAATAATGAGGTTTGGAAAGTCATGCTCCACCTGACCCAGGACATCAGCCATCGGCTGCGAGTCCATGACATGAAAGCCAATGGCGTCCAAATCACAGTGAAGGACAATACCCTATCCTATCGTCAATATCAGATGCAGTTGCCCATGGCGACCCAAAGCCCCATGGAGATCGCCTCAGCGGCACGGCTTCTGTTTGAAAATAACTACGACTGGCATACATTTGTGCGGGCAGTAACTGTTCGCGCCATCAACCTCGAACCCAAATTCATGCCACAGCAGCTGATGCTCTTTGATGATGCTGCCAGACGGGCCAGGCTGGAACAACTGGATGATACCATCGAGACCATACGAGGTCGCTTTGGGAAATGGTCGATTTATTCAGCCTCCCTGTTAGGCAGTATGAAAACATCTGGAGACAGCAGTCATGAGGTCATCATGCCCGGCATCATGTACGCCTAGTACAGGAGGGATACCCAATGAGAACCGTCCAGATCAAATGCAATCGTGAAAGAAGACTCTTTGACACCATAGAAGGCTCAAAACTGAAGATCCTGATCAAATGCAGCAACACAAAGGTCTGCCCCTTCAAGTCTGACTGTCTAAGAACCACCGAGATCGTCCTTGGAGCAGAGAAAGAAGCCTTCGACGAATTCTTCAAACCCATCAATTGTCCCCACTGTGGGAAACGACTTTTCGATGTCACTACTGACAGCGTAGGCATTGTCACCATCAAATGTGAGATGTGTGGAAAAGTCGCAACCATTCCGGTCATCGCAGACCAGGGATAAACTCATTATCTGATTATGGAGCACCGGCGCACTTTTCGAAGTAGCGACCACCGCACGAGCAGGTAATGAACAACTGAATATCAATCGATACCGAGCACCGGAGCCGATTCACTGAGCTACCACCGCCGGATGATTACTCAATTGAGAGGATCATCCGGCCTTTTTTATTCAGTAATCAGCTTTTTTTGGCAGTGTATCACCAATGACAGGCTCCCCGCCAAAAGGAGCCTGTCATGTTTATTTCCAGCCAAATGAATAGAGCTGGCTGTCTTGTCTCACCGAGATGCCGCAGCCCGCCGCCTCCTTCTTGTTCGCCGCTAACAAGCCAACAACGAGAAGGAGAATAAAAATGAAAAAGATTAATCTGCGGGAAGTATACCCGTTCTATGAGAATGACTGTTTTGTCATAGTCGATGATGAGATCGCTGAGATCTTTGAAGATTCCAAACGCAAAGAGCTGAATTATCAACGAAAGGTCTACTGGAACAAGGCCCACTACTCCTTGGATCGGGACGACGGGATCGAGCATGACGCAATTTTTGTCTCCCTGTCACCCTATGAGATCTATGAGCGGAAGATGACGAAGCAGGAGCTTCATGCTGCCATTGCCAAGCTGCCGGATATCCAGGCCAAACGAATCTATGCCTACTACTTTCTGGAGATGAGCAAGACTGAGATTGCCCAAGCAGAAGGCGTCAGTGTTATGGCTGTCTGCAAGTCCATTAGCCAAGGACTGAAGACTTTAGAAAAAGAATTGAAAAATTTTGAGGAATAGGGTTTATAAATGACCTTCAAATCTCATGGCTTATGAGAGGGACTTTTATCTTCTCATAAAATCGATCTTTGACAAGTTCATATAGGAGAACCGGATACTTTTGGTGCACGAGCCGGAAGGACAAGCCAGGCAGCAGGTACGCCATGACCTTCGTTTAAGAAGAGAGCGAGACATACCCATGCTGCAGGTCGATCTTGGCAGATCGGCTGGCCATGACCTTGTGCATCAGATAATGATACTTCCGTATAGTCACAGTCCGAGCGTGATCAAACCGTCGCAGGCAATGAGTACGGCCCGCCATCAGAATGGAGGGAGGTGAAAGTCCTATGAGAGCGTAAGCCCACGCTTGTCCGGTCCATCCAAAGAACCAGAATCAAATACAGCAGCCGCACTGCATTCAGGCATTCTTAATGATGCTTCATCCTACGCGGTGCGGCTGCTTTGATTTTCATGTCAATTTTATTGATGGTTATATTCCACTGCATCGACAACATTGTCGCATGAAACCGAAACGTGATACCCTCACCTTAAGTTCATCATCCCTGCAGAATTAAATAAAACCCCTGCATTCATCCTGGACATACCAAACCGCCGGGGCGCTTTTACCGACGGCTTGGTATATTCAGGAGATCCATCCTGAGAAAGAAAGGAGAAAACTAAAAATGACAACCGAAAGAAAATTCACCATCGAACCATCAAGATTTATTCATGCTGAAGAAGTCGCAGAGATTTTAGGTGTGTCGGTATCCTCTGCGTACCGGATCATCAAGCGTCTTAACAATTCTCTTAAGGACCAGGATAAAATCACCGTGGCCGGTAAGATCAGCAGACGCTATTTTGAAGAGAAAGTGATGCTGTAAATTCTAAACACGCAAAGCCACATGACACGAGATTTCATGGTTCAGTGCTTTGCGGCCAGAGAGGGTGATGCTATGCCAACCTATAAAAATGAAGCCACCGGCAGCTGGTATTGTGCCTTTTACTATACCGACTGGTTAGGCAACCGAAAAAAGAAAAAGAAGGAAGGCTTTAAAACCCAAAGAGAAGCCAAGACTTTCGAACGACAATTCATTGAGAAGGCGGAAGCCAGTCCCGACATGTCCTTTGGCACCCTGGTGTCCATCTACATGGAGGATTGTAAGACACGGCTCAAGCCAACCACCTACAGTGGCAAGGAATGCCTCATCAACACAAAGCTGCTGCCTTTTTTCGAAGAGATGCCCATCAACAAAATTGAACCCGCAACGATTCGCAAATGGCAAAATACCTTGATGGAGGATGAGAGCGACTATTCACAAACTTATTTGAAAACCATCCACAACCAGATCTCCGCCATTTTTAACTTTGCCTCCAAGTATTATAAGCTTCAAACCAACCCTGCCAGAGTGTGCGGCAGCATGGGTAAGAAAAATGCAGAGTCCATGTTGTTCTGGACTGTAGAGGAATTCAGAAAATTTCTCCCCTTTGTCTCGGATAAGCCAGTTTCAAAGCTGGCCTTTGAAATCCTGTTTTGGACGGGTATCCGATCGGGTGAATTGTTGGCATTGACCTTGAACGATTTTGACTTTGATGCCAAAACATTGTCTATCACAAAAAACTACGCTCGCCATGAGGGCGAAGATCTGATCATGGAACCCAAGACACCCAAGAGTCGCCGCCTGATCGCAGTGCCAACCTTTCTCTGTGCTCTGGTCCAGAAATACGCCGAGCAGCTTTATGATTACGAACCAAACGAAAGGCTTTTCCCGGTGACCAAATCCTATTTGCACAGTGAGATGACACGAGGGACGAAGAAATCTGGCATCAAACGCATTCGCGTACATGATCTGAGACATTCCCATGCCTCCATGCTGATTGAGGAAGGTTTTTCAGCCCTCCTGATCTCAGAAAGACTGGGACACGAAAGCATAGAAACAACGCTTCAGACCTATTCCCACCTTTATCCCAATAAGCAGATCGAGGTCGCCAATCGCTTGGATCAAATGAATAAACCAGATAGTCCAATTGAATAATTACAAAAGGACCTGTAGTACGCTTTTAGTACGGTCACCAAAAAGCAAACCCTGAAACCAAGTTATATCAATGGTCTCAGGGTTTTTAACTGCTATTCCCACTCGAT
>CAZOTE010000081.1:0-8762 GCA_964582705.1 uncultured Eubacteriaceae bacterium | reverse complement strand
AAAAAATATTAAAACTCGCTAAAGGCTACTACGGAGCTAAAAGCAAGCAGTTCAGACCGGCAAATGAAGCCGTAATGAGAGCCCTTAGATCAGCATATTCAGGAAGAAAGCAAAAGAAAAGAGATTACAGAAAGCTTTGGATATCAAGAATCAATGCAGCTGCAAGAATAAATGACATCAGCTACAGCAGATTGATGCACGGTCTTAAGCTTGCAGATGTTCAGATAGACAGAAAGATATTGGCTGAGTTGGCAGTTGCTGACATGACAGCATTTACGCAACTGGTAGACGTTGCTAAGAGTAAACTAAACTAAGATCCCAAGGGGTCTTTTTTTTGTAATTCAAAACCTTGCAATTATTAAATTTTTATATTATCATTGCCTTAATGTCAGCGTAAAGTGGGGATTGTCTTGAGAGAAAAATTTATTAAAATCATGAAATATTTCATAAAAAGAGACCGCATAAAAACTCCCCAAATTCTCGTGTTTGGGTTTGGATTGATTATTGCCTTTGGAACGATGCTCTTGATGCTGCCTCAGGCAACTGCTGTTGGGGAAAGCCCGGGGGTATTGACAGCTCTTTTTACAGCCACATCTGCGGTTTGTGTTACAGGCCTGGTAGTTGTGGACACCGCTACATACTGGTCGGGTTTTGGTCATGGAGTCATACTGTTTTTAATACAGGTAGGGGGGCTTGGCTTTATGACCATGACCACCTTTATATTTTTGATCGCCGGAAAGCGAATCACCATCAAGGAGAGGATCCTGATAAAGGATTCTTTAAGCTCAAATACCTTGGAGGGCGTGGTTAAGTTTGTAATATACATTTTAATGTTTACCTTCGTGGTCGAGGCAATAGGAGCGGTGCTGCTTTCAACTAGGTTCATTCCCGAATACGGATTATCAGAAGGCATAAAGATGTCGGTTTTCCACTCCATATCCGCTTTTTGCAATGCGGGATTTGACCTTGTGGGAGATTATAAAAGCGTGACCCCATATGTAGAGGATTGGGTAGTAAACCTGACGATTATGATGCTAATCGTGCTGGGGGGCATTGGGTTTGCAGTAGTTAACGATTTGTTTAAGGTCAGAAACTTAAAGCAGATAAATTTACATACCAAAGTAGTGCTATCTGTAAGTGGAGCCCTCACGGTCTTTGGAATGCTTGTATTTTTTTTACTGGAATCGGGCAATTCTCAAACTTTGGGGAACCTCTCTTGGCCAGGCAAGATATTGGCGTCGTTATTTATGGCAGTCACCCCCCGTACTGCAGGCTTTAATACGATAGACACAGCTTCATTGACAAATGGCACGCTGATAATTGTAATGGTGCTGATGTTTATTGGAGGTTCCCCGGGTTCCACTGCCGGCGGGATCAAGACCAGCACATTCGGCGTAGTGATATTTTCAGTAGTTTCAATTTTAAGAGGAAGAAAAGAAACGGAGGCCTTCGGTAGAACGATCACATCAGATGTGGTAAAGCGGGCAATCGCGATTATTATCATAGGAGTATTATTGTTAATGTTTGATATAGTGCTTCTGACGATAACGGAAAGTGCCTCCTTGACTGAAATCATGTTTGAAGCAATATCAGCTTTCGGTACTGTGGGGCTGAGCATGGGAATCACTCCTGATCTCACTCCTATAGGCAGAATGATAATAATAATCACGATGTTTATTGGCAGGGTGGGGCCACTTACCATGGCTTTTGCTATTAGAGAGATACAGTCAACTCACGAAAGCGGCAGGTATAAATATCCGGATGGAAAAATCCTGGTATAGTCTATAAATGAAGAGGATGATGTATAATGAAACAATTTGCAGTTTTGGGAATAGGTCGTTTTGGCTTCAGCCTGGCTTCCAAGCTATATGATTTAGGATATGATGTTCTAGCCATAGATAAGGATGAAGAGCGGATTAAAGCCATAGCCGACCTGGTTACGCATGCTGTTCAGGCTGATACTACAGATATCGACACCTTGAAATCCATTGGGCTAAAAAATATCGACTGTGCCATAGTGTCCATTGCTTCTGACATCAATGCCAGTCTGATGACGGTGTTAAACGTTCAGGAGCTTGAAATTCCGGAGATATATGCAAAAGCTCAAAACGAACAGCACGCAAAGGTATTGCACAAAATAGGTATCGAAAAAGTATTCTTGCCTGAAAGGGATATGGGAAAAAGGGTTGCCCATTACATGGTATCAAACAAGATACTAGACCTCATAGAACTTGACCCGGAGCACAGCATAATTGAAATCAATGCTCTTGAGCAGTGGAGCGGAAAGAGTCTTCAAGACCTTAAGCTTAGGGTTAAGCACGGAATAAATGTCATAGCGATCAAGCGGGGAGATGAACTGAACATATCGCCGATAGCCACTGACGAGATTGAGGCTGGTGATATTTTGGTTGTAGTGGGAGATAAGCGATGTTTAGCAAAAATAAAGACAGATGATGGTAGATAATGTTATATATAACGAGCAGTGATAATCAGAAACTAAAAATGCTGAGCAAATTAAAACAAAAAAAATATAGGGATCAGTTCGGGAGCTTTGTGTTGGAAGGCTTTAAATCCGTAGAGCTGGCTATGGAAAAAGGAAGGACAATAGATTCTATCTTCATGTCGACGACATATTACCGTGACAACCCAATAAAATACGAGGAGCTTGCCTGTGTCGCTTCTGAACGAATATACGTCGTTGAAGACAGGCTTTTAAAGACATCTTTTGATACAGTCAGCCCTCAGGGCATAATTGCGCTGTGTTCCATTGAAGATTTTACATTTGATAAGATTGATTATGAAAAAGCCTACAGGGTTGTAATGCTGGACAGGGTACAAGATCCTGGGAATCTAGGGACCATAATCAGAACTGCTGATGCAGCAGGCTACGATATGGTGGTTTGCACCAAGGGTTGTGCGGATGTGTACAGCCCGAAAGCGGTAAGGGCTACCATGGGATCTGTTTTAAATATTGATATCCTTCGAGAGGTCGATGGGGAAGAATTCATAGCTTTTGTCAAGAACCTAGGTTACAAAATCATTTCAAGCTCACTGGAAGGCAGTTTGAATTACAAGGATGTTTCAGTAAAAGATAAATCAGTACTGGTATTCGGAAATGAAGGTTCAGGTATTGACAAGACAATTTTGAATGAAAGCGATCATTTGGTGAAGATTCCAATCTACGGCAAGGCGGAGTCACTGAACGTTTCCGTTGCAGCCGGGATTTTGCTGTACCATTTTTCACCGGATTATTGACTTTTTAAATTGAAATGTTATAATTTAATGTAATTGCATATTTAAAACGATGATGGAGATAAGTATGCCCTGACGTCTTATTTAGAGAGAGGATCGGATTGCTGGAAGGTTCTTATAAGGCTGGGTTGAAATTCACTCCTGAGTGCAGGATGGAAACATTAGTATATTCTGCCGGCAATAGCCGTTAATAATTTAAGTGGATGCGCTTGAGCGCATCAATCAGGGTGGTACCGCGGTATTAATCGTCCCTTGCCTATGGCAAGGGTTTTTTTTATTTAAATTAAATGGAAATCGTTCAGTCGAAAGGAGTCAACAATGAAAGAGCAGTTAATGGCGGTAAAAGAAACATTTGTAGAAGAAATCAAAAGAGCTGATTCATCTGATAAGCTCGAAGAGATAAGAGTGAGAGTGTCAGGTAAAAAAGGAGCGCTGACGTTGCTCTTAAGGGATATGGGCAAGCTTTCCAAAGAGGAGAGGCCTGCGGTGGGAAAACTCGCCAACGAGGTTCGTGAAGCCATAGAAAATACATTGGCAGATCAAAAGGAAAGAATCATCGAGATGGAGCACGAAAGGCAATTTGAACTAGAGGCTATCGATATAACATTGCCGGGGAAAAAGCCTGACATAGGAAGCCATCATCCCCTTAACATAGTAGTAAAGGACTTAAGCGACATTTTTATAGGTCTAGGGTTTTCTGTTGAGGAAGGTCCGGAAATCGAATGGGCAGAGTACAATTTCGATCATTTAAATATTCCTAAAGATCACACTTCAAGAGATCATCAGGATACATTTTATGTGGATGATGACAAGGTGCTGAGAACCCAGACCTCTCCGATTCAAATAAGGACGATGATGAAGAGCCAGGCCCCACCCATCAGAATATTGGCGCCGGGAAGAGTTTACCGCTCCGACGAGATCGACGCCACCCACTCCCCGGTATTCCATCAGGCAGAGGGATTGGTTATTGATGAAAACATCACGATGAGTGATCTAAAAGGTACGTTGGATCTGTTTGCAAAGGAAATGTTCGGACCGGATACGAAGACGAAGTTTAGACCCCATCAGTTTTACTTTACAGAACCCAGCGCGGAAATGGATGTGACATGCTTTATATGTCACGGCAAAGGATGCAGGGTTTGTCAAAATACAGGTTGGATAGAAATACTGGGATGCGGAATGGTCCATCCCAACGTACTGGAGGTATGCGGCATAGACTCCGCCAAGTACAGTGGTTTTGCCTTTGGAATGGGACTTGACAGGATAGCGATGATTAAGTACGGGATCAGCGATTTAAGGCTGATGTTCGAAAACGACATAAGATTTTTAAAACAATTCAGATAAACGGGAGGAATCACAAATGCATGTTTCATTGGAATGGCTAAAAGAGTTTGTAGATATTGGCGACATAGACCCGGTAAGATACTGTGACGAAATGACTATGAGTGGCAGCAAGGTGGAATCCTTGGATATACTGGGAGAAGAAATTGAAAAAGTTGTAGTGGGTAAAATTATTAAAATTGAATCTCACCCACAGGCGGACAAGCTGGTGATTTGTCAAGTGGATGTGGGAGATCAGACGCTGCAGATAGTGACAGGTGCGGACAACATAAAGCAAGGAGATAAGATACCGGTAGCGCTTCCGGGAGCAAAGCTTGTTGGAGGACTTAAAATTAAAAAAACCAAGCTTAGAGGAGTCGAGTCGACTGGTATGCTGTGCTCGGCGGGGGAGCTTGGAATGAAGACCAGCCTTATGCCCAAAGAGGAAACAGAAGGAATATTCATATTCAAGGAAGACTATAAGCTGGGCATGGATGCGAAACCTCTTCTTGGACTGGATGATATAATAGTGGAATTTGAGCTTACTGCCAACAGGCCGGATTGCCACTCGATCATTGGAATGGCTAGGGAGACCTCAGCCACGTTCGACAGACATCTTTTAATGCCCGTGATAGATATAGATGACAATTCAGGAGTCGGAAAAATTGATGAGAAGTTGTCGGTAGAGATCCTTGATACTCAAGCATGTCCCAGATATGTGGCGAGGATGATGAACGTCAAGTCGATAGGACCTTCTCCTGCATGGATGGCGAGGAGGCTGTTGAACTGCGGAATCAGACCAATTAATGTGATAGTTGACGTGACAAATTACGTTATGCTTGAGACAGGTCAACCACTTCATGCTTTTGACTATGCAAAGCTGGGAAGCGACAAAATAGTGGTCAGAAGTGCTCTCAAGGGTGAAAAAACAACTACATTGGACGGAAGCGAAAGAATTTTGGACGAAGACGCTTTAGTCATAACAAATGGAGATATACCGGTTGCTATTGCCGGAATCATGGGAGGAGAAAACTCCGAGATAGGAAGCGATACCGAAACGATAGTAATAGAATCAGCTAATTTCGAAAAAAACAGGATAAGAAATACAACCAAGAAATTGAATTTCAGGACGGACTCTTCAACTAAATTCGAGAAGGGCATCGACCCTGAACTGGCAGGTTTAGCAGCCGACAGAGCAGCACAGCTTCTAATTGAGCTGGGGGCTTGTGAACTGATAAACGGAAAAATAGACGCCTATGTCAACAAACCGGATACAAAAGAGATCAAGGTGGAGAGCAATTGGGTCAATGAGTTTATAGGAATAGATATCACTGTTGAGGAAATGACAGAATACCTGGAAAGATTGGAGCTTGCAGCCTCTATTGAGGGTGGTGTCATAACTGTGAAAGTTCCTACTTTTAGACAGGACCTTGATATAAAAGAAGATATTGCAGAGGAAATTGCCAGACTGTACGGCTATAACAATATACCCAATACAGTTATAAGCGGCACTGCAACTGAGGGCGGGAGATCGCTATCTCAAAAGTTTGAAAATGATGTCAAGGACACTCTGGTAAATAACAATCTTTACGAAATTTTGACCTATTCATTTACCAGCAGAAACAAGCTTATGGATATGAATTTATCTAGCGATGACGACTTGTTAAATGACAGCATTGAGCTAATCAACCCTCTCGGCGAGGAAAACAGCCTTATGAGAACTACTCTGCTGCCAGGCATGCTTCAAGTCATATCCCATAACTACAACAGAAACCTGACTGAAGGAGCATTTTTTGAATTTGCAGTTAAATATAAAAATGCCGGGGATAGAGACTGCCTGCCTGTAGAGACAAAAAGCCTTTCGTTGGGAATGTATGGCGAAAAGGACTTTTTCAGCATCAAGGGAATAGTAGAGCTGATAATGGAAAAAGCCAGAATTCCGAGTCAGAGGGTAGAGTATCTGAAAGGAGCGCTTCCGACTTATCATCCCAACAGAAATGCTATAATAGTGGTTGAAGGACAAGAAATCGGCTACTTTGGCGAAGTGCATCCCAAGGTCTGCAAAAACTATGACTTGCCGGCAAAAACCTACTGTGGAGAGTTAAACTTCAAGAAGATATTTGAGCTGTCCAACAAGGAGATAAAATTTGAAGAACTACCAAGATATCCGGGCATCCTACGGGATTTGGCCTTTTTAGCTGAAGAAATGCTCCCGGCAAGAAAAATAGAGGACACCATAAGAAAAAACGGTGGGAATCTACTTAAGGATGTTGTGCTGTTTGACGTATACCAAGGTTCCCAGATACAAAAGGGGTATAAAAGCATGGCATACTCTCTGTATTTCCAGGCGCGGGACAGAACCCTGACTGATGATGAAATAAGAGCGGTCATGGATAAGATACTGGATAGCTGCAAAAATGAGCTGGGAATAAGCTTAAGAGATGCTTAATCCGAAACTAAGCTGATAAAGGAAAGGGTTTGAGACCATGAACATGTTGGTTATAAATTGCGGAAGTTCATCCATAAAGGGACAGCTGGTAAAAATGCCCGATTACGACGTAGCTGCAAAATTCAGTATAGGCAGGGTCGGGAAAGAGGATGCTCATGTCAGCATCAAGGCTAAAGGGAGGGATGATTTTTTTGAAGTCATCCCTGTCAGAAGCCACGAAGAGGGTATAAAATCAATGTTGAGACGCTTATTTGAAGGTCAAGACAAGATAATGGACATAGAAGATATTGCTGCGGTTGGGCACAGGGTCGTACATGGGGGAGACAAAATGAGCGATTCGGTATTGGTTGATGAAAATGTTATTGACTATATCGAGTCCATATGCGACTTGGCTCCACTTCATAATCCCGCTCACCTTGCGGGTATAGAAGCTTGCAAAAAGCTGATGCCGGGAGTGCCGCAAGTAACGGTTTTTGACAATGGATATCATCATGAACTGCCTAAAGCTGTTTACACATATGCAATTCCTTATGAGTACGCCGAAAAATACAATATCAGAAAATTTGGATTCCATGGAATCGCCTTTAGAAGCATGCTTGAAGATTGTAAAAAGATACTTGGTGAAAGCCTGGATGGGAAAAAAATTATACTCCTGATGCTAGGTAGCGGAACTACGGCAAACGCTTCTATGAATGGTAAATCATTTGAGGTCAGCACCGGATTTACTCCCTTGGAAGGCTTGATACAGTCTACAAGATCCGGGGATACGGATCCGGCAGTGTTTACATTTTTGATGAAAAAAGAAGATTTAACGCCTGAAGACATAGACGATATGGCCAACAAACAGAGCGGGTGGTTAGGAATGTCCGGGATAAGCAACGACATGAGGGAGATTTATGAAGCCGCATCCAAAGGTGATAATCGGGCAAAAAATGCCATAGATGCTGTCTGCCACAGAATAAAAAAATATATCGGTGCATACGCCGCTGTATTAGGTGGCGTGGACGTAGTGGCCTTCGGAGGCGGCGTCGGCGAGCATGCCTGGTACATAAGGGAAAAAGCTCTTGAAAATTTGGAGTTTTTAGGAATTGACCTTGATGTGGAAAAGAACAGAAAATTTACCGGTGAAGGAGCCATAACCTTTTCCAATTCCAAGACCAGTGTTTTAGTGACAAAGGTGGATGAGGAGAAGGTTATAGCTGAGGATACCTATAAGATAATAGATAGTCTTATGTAAGTTTAGGTTGCTTAGTAAAATTAATGAACATACTTGTTATGAACACCTGAATTATTATCAAAAAAATACTCTGAAGAAACGCCATGGTTAAGTTTGATATCATGGCGTTTCTTATCACAAGGGACAAAAGGTAATCGACACCGTTTAAGATCAAAAAAACGCTTGAGGCGACGATTAATAAATTTAAAAGCATGTGTTTAGCGTATCTTTTTAGGAGTTGGTGGCTTTTGACAAAACCTTCTCTAACCTTGGTGTTTTCAAGAATCACAAAATGGCTCCAAAAAATTACGTTCATGTAAGCTGATAGCATTGTAGCAATATATACCATCATGAATATGAAAGAATTGCTAAAAAGAGAAAAGAGGCTTCCTGCTAGAAGCGAAAGGGCAAAAAAACCTAAAAGCAACATTAAAAATCCGGTCAGCAGCATAAACAGCTTTTGTCCGATAAGCACGAAAATCTCAAGGAATGCAAACTTGCGGTTTTCGATAAAATTTCTGGAGA
>CAZOTE010000080.1:0-8906 GCA_964582705.1 uncultured Eubacteriaceae bacterium | reverse complement strand
ATCGTAAAAGCTTTTTCCCTATTGTTTAACACTTGCTTATCCATTGTCCTTCCATTTTTAACACTTGCTTATCCATTGTCCTTCCATGTTTAACAATTGCTCCTATACGACTTGCCAATTTCAGATTTTCCTGAGATTTCTCGCATGCTCGAAATGACGGTATTTGGTATGGGAACCGGACACTGCAAATGCTGTGCATTGGGGGGGGGTTGTTGTTAAACGATTGTGAGGCAATTACTTTCCACTTCCCCACCTATTCCATAAGCTCTTCAATATGCTTAGCCACTCTATTAGCTGACTTTCCGTCATGGTAGTCGAAAAACTTGTGTTTCATATTCCTTACCTTTTGAAGATCGTACCGCTCCGTAAGGATAGTGTTGATTATCTCTTTCTCCGTCCTGCAGATCGGTCCCGGAGCAAGTTCTTTGTAGTCATAGTAAAATCCTCTGTCTCTCTCGTATTCCTCAAGATCGGGAGCATATAATATGATCGGTTTTTCAAGTATTGAATAGTCAAATATTATGGCAGAGTAATCGGATATAAGAACGTCCGTCACTGAAAACAGCTTGTAGATATCCACCTTGTTGGCATTTATTATGTTATCCGAACCGTTTTTATCTAAGTTGATCTTTTCTAAAAACGGGTGCATCTTATATATTATTGCGTATTCTTCACCTAGCTTGCGGCTTAGATAGGCCATATCCAAATTCACGTACTTTAGCTCAAATGCCCCATCTCCCCGAAATGTAGGGGCGTAAAGCACGACCTTCTTTCCTTCAAGAACAGGGTATCTTCTGTACATTTCCTTTTTGTATCCTTCCATCTTGTCTTTGTCATACAAGATATCAGTCTTTGCAACGCCTAGAGGGATTATCCTCTCCTTTGATATATCAAATGCAGAGGAAAAGCTTTCTTTAAAGGCCTCTCCGGCTACGTATACGTAGCCGTAATTTTTAATGGGAAATCGCCTGCTTGTGTCGCAGCCGAATTTTTTAATTCCTCCGCATGCATGCCATATCTGAATGACTTTTGTCTCATCCTTTTTTTTGATATTGCTTACCGGAAAGTTATTGCCGTCCAAAAGAACTACCGCTGAAGTGTTTATGTGATACGTTTGGACCGCAAAGCTGAATAAATACTTAAACTTGGACCACAGGGTGTTTTTGAACTTTCTTATCATAAACACCATTTCGTAGTCCTTGTCGCTTTTTTTAAGCTCTTTGCTGATCAGCTTGAAGTTTCCTGTGAGCTTTGATTCAAAGTAGGAAATGAACAATATTTTGTTTTTTTTCACAGGCATCGGCCAGGTGAAAAACCAGGCCAGCTTGACCACTATGTAAGCGATGAATTTTTCCATGATCTACTCCATCCTCTGCTTAAATACGATGTCCAGGACACGTCTGCTCGCATTTCCATCATCAAAGGAGCAGTACTCTTCGTAAAAGCGCTCTATCTGTTTTTCGTAGGGGGCCAAGACCTTATCGATATCGATGATGCTTTGTAGGAGCTGGTTTTCATCCTCAATGACAGGTCCCGGCAGATCCTTGTAAATATCTAAGTAAAACCCTCTTAAATTGTCCCTATACTGCTCTAGATCGTACATATAAAACAACATCGGCCGTTTTAGCACGCCGTAGTCGAAAAAGACGCTCGAGTAGTCGGTTACTAACATGTCACTTATTATGTACAAGTCGTTTATGTCTTGGCATGAGCTTGCGTCTATTACAAAATCCTTTGGCATATTTTTATTTTTAGTGTCGTATATCAGGTAATGAGGCTTGTAGATTACCACGTAGTCAACACCTAAAGCCTCGTGCCACTTTTCAAAGTCTACTTGAAGCTCAAATACGTATCCTTTTTCGTCATAGGCATTGTCCCGCCAAGTCGGGGCGTAAAGCACTACTTTTTTATCTTTAGGCACATTGTAGGCTTCCTTTAGCTTGTCTGCCTTATCTTTTGTGGCAGCAAAGAGAACATCGTTTCTGGGATATCCAGTTTCTATGATCACGTCTTTTTTAATCTTGAAAGCACTTATAAAAGCCTTAGTAGAAAACCTGTTTGCAGATATCATATAGTCGTATCTGGCAGAATCTTTTAGGTAGCTTTCAACCATCTTTTCCCTGGTCATTTTGCTCCTGTAGAAAGTAGAGGCTTCACCTACCTCAATATCCGCAGCCAGACGCTTAAGAGGGGTTCCGTGCCAAGTTTGCAGGTAAGTCTGCCCCTTTTTTTTGCGGAAATTTGAAGGCATCTTTGCATTGAATACCCAGTATCTCGATGTGGACAAATGGTATAGGTATTTAAAGCTTAAGTACCTTGTCTTTTCTCCCCTCGCAATGCTGTAGTTATTAGGGTTGTCAAAGGCCCATATTATTTCGTAACCGTCATAATGGCTGTCTCTTATCATCTCTTCGTAGATCGCCTTGGGACTGCAAGAAAAATTTCTTCCTAAGTGGCTGCAAAAGATAACCTTTTGGGGCTTTATCTTAAATCTTGCAATGACAGCTTCATAGGCCATCGTTCTAATAAATCTGATGCCTGCAAGCAGCAAGTTGGCAAGTGTCCTGTTTTTTGCTATAAGACTTTTTATGCTATTCAAAATCATCACCTTCGGTTTACGTCTTAAATATCTTTTCACAAACTCTTTTTGTCGCCTCTCCATCCTCCAGCGCACAAAACTGTTTTAGAAAACGTTTCAAATTTTCGTTATCGGGATTGGCCTTTTTTATCTCTGATGCCAATTCTTCATTAGTTTTTACTATGGTTCCGGGAACGAAACTGTCTACATCCAAATAAAAGCCTCTTAACCGGTCTCTATAATCTTCAATGTCGTACATAAAAAAAACCATTGGCCTTCCAAGTACAGCGTAGTCAAAATATACAGAGGAATAATCCGTTACCAGGATATCGGATATTAGGTACAGCTGTGTTATGTCCCCAGTGGAAATATTGTATGCAAAATCTTCAAAGCCCGTCAAGTCGATATCATCCGCAACGAGATAATGCATCCTGAGAATGACCACGTACTCATCCCCAAGCTCTCTTTTTAGCTTTTCCAAATCAAGGGCCGTGCTGAACTTGTACTTGGATTTAGCAAAAAACTGATCGTCTCTCCAAGTTGGAGCATATATGACCACCTTTTTATCCAAGGGGATCCCGTGGCTTCTTTTTATTTTCTCGATCAATTCTTCGTTGTCCTTGTTTTTTATGAGAAAGTCGTTCCTTGGAGAACCGCTCTCAATTATCTTTTCCTTGTCTATAACGAATGCTCGGGAAAAAACATTGGTGGAGAATCTGTTGGGGGAAACCAGATAGTCCCAGTTTCTGGATTCTCTATAGAAATTTCTATTGTAGGTAAAGGTATCTGTCCCCGGCATGAAAACTGCCTCGATATCAGTACCCAGACGCTTGAGTGGAGTCCCGTGCCAGGTCTGCAGGTAAACGGTCTTGTCAGGTTTTCTTACCCACAAAGGAAATCTCGCATTGCTGACCCAATACCTTGCTTTTGACATCAGCCAAATCCACTTAAGAGAAAATCTCCTTACCCTGGGTATATTGTTTTCTTTAAATACCTTCTCGTTGCCTTTATCCACGCTCCATATGCACTTTATGTCCGGTCTTTGTTTTTGGATGTATTCGTAAATAGCCCTTGGATGACAGCTATACTGACGTCCTCCGTAACTTTCAAATATAGCTATGTTCTTGTCTGGATCCGTCTTTTGCTGAATCAGCTTCATGAGCTTGCCTCTGATGACGTTTTGTCTTCTGGTAATCCATCGGCCTTGATTTACTCTTTCAATGGCTATTGCCCTGCCTTTAGTGGTACCGACCGCAAACTCGATCTTACTTGCAAGCCCCTTTTTTTCGAAATAAGCTTCTTTACCTGAGAGCACCTCTATCTTTTCCCAATCGTCAGTCTTTGTATAAACATATACATCTGAAAACTTCTCTTGTGGCAGCTCTTTCGTATCGATGACACATGCCATTTCTCCCTTGTCATCCAGTTCAGCGGGAATCCTTAACACTTCCTTCGTTTTTCTTCCCTTTATGTAGACTCGGCAATGCTTAACATTCTCCTGGATATCAATTTTTAAGATAATATCCTCTCCTATAATATCTGCATCTTTGATCCTTATGTCGCTTTTGATCACTTTTTTTGCTATGCATATGCCTTTATTTTCATAGGACAGGATGTACATGCCGTTTTTGTGAAAAGCATAAGGCTCCACAGAGATTACATCGGGATCTGAGCTTATTAAACTGTAGACCTTGGTTTTATCCAAGACAAATACCCTGTATTTTTTTTGCCTTAACAGTCCAATCATGTCAAAGAACAGTTTTCCCTCTTTGGCATGAGCTTTTTTGAATATGGATTCTTCCTCGTCAAACAACAAGACAGACGGGTCTTCAAGATCAGCCTTGCCTGAAAGGGTCATGCACGCCTTGTCGTTTTCAAAAGCAAAGTCATCGATCTTAAGTCCGGCTGTATCTACCCTCATGTCCCCGGTAAGATCATTTAAATCCAAACCGTTGCTCTTTGTGAAAGATTCCAAAACAATGGCTTGAACAATGTTTTTAATTCTCTGGACTAAGTCAGCTTCATACCTACCGTCAAAGAGTATATCGCTGATCATAATAATTTTTCCTTTATCCAGATACTCCACATGATAATCAGACAGCGTTCTGACCAGAGGCTTTCTGATTTCATTATCCAAATTTACCTGACTTTTGGTATTGTCTATTACTGCATTATTTAGATCGATCTCTTTTCGGATACTCTCCTTCATAATGTCAGGGATAAGGCAATCCATCATATCACTGTACTCTCCTTCTTGCTTTTCTATAAAAAAAGAGATGCATTATGCATCTCTGTCTAAGCATTAAGCTATCTAATGCATCTTGAAATGTTTAAAGCAAATTTTCGATCTTTTTCTTTAAATCATCTTTGATTTTTGTAGTGGATATGCCTTCGGTTCTAGGCAGATAAACTACTTCGCAATATTCTTTTAAAAAGTCGAACTTGCCTTCCCAATCGTCGCCCATCACGAACACGTCAACATCGTATTTCTTCACGTCGTCTATCTTCTGTTCCCAGTTCATTTCAGGTATTACAAGATCCACATACCTGATAGCCTCTAAAAGCTTCTTTCTGGCCTCGTAGCTGTAATATGAAGGTTCCTTGCCCTTGATGGCATTAAATTCGTCCTTTGACAGACCTATTATCAGGTAGTCTCCAAGCTCTTTTGCCCTCTTTAATATATTTATGTGTCCCTCGTGCAAAAGATCAAATGTCCCGTAAGTAAGTACTCTTCTCATTTTATCACCTATACTCCAAGTTCTTATTTGTTATTTTCTAGGGCTCGTTTGTTAAGCGCCTGTTAAATATTATACCATCACCCATGCTAGTTGTCCACAGAACCAAATACCCTGCCTTAAATAGCCAGCAGAGGCGTTAGGACTAGGGTAAATACTATCATGAGTGCTATCGCTGCAGTAATTATCCTCTTTGTGTTATGCTTCATGTATTCATTCCTTTCATCAATTTTTAGTCTTTGCTCTTGCTTGTCTTGTTCAACTTTTTTACGACTTTGGAAAAAGGGAAAAAGTACTTGTCCAAAAGCCCCATTTTCCCTGCTACCACTTCAATAAAAACATAAACCAAAACAAGTATTATTAGACCTATATTTGGTGAAACAAGGCTATATATTATCGCTACGGCGCTGAACAGAGCGCTTATAATATATATTATTAGCACAGTTTTTGTCTGAGACGCGTTGCTGCTCATCAAGAGGTGATGAAGATGCTCTTTGTCCGCTTGGGCAAAGGACTGTCCTCTAAGCTTCCTTCTTATTATGGCAAACGCCGTGTCAAAGACCGGCACTCCCAGTATGAGTATGGGCACCACAAAAGATATGAACATGGCATTCTTAAAGCCCATTAGGGCTAGTACCGATATTATGTACCCTAAGAACATGGCCCCCGTATCCCCCATAAAAATCTTCGCAGGGTGGAAGTTATAGACTAGAAAACCTGTGCTGCTACCGGCAAGTATAAGCGCATAAGTCATTACGAAATAGTCGTTCATATTAGTAGCCAGAACGAACATCGTAAGGAAAGTTATTGATGCCACTCCCGATGCCAGGCCGTCCAATCCGTCTATAAGGTTAATGGCATTCGTTATGCCTATTATCCAAATATAAGTCAGTACATAGCCGAAATAACCCGGTCTTATCTCCCCTATGATGGGAAGATCGATCGATCTAAAGTAAAGCTGACTAGAGAATATGACTACCGTAGCTGCAACAATTTGGGCTAAAACCTTCGCTTTGGGACTTAGCTCGTATTTGTCATCTATTATTCCAGTAGCGACAATTATCAGGCTTCCTATGAATATTCCGTTGAACTGAAAGTGTGGATATTCAAACAGAAGGTGACCGATGTAAAATGCACCGAATATGGCCAGTCCTCCCAAGGTAGGCATCAGCTTAGTATGAACTTTTCTAGTGTTGGGCTTGTCTACAGCCCCTATAGCCAATGCAATCTTTGATACGATTGGAGTAAGGGCTACGGCAATGCCGAGACACGTCAAGTATATCACTATAGGATGATTCATATTATTGTCCTTCCTTTGGCGGCCATACGGCTGGAATAGGTGGTGGGTCGGGGAATACATGTTAAACGGTCGTTTAGTCGCTGAAGCGACTGTGGGACGCAGGGCTTCGCCCTACGGGAAATGACTGCTATGCAGTCGAGAAATGAGACTCCGTCTCGTAAAAAGTTGTAAGATTTAAGTAATTAAAAAATTTTTCCTTTCAACTTTCCAACTTACCAACTTTCCAACTGACCAACTAACCGCTTTCCAACTTCCAACTTTTACTTATATCTCTAATCCCCTAAGATATTCTGCAAACTCATCTTTCAGGTCATCTCTTCTAAGGGCAAATTCCACAGTCGCTTCCAAGAACCCCTGCTTGTTTCCTACGTCGTATCTCTTGCCTTCAAAGTCATATGCGAACATAGCTTCCTGCCCGGCAAGTTCCTTAAGTGCGTCGGTAAGCTGAATCTCTCCACCAGCGCCTTTTCCCGTATGCTCCAATATATTGAATATCTCAGGAGTTATTATGTATCTTCCAAGAATAGCTACATTTGTTGGGGCATCTTCAGGTGCGGGTTTTTCCACCAGGTCGTCCACGGTAAATAGCCTGTCTCCGATTTTTTCTCCTGATACTATTCCATATTTGCTTACATCTTCATGTTTCACGCTTTGTACGCCTAAAACTGATGCTTTTTTCTTATCGTACACTTCCATCAGCTGCTTAAGGGCAGGCTTGTCTTCGGTGTAGACTATATCGTCCCCAAGCAAGACTGCAAACGGCTCATCGCCTACGAAGGTTTTTGCACACAAAACAGCGTGCCCCAGGCCTTTAGCTTCTTTTTGCCTGACATAATTTATGTTTACCATCTCGGAAATATCCTGAACCAATTTTAAAAGATCATCCTTGTTCTTTTCTTTAAGCTCAAGCTCAAGCTCTACGGATTTATCAAAATGGTCTTCTATGGCTCTTTTACTTCTGCCTGTTATTATAAGTATCTCTTCGATTCCTGATTCTATTGCTTCTTCAATAATGTACTGGATAGTCGGCTTGTCCACTATTGGAAGCATCTCCTTGGGCATTGCCTTGGTGGCAGGCAAAAATCTTGTCCCTAGCCCTGCAGCCGGTATTATCGCTTTTCTTACTTTCATGAAGCATCCTCCTTGGCACGGATAACCATGCGTTTATATTTTATCTTTCCGGAAGAAAGTCTATGCCGTAGACCTCTTTTACAAGGTCTATTCTTGCCTCTTCGTCCGGTATATAGTATATATTGTTGTCTCTGTACTCGTACTCCCCTTCTACAACGTATCTGCCCATCTCACCTAAGTTTATCTTTTGGGCATAAATCCCAAGGGCAGCCATTTCGCTTAAGCTGAGATTTGTGTCGATGTTTTTTCTGTAGTTGTCTAGCAGTTGGGGTATGAGCCTTATCATATTCTGCTCTTTAAGCTGGTTGAAGACAATTTCAAATGATTCCTGGGTTCTGGCCACCCTGTCCTTGTCCTTGGTGCTGTCCGTTCCCCTGTCCCTTACGTATGCGAGGTACTGGTAACCATCTAGTGTTTGAAGGCCTTTTTCTGCAAACAGGACTCCTCCCCGGGTTTGGTCGTACATATCCTCTTCCACGTAGATCTCTACGCCGCCGATATCATCTATAAGCTCTCTGAAACTATCCATGTCTATTGCTACGTAATTGTTTATGTAGATGTTTCCCAAAAATTCGCTAACCGTATCTACGCAGTATGAATATCCCTGCTTCATCTTTTCCTCGGGGGTCTCTCCTGCTCCAAGATCGTGTCCATAATAAAATGCAGAATTGATTTTATCCATTCCCGGCCGGTGGGCTATCCACACCAAAGCATCCCTGGGAAATGATATCATGTCCACTGAATCACTAGAGAGGTCTATGGATACCAAAACGATTCCATCAGGACGGAAAAGCCGGTATCTGTCCAGTCGCGATTCGTTTTTATCAAATCCAAGCAGCAGAATGTTTATCCTGTCTTCCTGGTAAACCGTCTTAAGGTCCTCTCTGGCTTCCAGCTTTTCTTCAGCGATTTTTCTTTGGGCTTCCTGCTGTTTTAGAAAAATCCTTTGTGCGTCCTGAAGGTCCCGGTACTTATTTACTCCCAAAGCTGTTGAGACAACCAATATTGCTATAAGGATTGAAATTATGATTTTTTTGTTTTTCATAGCTCCTCCTTTGGCGTGTTCGGTGGGGCGGTAAATAAAGGTTAAACGGTCGTTGGGCAATCGGTAAACGGTCGGGAAACAATTGTAAAAGCTTTTTCCCCATCGTTAAACAATTGC
>CAZOTE010000079.1:0-9314 GCA_964582705.1 uncultured Eubacteriaceae bacterium | reverse complement strand
CCGGCTTAGCCGGGACGTAGGGATCTCAGTAATTACTATGATCAATAATTGCATGAGCTTCAAATACCATTGCAAATTATAGAATCACCTGAGATTTCTCATTGCATTCGAAATGACGGATTTATGTATTTATTAGCAATCATGAAATTAGGTGTAATCCATGAAAAATTGTTATATTTATATTATAACTAATAATAATAATTCAGTAATATATATCGGCGTTACAAGCGATATTAACAGGAGAATTTATGAACATAAAAATAAACTAATACCTGGATTCAGCAAAAAATATAATTTACATAAGCTTATTTATTTAGAGTATTATAATCAAATAGAGGACGCAATACTTAGAGAGAAGCAAATTAAAAAGTTCTCAAGATCGAAGAAAGAAGAATTAATAAATCAATTAAACCCTAATTGGATTGATATCTTTGAACATGGACAAATACCATTATAGCTTTTAGAATCACCTGAGATTTCTCATTACATTCGAAATGACACATTTAGGTATTTGTTATAGAAGTACATGCTTGATACTATAATCCAAAGGATACGACACATACGAACATCTGTCATTTGGATTGATATCTTTGAACACGGGCAAATACCATTATAGCTTTTAGAATCGCCTGAGATTTCTCATTACATTCGAAATGACACATTTATACTAGCACCAATTTGTTATCGAAGTACATGCTTGATACTATAATCCAGAGGATACGACACATACGAACATATGTCATTTCGAGCATAGCGAGAAATCTCAGGAACAACCTTGTTAAGCAATGCATGGCAACAACTACTAACGAAGAAACAGGAGGCAATATGAATAATTCAAACAAAAGCTCTATAATGATCAGAAATACAAAACTTGGTGGAAAACACACCCTCATATGCGTCCCAATAATGGAAGATACCATAAGAGAATCCATACTTGCCTGTGAACGAGCGGTTTTATTCAACCCTGACATGGTGGAAGCTAGAATCGACAAGATAGTAGACACCGACAAGGACATCATACCGTCTATGCTTTTGAATATGCGCAAACTGCTTGGTGACAAGCCGCTTATTGCAACCTACAGAAGCGTCACCGAAGGCGGATGGGGCAATATGCCCCCAAGAGAAATCTACGAGCTTTACAAAGAGATAATAGAAGAAAGCGACATAGACATACTGGATATCGAAATGTCTATGGACCGCAAAATCGTTGCGAAACTTCAACAACTGTGCAGGGACAAGGGAGTAAAAGTAATGTTTTCCCACCATAATTTCGAGGATACCCCTGAGGAGCCCGAGATATTATCTATCCTCAAGGAAGGCGAGAGGCTTGGAGGAGACATATCCAAGATAGCACTGATGCCAAATAACGGAAAAGATGTGTTAAAGCTCTTAAACGCCACTTACGCAGCTAAGACAGAGCTTTCCATACCATTCGTAGCCATATCCATGGGGAAAAAGGGGAAAATCAGCAGGATGGGAGCCGGAGTATTTGGATCGGCATTAACATTCGCTCAGGCGGACCACAACCCTTCGGCACCGGGACAGATCAGCATACAAGAGATGAGAGATATTCTTAATTGCCTCGAGGAGTGATTTTTAATGAACAAGCATAATATTTCTTTAATAGGTTTTATGGGCACCGGAAAGACCACCATAGGAAAGATACTGGCTGAAAAGATAGGATATGATTTTGTCGACGTGGACGAATTCATAGTAAAATCCGAAGGAAGATCTATAAACGATATTTTTATACAAGACGGGGAAGAATATTTCAGAGATATCGAGACAAATGCATTACATAAAATCCTTGAAGGGGAAAACCAGGTGATTTCTACAGGCGGCGGCTTGGTGCTTAGAGAAGAAAACAGAAGAGCTCTGATGGAAGGCTCGTTTGTGGTGGCTTTAAAGGCTTCTCCCAAAAATATATACTTCAGGCTTAAAGACTGTGAGGAAAGGCCTCTTTTAAAGGGAGCCCATCCCGAAAAGACCATACGCAGCCTTCTTCACAAGAGGTACAAGTTTTACAGCAAAAACCACATGAGCGTGGCTACAGACAAATTATCCGTTGATGAAGTGGTGGAAATCATAATAAAAGAAATTAACAAATAATAAACGCTAAAATTATTTTATGCTTTTATAGCATACATTTTATACATTATTCCGGTTTAAACGAAATATTTAAGATGCGAATCTGCCTATGTGCCATACACTTAGATGGCAATAATAAATAAAACCAACACAAATCATACAATATAATGTATGATTGTTTTTTTGTCCCGCAACGGCTGGTATTAGCCCATGTTTACAGCCTGACTGTTTTATATTAAAATGTATGAAAAGGCTTACATCATAATAATTGGAGGTGCTGTCATGTTAAACGGTAAAGTACTAGTCGCTCAGGGTGGAGGTCCTACAGCAGTAATTAACCAGTCCATGGTAGGGGCTGTATTGGAGTCCAGAAAATTTCCCCATATATCTAAAGTTTACGGAGCAATGCACGGTGTTGAGGGCATAATGAACGAGGATTTCATAGATTTAACCCAGGAGACCACCAACAATCTAGAGCTGGTGGCAAAGACTCCATCCTCTGCGCTTCTTTCAACAAGGATAAAGCCGGATGCAAAATACTGCGCTGAGCTTTTCAAGGTTATGAAAGCCCATGATATCAGGTATTTTTTCTACATTGGTGGAAACGATTCTTCTGAAACATTAAGGCTTCTGAATGAAAACGCTGCCATAGCAAATTACGATTTCAGGGCGGTTCATATTCCCAAGACAATAGACAACGACTTGGTGGAAAATGACCACACCCCCGGTTACGGCTCTGCAGCCAGATTCGTGGCTTCTGCGTTTATCGGCGCCAATCTTGACAACAGGGCAATGAATGGCGTGTACATCGGCGTCGTCATGGGAAGACATTCCGGGTTTTTGACTGCCGCATCATCCATAGCTCAAAAATATCCCGGGGATGGTCCGCACCTTATCTACATGCCTGAAAGAGCCTTTGACATCGATCAGTTCGTAAAGGACGTAGACGAAGTCCATACACGCCTCGGAAGGTGCGTGATCGCCGTTTCCGAAGGTATAGTGGACAAGGACGGCCAACCGATTCTAAAGACCTTAAAAGGGGAATTACAAGCAGATGAGCATGGAAACGTCCAGCTTTCAGACAATAGCGCCCTTGGCGACATGCTGGCTGATGTTATAAAGCAAAGGCTCAATATAGGAAGGGTCAGGGCGGACACCTTCGGGTATCTGCAAAGATCGTTCATGGGCTGCGTATCAGACGTAGATGCAAGGGAAGCCCGTGAAGTAGGGGAAAAGGCTGCACAATACGCAATGTGGAACGATGCAGACGGATCAATCACCATAAAGAGGACAGGATATTATTCTGTAGACTTTGAGTTTGTTCCCCTAGAAAGAATTGCCGGTAAAACCAGATACATGCCTGATAATTTTATAAACAGCACGGGCAACGGCGTAACCGACAACTTTAAGTTTTATTTAAGGCCACTTTTAGGATCGGGATTCCAGGATGCCCATTATTTGAGGGCGTGCTATGCGCCGAAGCTTTTGAAGTAAGTGTAAGTTGCTTTTCTTATTATTCCTGTGGTAATATTATAAGGATAAATAACGCAATTATTTTACGGAGGGATAATATGATTTCAGCAGGAGATTTTAGAAAAGGCATCACATTTGAAATGGATAACGATGTATTTGTAATAATCGACTTTCAACACGTTAAACCGGGCAAGGGAGCTGCCTTTGTAAGGGCAAAGATTAAAAACGTAAAGACAGGCAGCGTTGTGGAGAGAACCTTCAACCCGTCTGAAAAATTCCCAAAATCTCATATTGAGACAAAGGAAATGCAGTACCTATATAGCGACGGAGACTTATACTACTTCATGGATCAGGAAACCTATGAGCAAATTCCTTTAAACTACGACCAAGTAGAGGAAGCCCTTAAGTTCCTTAAGGAAAACATGAACGCCACGATCAAATTCATAAAGGGTCAGGCTTTTTCGGTTGAAGCTCCATTCTTTGTAGAACTTGAAGTAACCGAAACTGATCCGGGTTTTAAGGGAGATACTGCGACCGGAGCTAACAAGCCGGCTATAGTAGAGACCGGAGCTCAGATAAACGTGCCGCTTTTCGTGGAAATTGGAGATGTCATCAGAATCGACACCAGAACCGGCGAATACATGGAGAGAGTTTAACTAAAAGCTGATGATTAATACAAACTAATGGGGTATAATATACAAAAGGAGGTTAGCGTGATGGACTACATTAATGAAAAAGTATCTTATTTAAAGGGTTTGTGCGATGGATTGGAAATCGACGACTCTACTAAAGAAGGGAAGGTTCTTGTAAAGATCATCGACATTCTCGAAGATCTGACTGATGCTGTAGACGGCCTTCAAGAAGCATATGACGATCTTGAGGATTACGTAGAGCTAATTGATGAAGACCTTATGGAGGTTGAAGACGAGATCTACGAACTTGATATCCTGGACGAAGAGGACGAAGACGACGATGAAGACGATGAAGACTTGGATTTTTTAGACGATGACGACATTTACGAAATTGAATGTCCTAATTGCGGAAGCGAGTTCATTACCGATTTCGACGATATGGAGGACGAGGATTTCCAGATCGAGTGTCCTGAATGCGGATATGTCTTGGATATCATGGACCTTATGTGCGAGTGTGACGATGACTGCGACTGTGAGTGCGGACAGATTCCTGAAGAAGACGAGGAACTTTAAAAAAACTTTAGATTTAAACTAATTGGCTTCGGATTATAAAATCCGAGGTCTTTTTTTATTGGAAACTGGATTTTTTCAATATATGAGATTAAATTTAATATAAATTCATCATTTTGTTAAGTTTAAGTAAATTGTTGAACATCTGTTCACGAGTTGTCATAAATAACAATATCTGCAAATCTGACTATCGTTTACATAGGGTTTTGACATAGACTTACCAGGGTATAATACCTTATAATAGATTATACGTTCTAAATCAAAGTTAACCTACATTAACAAATATGTAATATTTATGTTCAAATGTAAATTCGGGTTACATAAACTCAATAATAAATAGATTCCAGGAGGGTCTCATGTCCAACAAAAGTATCAAAAATAATCCAGATCATTACTATAGCGGTGAAGGTTCCTTTGATGCCCATCTTTTTCACGAAGGCACGTTCTACAGAAGTTATGAATTTTTAGGAGCTCATCCCTACAAGGATGCTGTAAGGTTCGTAGTGTGGGCGCCAAGAGCAGAGCTCGTTTTCTTAACAGGGGATTTCAACAATTGGGATGAATTTTCTCTTCCAATGCAGAGAATCCACGGAAGCGGTCTATGGGAAATCTGCGTTAAGGGAGTTCTGGAATACGACACGTACAAATACAGGATCATCACGAGCAAAGGGCAAGAAAAATACAAGGCGGATCCATATGCATTTCACGCCGAGGAGAGACCGGCAACGGCATCGAAGTATTTCGATATTTCCGGTTACAACTGGAAGGACAAGTCCTGGATGAAAAACAGGGACAAAACATCGACATACGACAAGCCCGTTTCAATATATGAAGCAAACTTCATGTCATGGAAGAGAAAGCCTGACGGCAGCGTCTATTCATACAGGGAACTTGCTACTGAGATGGTCCGATATGTCAAAAAAATGGGGTTTACCCACATAGAGCTCATGCCTATAATGGAACATCCCTTCGATGGATCATGGGGCTATCAGACCACGGGGTATTTTGCTCCCACAAGCAGATTCGGAACTCCAAAGGATTTTATGTACTTTGTGGACAAATGCCATGAAAACGGTATAGGCGTCATACTGGACTGGGCTCCTGCCCATTTCTGCCGGGACGATCACGGGCTTAGGATGTTCGACGGCACCGGATGCTTTGAGTCTTCTGATTCCCGAAAAGCCGATAACGAACAGTGGGGAACAAGCAACTTTGACTTTTCTAAACCTGAAGTAATGAGCTTTTTGATATCAAATGCCATGTACTGGCACGAATATTACCATATAGACGGTATAAGAATCGACGCTGTCGCTTACATGCTTTACCTGAATTTTTCTGGTAAAGATCTTATGAACGAAAACGGAGGATACGAAAACCTGGAAGCTATTAACTTCATACGAAAGCTAAATACCGTAGTGTTCCAGCATTATCCGGGAACCATGATGATTGCCGAGGAGTCTACTGCATGGCCTATGGTCACCCGTCCGATCGACGACGGTGGCTTGGGCTTTAACTACAAGTGGAATATGGGCTGGATGAACGACATGCTCAAGTACATGGAAACGGATCCTTTTTTCAGATGCGGAAATCAAAATGCACTGACGTTTTCAATAAGCTACGCATTTTCCGAAAATTTCGTGCTCCCGTTAAGCCACGATGAAGTAGCCCACGGCAAAAAATCTCTTCTGGACAAAATGCCCGGCACCTACGAAGAAAAATTTGCCAATCTCAGGCTCTTGTATCTTTACATGTACATGCATCCCGGCAAAAAGCTCATATTCATGGGGGGCGAATTCGCACAGTTCATCGAATGGAACGAATGGCAGGAGCTGGACTGGTTCTTGCTTGATTACGAGCTGCACGGTAAAATGAGCGACTTCATGTCGGATTTAAATAAATTTTATGTGTCAGAGCCTGCTCTTTATCAACAGGATACCAGCTATGACGGATTTGAATGGATCGAACATGAAAACCACAGGGAGAGCATCATATCATTTGAAAGAATAGATAAAAATGGAGACAGGCTGATTGCTGCCTTTAACTTCACCCCTGTCAACAGACCGATTTATCCAATCGGCGTCAGTGAAGAGGGTAGCTATAAAACGGTTATGAATACCGATAAAAAGCGATATGGCGGGAACCTTCCAAGAGTCAAGACATATAAATCTTTAAATGAGCCGATACACGGCAGGCCTTATGCAATAAGGGTGGACATTCCTGCTTTAGGGGGAATAGTCTTAAAACACGTCAAGCCAAAGAAATAAATTATATATAAACAACATTACAAAGGAGGGCTTTACATGAAGAAAGAGAAAGTTGTCGCCATGCTTCTAGCAGGAGGACAAGGTACAAGGCTAAAATCGCTGACAAAAAATGTTGCTAAACCAGCAGTCCCGTTCGGGGGCAAATACAGGATCATCGATTTCCCCTTGAGCAATGCAGCAAATTCAGGGATAACAGATATAGGAATACTTACGCAGTATAAACCCTTCCTTTTGAACGAACACATCGGCATCGGCTCTCATTGGGATTTTGACAGAAATGCCGGCGGACTCAGGATACTGTCTCCATTCGCAGGGGAAGCAGGGGGCAGATGGTATCAAGGAACAGCTAATGCTATATACGAGAATATGAATTTCATAGATCACGTGAACCCTAACTACGTCTTGATACTTTCCGGTGATCACATCTACAAAATGGATTACAAGAAAATGCTCGACTATCACATTGAAAAACAGGCACATTGCACCATTTCAGTAATACAAGTGCCTTGGGATGAAGCTTCCCGTTTTGGAATTATGGATACTGACGAATTCGGCAGGATTACTGAATTTGCAGAAAAGCCTGAGAAACCAAAAAGCAATCTGGCGTCTATGGGAATATATATATTCAATTGGGACGCTCTAAAGGCTTACCTTGAAAAAGATGTTAAAAATCCTGATTCAAGCAATGACTTTGGCAAGGACATAATCCCCACGATGCTTGCAGACAAAAACAACATGTATGCATATACTTTTGAAGGATACTGGAAGGATGTTGGGACTGTCAGGAGCTATTGGGAAGCAAACATGGATCTTCTTTCAGATGACAATGAACTTAATCTTTATTGCCGGGAATGGCGAATCTTTACGAAAAACAGGAATCTTCCTCCTCAATACGTAACAGACCAGGCAGTGGTTAAAAATTCCATGATAAATGAAGGCTGTATAATTGACGGACACCTGGAAAAATCCATATTGTTCAGTGAGGTAAGGGTAGACAAAGGTGCAAAAGTTTACAACAGCGTGATACTTTCAGGGGCTATTATAGAAGAAGGCGCAAAAGTTTGCAATGCAGTGGTCATGGAAGGCGTAAGGGTAAAAAAAGGCGAAGTCATCGGAGAAGAAAACGGCGAACACGTCTATCTCGTATCTAAAGAAGAAATCATTAAGGACTAGGGGGCAAATATTATGGATAACTGCATGGGAATAATAAGCTTCAGCAACGATTTGGACAAAAATTTTGGGACATTGTGCAACCACAGGCCTGCATCGATGCTTCCTGTGGGAGGAAGGTACAGGTTGATAGATTTCTTCCTTTCAAATATGGTAAATCACGAAATAAGCACTATCGGCGTTTTTACCGGTACAAAGATACGCTCGGTAATGGACCACATAGGCAGTGGAAAGCCTTGGGATTTAAACAGAAGATTTAAAGGTTTGTTTGTTTTCCCTCCCTTATATGATGATCACACGGCTAAATCCGTTGGAAATATACACTTGTTTCACAGCAACGAATCATTTTTCAGTAATTCCACAGAAGAAAACATATTCATTTGCAACACAAGCATGCTCTATAGAGCAGATCTTGAAGCAGCCTACGATTACTTCAAGGAAACTGATGCAGACGTGACGCTGATATATATAAAGGTAAATGACCCCGGTGGGAGATTTATAAATTGCGACAAGATATCAATCAAGGAAGACGGAAGACTGGACCATCTTGGCACCAACCTTGGCACAGAAGAAAATTTCAACCTGTTTTTAGGAAGCGTGTTTATCAAAAAAAGCGTTTACTTGAAAATAGTACGGGATGCAATAGAGAAGGGAACAGCCAATTATCTCAAAGAGGCTTTGATGAATAACAGGAGAAAATTCAAGTTCAATACCTTCGAACACCTGGGACATGTGGAGTCTATACGAAATATCAAAAACTACTTTGATGCAAATATGAGCCTTCTGGACAGTGACGTATACAAGGAGATTTTTGCTTCTCACGGAACGGTATACACGAAGACCAAGGACGAGCCGTCAACATTCTACAGGGATGATGCAAAAGTGTCGAATTCCCTGGTTGCGAATGGATGCATACTCGATGGAAATATTCAAAACAGCATTATATTCAGGGGAGTCAAGGTGGGAAAGAACGCTATAGTAAAAAACTCCATCCTTATGCAAAAGGCAGTCATTGAAGATAACGCAGTCATAGTCAACGCAATAGTAGACAAGTTCACCCGAATAGAAAAGACCAGCTATAAAAAGTCAACCCCTAAATAATCAAGAAACCATAGAT
>CAZOTE010000078.1:0-9359 GCA_964582705.1 uncultured Eubacteriaceae bacterium | reverse complement strand
ACTGGAATTGAAAAATGCGGATCTAACAAAGAACCAATTGCATAAATTAACAAATATACCAGGAGTATCAATGCCCCATCCGATGTTTTTAAGTAATATTGTTTTTTATCCGATGACACTATTTTTAGATAAAGTTATAAAAACAAAAAATAAAATTGATGTAAATGAATTAAAAAGGCGAATTGGTATATTTGGAGAAAACCATGTGCTGGGATTTATAATTGGAACATCAATTGGATTTGTTGCAGAGTATGGCATCGCAGGATCTCTTATGCTGGGAATACAAACAGGAACGGCTTTAACCCTATTCCCAATGGTAAGCAAGCTGTTCATGACTGCGCTTGCACCTATAAGTGATGCAACTAATAAATTTATTAAAAGCCGTTTTCCAGACAGAGACATTGTTATTGGGTTAGATTGGCCAATATTGGCAGGAAACAACGAAATATGGGTCACAATTATAGCTTCAATGCCAATAGCATTAGGTATGGCAATGATTCTTCCTGGGAACACAGTATTGCCTCTTGGAAACTTAATGACTGTATGTGTAGCGGCGGCATCTTTTATGGTGACCAGAGGAGACTTGATTAAGATGATAATAATTAACTATTTATGGGTTCCAATAATCTTGTGGTCATCATCTTACTTTGCTCCAATGTTTACAGAATTGGCGGCTCAGACCGGGGGAATAACTAACTTGCCAGAAGGACAAATGCTAGCATGGTATGGGATGGATATAACTGAACTGAGATGGATGATAACGACTGCAGTTGATGGAAATATCGCGGGAATAATACTGACAGTATTATTTATACCTCTCACATTATTTTACTTTAAAGGAATGAAGCAAAGAGAAGAAGATATTGAAAATCAACAAGTAGAGGCTGGTAAAGCTAGAGAAAACATAGCATAATTTATGGTTCATACGCTTGTATATAATAAGCGTATGAACCAAATTTGTTGCGAAAGGAAAGATTTGGATGCATCTTAATTTGAGAGAAGAAGTGTTAAAGACATCGTTACTAGCCGAAGAAAGTGGGCTATGCCATCATGGGGGTGGAAACTTTAGTATGATTGATCGCAAAAGTGGTGTAGTTGCCATTACTCCACATGGAGCGTCAAGAAAAGAGTTATGTCCTAAAGATATTATTTTAGTAGACTTAGATGGCTGTATAGTTGAAAAGAGTGACGGGATGCGACCTACATCTGAAGTGACTATTCATCTTACAATATATAACAAACTATCAATGGTTGGAGCAGTTTGCCATACACATGCTGAATTTGCATCAGTGTTTGCGGGGTTAAGCACTGCTATAAAACCGGTTTTAACGGAATCTATGTTATACGGAGTAAAGTGCCCTGTTGCACCTTTTGCTACTCCTGGGACACAGGACTTAGCTGATAATATAGCAAATACACTTTACCAAGAAGATACACAAGCCGTTCTAATGGAAAAGCATGGCCTGTTGACAGTTGGAAATAATATCTATGATGCCTACTTAAAATCTATGTATGTTGAAGAAGTAGCAAAAGCTTATTATAGGATGGCAAATTTGGTTGGCTTAGAAAAAGTGCAGCAATGTTTAAAAGATGAAGAATTTGATTACATGATGAATGAATTGGGAATTAAAGCGTGAATGAAAGGGGATGTAACTGTGAAAAAAGTTAATATATTTATTTGGTATGGACTTGTTTTGTTAACGATAATGTTTCTAGTGGGCAGTTTTTATTTTAAAAATCTTATGTTGGCTGCATGCGCATTTTTTTTAGCTATGAAATTATCGGTAAATGCTAGTGAGGTACCGCTCCCCAAAGTATATCAAAACTTGATGTTTCATTCAACAATTAAGAACAGAAAATAAAATACAAACTACTATTCTCGGAGGTGAAATTATGAAAAAACTGATAAACAATCCTAAAAATGTAGTTCATGAAATGTTGCTAGGCTTGTCCTATTCAAACTCTGAAATTAAATATATACAAGAATATGAAGTGATTGCTAGAAAAAATAAAAAAGAAAAAGTAGGGTTAGTTTCTGGTGGGGGAAGTGGACATGAACCAGCCCATGCAGGATATGTAGGAGAAGGAATGCTGGATGCAGCGGTTGCAGGTAATGTATTTGCATCTCCTTCTCCAGATAGAATAATATGTGGAATTGAAGAGGCTGATAGTGGGAAAGGGGTTTTGCTCATAGTAAAAAATTATTCTGGAGATATTATGAATTTTGAATTAGCAATGGATTTAGCTAATGATGAAGGAAAAAATGTAGAAATGGTGATAGTAAAAGATGATGTAGCAACCCAGGATGACGAAGACTATAAAAACACTGGTAGAAGGGGAATAGCAGGGACGGTATTTGTACATAAAGTAGCTGGTGCTGAAGCTGAGAGAGGATCGAATATTAAAGAAGTAAAAAGAGTAGCTCAAAAGGCAATAGACAATGTTAGAACAATGGGACTTAGATTAACGGGCTGTACCATTCCAGAAGTTGGTGATACTGCTTCAGTTTTATCTAAAAATGAAATTGAAATCGGAATGGGTATCCATGGAGAGCCAGGTGTTGAAAAAATAAAAATACAAGAAGCTAAAAAATTAGTCCGAATTTTAATTGATAAAATAATTTCGGACATAGATTATGAAAACAGAAAAGTAGCTATGATGGTTAATGGTATGGGTGGAACACCATTGATGGAAATGTACATTGTCTGTAAAGAAGCAAAAGAATATTTAGATGAATTAGAAATTAGAGTAGAAAAAATATATGTAGGTAATTTTATGACTTCAATAGAAATGTCGGGATGTTCAATTTCGCTTTTAAGATTAGATGATGAGTTAGAAAACTTATTATATCAACCGTGTAAAGCATTGGCATTTAAGGAGGTGTAGTAATTGTCACTTAAACTTACAGTTAGTCAATATATTGAATATTTTTATAGAGCATCAAATATAATTAATCAAAACAAAGAGTATATAACCCAGCTTGATTTAAAAACTGGTGATGGAGACCATTGGATAAATTTAAATAAAGGTTTTTCAGAGTTGTTGTCAAAGGCCAAGCAATGGGGAGATATTACATTTTCAGAAATGATGAAAAATACAGGCATGATATTGATGAGCAAAGTAGGAGGTTCATCGGGAGTTCTATATGGGAGTGCATATATTGAAGCTTCTAAACTAGATATTAATGATAATTATATAGATGAAATTGACATACTGAATATATTAAAAACACAGCTGGAAGCAATTATGAAAAGGGGGAAAACTAAAGTTGGAGATAAGACTATGGTGGACTCGCTACATCAAGGCATAATAGAATTTGAAAAGAAATTAAATTCTAAATCAAATTTGGTAGATGCTTTTAATGCATTAAGTGAAGGTGCGCGAAGAGGGATGGAGAGCACAAAAGATATGAAAGCATCAAAGGGAAGAGCAAGTTATCAAAACAATAAAGGGTTGGGAGAATTAGATCCAGGGGCTGTAACAATGTATTATCAAATAGATGCTTTAGCAAAAACATGCAAAGAAGCTTATAAAAATTAAAAGGTGGTGTTTTGATGAAGAGAGTTGTTTTGTATAATCCGGGAGATTTAAGAATAGAAGAAGTAGAAATTCCAAAGCCAGGATCAGGAGAAGTTGTTATTAGAAATAAGGTTACACTGACATGTGGAACTGATGTAAAGACATATAAAAATGGATATAGAATGGATCCGCCGTACACTATTGGTCACGAAACAGCGGGCATAGTTCATGAAGTAGGTGAAGGAGTAACTAAGTTTGCTGTAGGCCAAAGGGTGGTTGCTCATAATTCAGCACCATGTAATGAGTGTTACTTTTGCAAAAAAGGACAACATTCGATGTGTGAGGATTTGATTCAGAATCAATTTACAAATGGAGGATATGCAGAATATCAACTTATTCCAGAGCGTATAGTTCAGCAGAACATGTTTCATATTCCTGATGAAATGAGTTATAAACAAGCAGCATTGACAGAACCGTTTGCATGTGCTGTTTATGGAATTGCAGAAGTTCCCATTGAGCTTGGAGACACAATTGTTGTTAACGGATGCGGACCTATAGGACTGATGTTTATTAGATTAAGTTATCTTAGAGGAGCTAGAGTTATAGCTTGCGATTTGTCTGAAGAGAGATTAAATATAGCCAAAAAACTTGGGGCATATCACACGGTAAATATTTCTGAGGTCAAGGATCAATTAGAAGCGGTTCTAGATTTGACCGAAAACAGAAGAGGTGTAGATATAGCCATAGAAGCTGTTGGAAGAACCGAGGTTTGGGATATGACAATAAGAATGTCTCGGTCTGGTGGCACAGTGATGTTATTTGGAGGAACTAAGAAAGGAGAAGCCGTTTCGATTGATACAGCTTTACTGCACTATCAACAATTAACTATAAAAGGAGTATTCCACACTACGCCAATTCATGTTAATGCTGCTTTTGAATTATTGAAAATGGGAGCAATCAAGGCAGAAGACTTTATCTCTGAGAATGAGTATAGTATTGACCAAGTTGAAGAAGCAATTCTTAGTCATGCTTCTGGGCAGGTCGTAAAAAACACAATAGTATATTCATGAAAATCTTTTAAAAAAATAAATTTTGATATGAATGCTTGAAAGACAAACACCATAATACCAAAGAAATTTTAATTTGTTTGGTATTATGGTGTTTTTAAAATTCTAAAAATCGTTCTTAATTCCATGCTGGATAAAATATTCCAATGCGATTTCTGAATAGCCGTGGGGTAGCCCTCTCTTGAAAGAAGTTATGCTATCTTCATAGGCAAGACCGCTCTCGGTGGAAACTTTAACCACGCTTTCATTATGTATTTTTTGTTATAGGTAGACCTTAGTTTAATTATAAACTTATTTTGCTTTGTATATCTCAAATGATTTTCACATTAATTCAAAATAGAGACTAATAAAAGAGATATTACATCACGGGATAATTGCCTACTGATAGAATTGAAAATTTTGGGTATAAATAAAATGTGAGGATATTACTCTATTAAGGGAGGTATTATAATGAGCTTAAAAGATAGCGTAAAGAAAATTTTCGGTTCAGCAAAAGACAAAAGCGAGAAAATAGTTGATAAGGCAGAGGATAAGCTTGATAAGGTAAAAGACAAGGCGGAAGATAAATTTGAAAAAGCAAAGGATCGGGCGGAGGATTCCTTGGAGAAGACCAAGGACAAGCTTAAGGGCATTAAAGAAAAATCCGAAGATAAAATTGAAGATTTATCGGAAAAAAGCGATGAAATTAAGGACGAGATTGACGACAAGGTGGAAGAAGTCAAAGACAAAGCTGATGAGTTGAAAGAAAAAGCAGCTGACAAAGTCGAGGAAGCAAAGGAAAAAGCAAAAGAGCTGAAAGAAAAAGCTGAAGATAAAGTTGAAGAAGCAAGTGAGAACTTGAAAGAAGCGGATGAAGAAACGGACAAATAGAAAGCGATAATAAGCCCAAGCCGATCAAATCGATCGGTTTGTTTTTGGTGTTGATTTATACTTAAAACTGACCCGGATTAACGGTTAATGCTGCCCACTTTGAGGCGCAACGATTGATTCAATCAGCAAGGCCTTTGATTGTCAGCCTGGAGATATTTTGGAATATAAAAGAGACGATAATTTCAATAAGGAATAAAAATTTGATAGAGGATGTCTTAAAAAGGGTAAATATTCTTTGATATAATTTTGTTAAATATTCTGATTTTTAAAGGGGTTATGTCATGGAAGAATATTTGGGACTTTTTATAGAAGAGGCAATTATAAGAAAACTTATAATTGCAGTTATTGGAGCTTTAGCAATCATTGTTCTAAAAAATCTTATCAAGGTACGTGTGGGTAGATATATTAAAGACCGAAATAATTCATACAGAACAATGAAAGCCGTTAACGTTTTGGGTTACTTTTCAATTCTGATATTTATAATGATTGTTTATAGTGATAGCCTAGGAAGAGTGACTGTAGTCTTGGGGATCGCAGGCGCTGGTATAGCATTTGCGCTCCAGGAGATTATTGTGAGCATTGCCGGTTGGGTAACTATCTTGGCCAGTGATATCTATAAAACTGGAGATAGAGTCCTGTTGGGAGGAATAAAGGGGGATGTTATTGATGTTGGAATTTTACGTACGACCATTATGGAGATATCCGGCTGGATAGATGGCGATCTGTATAATGGAAGAATAGTTAGGATAGGCAATAGTTTCGTATTTAAAGAACCCGTTTATAATTATTCTTCTGATTTTCCTTTTTTATGGGATCAAATAAAAATTCCTATTAAATACGGCAGCGATTATTTGCTAACAAGGAAGATTTTATATGATGTAGCTCAAGAAATCGTCGGAAGCTATTCTAACGAAGCAAAGACATACTGGGATGTTATGGTAAAAAAATATCTAATAGAAGATGCAACTACACAGCCTATGGTGACTATGATAGCCAATGATAACTGGATGGAATTCACACTAAGATTTGTGGTCGACTACAAGAGGCGGGTAGGAATCAAAGATATTTTGTTTCAAAGAATTATAGAAGAGATTGAAAATAACTCTAATGATATTCAACTAGCATCAGCAACATTTGAATTGGTAGGAATGCCGACTATTGAGATAAAAAGAAATTTTAAATAGATATAGAAAAAATCAACAAACAAAAAATGCTAAACAACTAAACCACGATGTGAAGTTATCTTAAACGATAGTTTTACGTTGTGGTTTTCATGGTTATAAGGGTAAAAAAATATATAAGCTATCTCAATAACGTACAAACCTTGAGATAGGGTCCAATTGGAGGTCTCAAAAAGCGTGCAACCATTTGGACTTATCAAGGATACCGTTTACAAGCTATAATCTAAGACAAGAGGTGAACAAATTGTTGGATTACAAAGATTACTACTTACTCAACCTACTATCACATTCTTATCAAACCCTGAGCGTTGATGATTTATCAAAACTCATTGGGGTTTCGAGAAGAAGCATTTACTATTCATTAAATAAAATCAATGAATATTTGACTGCCAATAATTTGCCAGTAATTGAAAACCTCCGAGATGAAGGAGTGATATTGCCGGAAGAAACAAAAGATTTTTTCAAAAATGATATTCAAGATGCGTTGGATGGGGTTTATGTCTACACCCAAAAAGAAAGAATCGCAATAGAGATAATGCTGATTCTTACAAAATCAAAATCCTTGAGCATAAGCGATTTTGAAGAGTTGTTTATGGTAAGCAGAAATACGATAATTTCAGATGTCAAAGAACTGCGAAAGATGATTTCAACATTCAACTTGACATTAGAGTACGAACAGGGTTTGGGTTACTTTATAAATGGCACACAAATACGCATTCGAAGCGTTCTTCTGTATACATATTCATCATACAACTACCTTTTTAAAATTAATCGATTCGATGTGTATGATGATAAGGAAGTTAAAAGAATACTTGATCTATTGAATAAAGTAGAGGAGAAAAACTCAGTTTCATATGTCTCAGCAACGAAAGAAATTTTAGCAAAGTTGCTTGCTACCATAAAAAAGCACGATTTTGAGAAGATTATATTCAACAAAAGCGACATAAAAACATTAGAAGAGAGTTCTGAGTTTCGTGGGGTGAACTATTACTTTAAATCCATATTTCCTATCGAAGAACAAAGATATATAACTCTTCAGCTGATGGGACTCAGGGTAAATGCACACCATGACTTTGAGAGCAGCGATGATGAGCACATCGATGAAATAGTAAACTTTATCATAAAAAGATTTAAGGATCTGACTTTAATTGACATAAAAGAAGAGAAGACTTTGTATGAAGGACTTTACTTTCATATGAAAAGTGCATTGATCAGATATAAATACGGCATAATTTATGACAATGAGTTAAAGGAAGATATAAAGGAAGAATACCAGGCAATCTATAGGATAAGTGAAATAATCTGCAGGGAACTTGAAGAAAATGTAGGAAACCCAATTAATGAAGATGACATAGCGTATATGGCAATGCACTTTGGAGGACACTTAAAAAGGGAAAAAAAGGAAATTTCATTTCCGAAAATCTTGCTGGTTTGTCTAAACGGTATAGCAACTTCGAAACTGCTAAGAAAAGAAATTGAGCATCTCCTAGAAAATATAGAAATAATAGATGCTGTAAGCTTGGATGAAATTAAAGATTATGCAGATGATGTTGATTACATAATAACCACAGTGCCGATAGAAATAAAAGATTACGCTCATAAAACGCTTTTAGTTTCCCCTATACTGACGTCGCTTGATAGAGATAGGCTCTTTAAGGTTTTTCATAAGAATCAAAAGGGTTTTAATATAGAGACAACGAAACAGGCGATATACAAAAAGATAGAAAAAGAATTTGACGAAGAAACAGCGAGAAAAATTGTCGCGATAATGGATAAGGAATTAAATAAACAAGTTGATTCATTAAATATTTCTAAGAGGAAGGTACAACCAATGTTAAACGAATTAATAACTGAAGATAAAATAATTATTAAAGATCGGGTCGATAACTACCAAGAAGCCATATACGAAAGCGCTAGACCGCTGTTGGAGGGAGGTTATATTGAAGATAGGTACTTAAAAAAAGTAATACAAAACATTAACGACTTAGGGCCGTACATAGTTATCGCACCCAATGTAGCAATATCCCATGCAAGACCAGAAGACGGTGTAATCGAACTTGGGATGAGCATTTTGATTTTGGATGAAGCAGTAAGCTTTTCTAATGAAAAAGAGCGGAATGCAAAGCTTATAGTGACGTTGGCGGCACCAGATGATGAGTCTCACTTGAAAGCTTTAGGTCAACTCAGCGAGCTTCTTATGAACTCAATGGATGAGATGCTTGCAAGTAAATCAAAAGAAGATGTACTGAAGTTAATAAAAAGATATTCAAAATGAGGAGGAGAAAGTTATGAAAAAGATAGCAGCTATATGTGGTTCAGGATTGGGAAGCAGCTTTATGGTGGAAATGAATATTCAAACAGCTTTAAAGGATTTGGGGGTTAACGACATCGAGGTAGAACATATGGATCTAGGTAGTGCATGGCCTGGGGTAGCAGACTTAATCGTTTGTGGCAAAGATTTAGAAGATAGCTGTAAACGCTTTGGAGAAGTGTTAGCACTTGACAATATCTTAGACAAGGATGAGCTAAAGGCAAAACTTGAGGCTTGGTTAAATGGGTAAGGTACTGTTTAGATAAAAACAATTAAAGGAGACGATATTTATGGAAATGCTTATTCAATTTATAACGGATTTTTTAGGAACCCCTGCAATACTGGTAGGTGTAATAATTCTTGTAGGTCTGTTAGCACAAAAGAAAGGTGTTAGTGATGTTGTTCGTGGCA
>CAZOTE010000077.1:0-9981 GCA_964582705.1 uncultured Eubacteriaceae bacterium | reverse complement strand
AGGTGCATTTAGGCTTTGACAATAGCTCCTTAGCTTAAATCCAAATCTAGAATCGTCTCTGCCAATGGTAGGAGTATTTATTACAATGGATATTTCTTTGGTCTTTATCTTTTCTTTAATTACTTCCAGTTCATTCTTCCCATAAATTATGCAGCTCACTCCGTTTTTCTTGAGATAAGCTCCCGTCCCTTCAGTGGCCGCCAGTTCAAACCCTAGTCTTTCAAAAGCTTTTGCCGCTTCCAAGCCTTCTGAAACATCCCTTTCATTAAGGGTTATGAGGATCTCTCCTTTGTGGTCGAATCGGTATCCTGCCCCGATAAAAGCCTTAGCCAAAGCCTGCTCGTACTTGTTGTCTATGCCCAATACTTCACCTGTAGATTTCATTTCCGGTGTCAGAGCGCTATCCACATCCAGAAGCTTCTGGAATGAAAAAACCGGTGCTTTCACTGCTACCAAATTTGTCTTCTCAGCAAGGCCTGTTCCAAAATCCATATCTTTTAGCTTTTCTCCCAATATAGTCCTTACGGCAATATCTATCATGGGGATCTTTGTGACTTTGCTGATAATAGGTACGGTTCTCGATGCCCTTGGATTTACCTCGATTATATAAACCTTTTCGTCCTTGACCACAAATTGAATGTTTAGTATTCCCGTCACGTTGAGGGCTCTCGCTATCTTTTCCGTATATTCTACAATCAGAGCCTCCACATTCTTCGAAATATTCTGAGTTGGGTACACGCTGAAGCTGTCTCCGGAATGGACGCCTGTCCTCTCTATGTGCTCCATTATGCCAGGAATCAATACGTCCTGGCCATCTGCTACTGCATCCACTTCCACTTCCACGCCGTTTATGTACTGATCGATTAGGATAGGGTGCTTCTTTGATGCCCTAGCTGCTTCCTTTAGATATTTTACAAGCTCACTTTCATCGTAAACAACCTGCATAGCCCTTCCTCCGATTACATAAGAAGGTCTGACAAGCACCGGATAACCTATATCTTTGGCTGCCTTTACCCCCTCTTCAACAGAAGCTACTCCAGTTCCAACCGGCCTTGGTATCTCCAGCTCATACAATAGGCGGTCGAATCTTTTTCTATCCTCTGCCACGTCTATGGAATTTACGCTGGTGCCAAGAATCTGCACCCCTCTGCTCATGAGCTTGGCAGCCAGATTTATGGATGTTTGGCCGCCGAATTGCACAATGACTCCTTTTGGCATTTCACGTCTGATTACGTTGTAGACATCTTCTATGAACAGGGGTTCAAAATATAGCTTGTCAGCAGTATCAAAATCCGTACTGACAGTCTCAGGGTTGTTGTTTATTATTATGGATTCGTATCCCATTTTTTGTATCGCCCAAACTGCATGCACTGAGCAGTAGTCGAACTCGATACCTTGCCCGATTCTGATCGGACCGGAGCCTATTACCACAATTTTTTGTTTTTTGCTGATTACATTTTCGTCCTCTTTATCATAAGTTGAATAGTAATAAGGGGTATAAGACTCAAATTCTCCTGCACAGGTATCCACCATTTTATAGACCGGATATATCTGATGAGCTCTTCTTACCGCATCGATAACCTCAGACGTCTCGCCTGAGAGCATCTCTATCTCCCTATCGGTAAAGCCCAGCCGCTCCGCCTTCATGAGAAGCTCCTTGTCCAAATGGCTGTTTGATAGCTCTTTTTCCATGTTTATTATGTTATTGAATTTGTGTAAAAACCACTTGTCTATTTTAGTTGTTTCATGTATGGCGTCAACTTCGACATTTCTTCTCAATGCCTCGAATATTACGAATATCCTCTCATCATCAACCCTGGAAAGAGCTTTGACAATATCTTCATCACCCATATCCTGAAGGTATTTTTTCCTCATTGATATAACGTTGCCTTCAAGTGATATCACCGCTTTAAGCAAAGAGCTTTCAAAGCTCCTGTCTATTGCCATGACCTCGCCGGTAGCCTTCATTTGGGTTCCAAGAGTCCTGTTGGCGTAATCAAATTTGTCGAATGGCCATTTGGGGATCTTGACTACTATATAATCAAGCGCCGGTTCAAAGGAAGCTTTTGTCTTCTTTGTCACGCTATTTTCAATTTCATGCAAATGAAGCCCCACTGCGATCTTGGCCGCAATCTTGGCTATCGGGTAGCCCGCTGCCTTTGAAGCTAGTGCCGAGGATCTGCTTACCCTTGGATTTACTTCTATCACTATATAGTCCTTGCTTTTAGGATTCAGCGCGAACTGTATATTGCATCCTCCCTCTATCTTAAGGGACTTTATTATTTTCAAGGCGGATTGCCTAAGCATATGGTACTCATTGTCCGTTAGAGTCTGTGATGGAGCCACCACTATGCTGTCTCCGGTATGAACTCCAACCGGATCGATATTTTCCATATTGCAGATAATGATGCAGGTATCGTTTCCGTCCCTCATTACCTCATATTCCAATTCCTTCCATCCTGCGACGCTCTGCTCCAAAAGAACCTGCCCTATCCTGGAAAACATGAGTCCGGTATGAAGGATTTTTTTGAGGGACTCCTCGTCTTCAGCTATGCCCCCACCTGTACCTCCTAATGTATACGCAGGCCTTACTATAACCGGATATCCTGTTTGTGACGCAAACTCAACTCCCGCTTCTATATCCGATATGATAGCACTTTCAGGTATGGGCTCATCAATTTCATTCATTAGGTTTCTGAAGCTCTCTCTGTCCTCGGCTTTCTTAATTGCTTCCAATGAGGTCCCCAGCAGCTTTACGTCGAATTCTTCCAGTATGCCCGCTTCATGAAGCTCCATCGCTAGATTAAGTCCCGTCTGTCCTCCCAACGTGGGCAAAAGCCCATCCGGTCTTTCCTTTTTTATGATGTATCTAAGGGCTTCCGGAGTCAAGGGCTGTATGTAGACCTTGTCAGCTATATTGTCATCGGTCATTATGGTCGCAGGATTGCTGTTAACTAAAACGACGCTTATTCCCTCTTCTTTTAGGGCTTTGCAGGCCTGTGTTCCTGCATAGTCGAATTCTGCGGCTTGCCCAATGATTATAGGGCCTGAACCTATGACCATTACTTTCTTAATATCAGTATTTTTAGGCATTATATTCATCATCCTTTACGTTGTTGATCCATCCTGCAATGATCTCATGTCCGTCAACAGGCCCTGGGCCTTCCTCGGGATGAAACTGAACTGCTTTTATTTTAAGCCCAGGATGGTCAAAGCCTTCCAATGTGCCGTCGTTTATATTCTCGTATGTTTTGACGGTTCCTTCGGGGAGGCTTCTTCCGTCCACCTCGTAACCGTGATTTTGCGAGGATATCAAAACTTTTTGGCTCGTAAGGTTTATTACTGGATGATTGCTGCCCCTGTGGCCGAACTTCATCTTGAAGGTGTCTGCTCCGAGAGCCAAGGCAAGTATCTGGTGCCCTAGGCAAATGCCAAAAAGAGGCATCCTCCCGAAGAGCGCCTTTGCCAGGCCTATTATCTCAGGATTATCCTTCGGATCCCCAGGACCGTTGGAGAGCATGAATCCGTCCAGGCCATCAGAAATTATTTCGTCTGCCCCTGTGTCGTAAGGATAGACTGTCACCTTGCAACCGCAAGATAAAAGCTCTCTCAATATCCCTCTCTTAAATCCGAGATCCAAAAGACCTATTTTTGCACCATTTCCATCAAACACCATTTTTTCTTTTAAGGCATTCCTTCTTGCAACATCCTTCGGGAATGAGTAGGCATTTATTTTTGCCATTGCCTCCGAAGTCTTATCATAGGTAAGCAAGCATTTCATGGTACCTATGTTCCTGATTTTTTTTGTTATCATCCTTGTATCTATCCCGCAAATCCCGGGTATTCCTTTGCTCTTAAGAAAATCATCCAAAGTTTCATCACACTCGTAATGACTTGGATGTACGCTATATTCCCTAACTGCAAAGGCTTTCACCTGTATATCTTCGGATTCGAAGTCATTTTTGTTTACACCGTAATTTCCTACAATGGGGTAAGTCATCACAACGGTCTGTTCCCTGTATGAAGGATCCGTCAAGATTTCCTGATACCCGGTCATTCCCGTATTAAATACTATCTCCGATAGGGTTTCCTTAATTGCGCCGAAGGACTCTCCTTCCACCAACGTCCCATCTTCCAGGTAGAGGTAGGCTTTCATTTTACATCCTCCAATGCCGCGGTGAAAATTCCAATGAATTCATCAATTTCTTTTTTACCCACTGTCAAAGGGGGCACAAACCGTATTACGTCGCTTCCCGCACCCACCAGCAACAGCCCTTTTTTCATGGCATTTTTAACAACTTCTACAGGTGCGATTCCTTCCAACGATACCCCCATCATTAGCCCTGCACCTTTGACTTCCTTGACTTCAGGATGCTCAATCTTAATATTCTCTAATTTTTCTCTTAGATAGGCTCCTTGCTTTTTAACATTTTCGATCAATCCATTTTCCATAAGTTCCTCAACTACCACCAAGGCAGCCGAAGCTGAAAGGGCATTGCCTCCGAAGGTAGATGCATGGCTTCCCGGGGTGAAGGCTTGTGCCACTTCTTCTTTGGCTATTATCGCACCCATTGGAATTCCCCCACCTAGACCTTTGGCGCATGTGACTATATCCGGAACTACACCATATTTTTGGTAGGCGAAGAAATCACCTGTTCGTCCGATTCCACTTTGGACTTCATCAAAGATCAATATGATGTTGTTATCATCGCACAGTTTTCTAACGGCTTTTAGGTATTCTGCCTGTGCAGGGTTTATTCCCCCTTCTCCCTGTATGGGCTCCACTATTACGGCTGCCGTCTCAGGAGATATCTTGGATCTTAAATCCTCTATATCGTTGAATTCTGCAAAATCCACCTGAGGCATCATCGGATCAAGGTCCTTTTGGTATTTAAGCTGGCCTGTCGCCGATATGGCTCCAAATGTCCTCCCATGAAAAGAATTTTTCATGGAAACTATTTTATACGCATCCTTAGACTTGTTTTTTTTGCAGTACACCCGGCTAAGCTTCAAGGCAGCCTCCACCGCTTCAGCCCCACTGTTACAGAAGAACACCTTGTCAAGACCTGAATATTTGCTGAGTTTTTCAGCGAGCTCCACAGCCGGTTCATTATAGTAAAGGTTTGATATATGCGTAAGTTTCTTTAGCTGTTCTCCCACTGCTTCTATGAACCTTTCATGCCCGTAACCCAGGGCATTTACCGCTATGCCCGATACAAAATCCAGATATTTTTTTCCACTGTCATCGAAAAGATAGCATCCTTCTCCACGTTCAAATACCAGCGGAAAGGACGCATAAGTGCTCATAATATATTTTTTTGCCTTGTCTATGGTTTTATTCTCCATGATTATCCTCCTGTTTGTAAATCATCGTTCCTATCCCTGAGTTGGTGAATATTTCAAGCAAAAGACAGTGTTCGACTCTTCCGTCAAGGATGTGTACACTGTTGACGCCTGCTTCTATGCTCTTTTTGCAGTTCTCTATTTTAGGGATCATTCCCCCGGTTATTACTTTTTCTTCCTTGTATTTCTCTATGCGATCTATCGATATTTTTGATATCAGGCTGTCCTTATCCTCAACGTCTCTTAATACCCCTTCCACATCTGTGAGATAAACCAGCTTTTCGGCCTTAAGCGCAGAAGCCAAGGCGCTAGCCACATAGTCTGCATTTATATTATATGTATGGTTGTTTTCATCTGTGGCGATTGGGGCTACTACAGGCACGAAATCATCATTCATCAGGCTATCTAAAAGTTCAGGATTTACCTTTTCGATCTCTCCAACCCAGCCGATATCCTTTCCCTCCGGCATTTTCTTCCTAGCCAGAATCGTCCTGCCGTCTTTGCCGCTGATGCCTACCGCCTTTATGCCCTGCTGTTGAAACATCTGGACTATTTCTTTGTTTATGCTTCCTGAAAGCACCATTTCAGCTATCTCCATGGTTTCATCGTCAGTAACCCTAAGCCCGTCAATAAACAGGCTTTCCTTGCCTACTTTTTCCAGCATTTCGTTTATCTTTTTTCCGCCTCCGTGGACCACCACCGGCCGTATGCCGACAAGCTTCATAAGGGTTATATCCTTGATAACTGACATCTTAAGCTTTTCATCGATCATCGCGCTGCCGCCGTATTTTATAACCACGATCTTGTTGTTGAATTTTTTTATATAAGGCAGCGCTTCCATAAGAGTCTTTGCCTGATTTATATATTTGTCCATTAGCTTCTCCTTAGGTTCTGTATTCACCGTTAATTTTCACATAATCGTAGCTTAAGTCGCATCCCCAACCAGTAGCCTGGGCTTCGCCATCTTCCAAGGTCGCATGTATCTTAATGTCCCTGTTTTGCAAGAGCTCATAGGCATAATCTTCGTCAAAAGCTACTGGCAGACCTTCTTTTAGAAGCAGTATCTTCTGACCTGATGCTTCAAATTCCAAGCTTGCCTTTTCAGGATCAAAATCCGCCTGGGAGTACCCCATGGCGCAGAGAACCCTTCCCCAGTTGGCATCCTCTCCAAACATTGCTGTCTTGACAAGGTTTGAAGTAAGAACGCTTTTTACCATCTTTCGAGCATCTTCCGTAGTCTTTGCTCCGGTTATCTTAACCTCTATAAATTTGCTGGCGCCTTCTCCGTCCTTTACTATTTCCTTGGCAAGGTGCTCGTTTATGTGATAGAGGGCTTTGTACAATGTTCTATAGTCCTTGTTTTCCTCTGTGATCTTTTCATTTCCAGCCATTCCGTTTGCCATCACCACCACCATGTCATTGGTGCTGGTATCCCCATCTACGGATATCATATTGTATGTATCCTTCCCGATTTGCTTAAGAGCCTTTCTGAGAAGCTCTTGGCTGATATCTGCATCAGTTGTCACAAAGGAAAGCATAGTTGCCATGTTGGGGTGTATCATTCCCGATCCCTTTGCCATTCCGGCAACTATTACTGCCTTTCCTCCTATTTCGATCTCTACGGCGATGTTTTTTATAGTCGTGTCCGTCGTCATTATTCCTTCCGCTGCATTAAGTCCCGAAATCAGCTCCTCATCCAAATCCTTTGAAAGTTCCTTGATTCCATCTCTTATGATATCTATAGGTAATGGAACTCCGATAACTCCGGTGGACGCTACTATGACCTCTTCTTTTTTTATTCCAAAGCTTTCAGCGGTTGTTTCCGCCATGATCACCGTATCATCCATTCCTTTTTTGCCGGTGCATGCATTTGCGTTGCCGCTGTTGACTACAATAGCTCTGATGGGCTTTCCCTTTTCGTATACGTCCATGTTCCAGACCACTGGTGCAGCCTTGACCTTGTTGGTGGTAAACATAGCCGCCACTGTGGCTGGATTCTCGCTTAGTACAATGGATAAGTCTTTACGCTTTTTCTTTACGCCTATGTGTTTGCCTGCCGCCGTAAATCCTTTAGGTGAATTTATTGCTCCTTCAATTATGTGCATCTCTTCTCCCCCTTAAACCGGAAATATTGGAATATCCTCTAGTCCGGTATTTTCATTTATTCCAAATATGATATTCATGTTTTGTACCCCTTGACCGGCAGCGCCTTTCATCAAGTTGTCAATTGCACCTATAGCTACCAGGGTATTTGTCCTTTTGTCCAGTTTCAATCCTATGTCGCAATAATTAGAACCTTTGACCCATCTGGTCTCCGGCAAATTCCCTTCACTTAGTATCCTCACAAATTCGCTTTCTTTGTAATATTCCAGGTAAAGTTCTCTGATCTTCTCCTCAGTCAAGTCCTCTTTTAATTTAATGTAGCATGTAGCCAGTATCCCTCTGTTCATGGGCGTTAAATGAGGAGTAAATATCAGCCTTATCTGTTTTCCCGCCACTGCGCCTAGCTGTTCTTCTATCTCAGGGGTATGTCTGTGAGCTGCGACTTTGTACGCCTTTATAGATTCGTTGCACTCGGTATAATGAGTTGATACGTCAAGACTTCTCCCAGCGCCGGTTATGCCTGATTTTGCATCAATTACAATAGAGTCCGTGTCGAACGCAGGCTGTGTCATCAAAGGAGCCAATGTTAAAATGCTGCAGGTAGTGTAGCACCCCGGATTTGCAACCAGGCTGTATTTTTTTATTTCGTCTTTTTTGATTTCACAAAGTCCGTAGATGCTTTTTTCTATAAGATCTGGGCTCAAGTGCTTTGTATGATACCACTCTTCATAGATATCCACGTCCTTAAGCCTATAATCCGCTCCCATGTCTATCACCTTGGTCTTTGATAGGATTTCCTCAGTTATCATATGAGAAGCCACGCCATGGGGCAAAGCTAGAAAAACAACGTCGGATTCTTCAGCTATCTTTTGTATGTCCTGCTTTTCAAAGGGCTTTTCATAAATGCTCTTATAATTTCCGTAGGATTTGTCATATCTCTCGCCCACAGCACTGGTGGAAGTGATTGAACCTATCTCCACCTGTGGATGGTTATGTAAAAGCCTTATCAGTTCTTGCCCTACATATCCCGAAGCTCCTATAACGCTTGCTCTTATCATGTTGATACCTCATTTCATTATTAATTATTCAATTTCCCTATATAAATATTCGTTTTTCATATATAATGTTATCTGATGGCAAAGGCTTGTCACTACCTTAGCCGTCACATAATTATACATGTGCTTACGGATGTTTTCAAGTATTTTTTAATTTTTATTGCATATTATTCATTTATGTTGTATAATTATGCGTATTGAAATTTAATTATTATGGAGGTCGCTATTTAGATGAAAAAGAAAGTTATTTTGGCATATTCAGGTGGTCTTGATACTACTACCATTATACCTTGGTTGAAGGAAAATTACGACTATGAGGTAATCGCAGTATGCATAGATGTTGGACAAGGACAGGAAATCGACGGCTTAGAGGAAAGGGCTCTGACTTCGGGAGCAAGCAAACTCTACATAGATGACGTAACGGATATTTTCGTCAACGAGTACGTTTTTCCCACTTTGAAGGCAGGAGCAGTTTACGAGAACAAGTACCTTTTAGGCACATCGATCGCCAGACCGCTTATCGCAGAGAGATTGGTCCACTACGCCCTTAAGGAAGGTGCAGAAGCAATCTGCCACGGTGCTACCGGAAAAGGAAACGACCAGGTAAGATTCGAGCTGACCATAACCGCACTAGCTCCTCACCTTAAGATTATTGCTCCGTGGAGAATATGGGATATCAAGTCCAGAGAAGACGCCATCGAGTACTGCATCAAAAACGATATCAAGCTTAACATGAAAAAAGACTCAAGCTACAGCCGAGATAAAAACCTCTGGCATCTTAGCCATGAGGGTTTAGAGCTTGAAAACCCGACAATAGAGCCAGATCACAGCAAGATCTTGCAGATGTGCAACACGTTGGAAAACGCGCCTGATGAAAGCGAGTATATAACTATAGATTTCCAAGAGGGCATTCCCATAGCATTAAACGGAATGAAGATGGACGGCACCTCTTTGCTGAGAGCACTCAATGAAGTAGGTGGCAAGCACGGAATTGGAGTGATCGACCTTATCGAAAACCGCATCGTAGGCATGAAATCCCGTGGAATTTACGAAACCCCAGGAGGAACGATACTATATAAAGCCCACCAGGAGCTGGAGCACCTTTGCCTGGACAAGGAAACCTACTCCTTCAAGCAGATAGCAGCAACCAAGTTTTCAGAGATGGTCTACAACGGACAATGGTTCACGCCTTTGCGTGAGGCTATGAGCGCTTTTGTTGACGAAACACAAAAGGTAATTACCGGAAAGGTAAGATTCAAGCTTTACAAGGGAAACATAGTCCTGGCCGGAATTGAATCAGACTATTCTCTTTACAACGAGGAGATATCTAGTTTCGATACTGGAGAGCTATATGACCACAAAGATGCGGAAGGCTTCATAAGATTATTCGGTCTGCCTCTTAAGGTCAGAGCCCTCATGAAGGAAAAGAACAATCAACTATACGAGGACGTGAAAAAATGAAGCTTTGGGGAGGACGTTT
>CAZOTE010000076.1:0-10005 GCA_964582705.1 uncultured Eubacteriaceae bacterium | reverse complement strand
CAAGAATGGTTTCAGTTATGCTTTCTTATGAAGCAGAACGAATGACCATTGGCAAATTATTTCATAATGCAAAGAAAAAACGTGGACGAGGATATTTTGCTACAAGAGAAGAACGCAGGTACGGCATTAGTCGCTTGAAAAATGAAAGTGAGGACATTTTGTGTCTGGTTTCTCACACTTTGGCCCGGCTCTATTCCCCGGCTGATTATATCGGCTGGGATATCCGACAAATACGAAAAGATCTTAATGCTAAGTTGTCTCCAAAGTTAGATGCTATTAAAAAGAAGTACGGTATAAGTGAAAGCGGTGTTGCTGGTGCAAAAGTATTGATAGAAGTAATCAAAGCCTTGGATAATCGACAATTTGCAGCACCCACCGCCATTCCAACAGGTGCAGTGGATACGCTGGTCAATATGGCCATTGGTTCTCCTGCTATTTGTGCATTTCGTCTCTTGAAAAGTAATGCTGAGCAAGCGGAGCGTATTGCAAAAGAGGTTTTTGTCAGCCTCTTCAATAAAGCGGAAAGTTTTGCAATACTCGACTTGCTCTATGGAAGCCGCGAGGATGATACTTACTATGAAGCGGTATTTCGTTATTGCGTGGATGGAAACCTTCAGGCTGTTTTAGATGAGTATGCGCATATTCTTGGTGAAACTGGAGTAGAACTTGCCGATGCCGTCATCAACTCATTTGTAGATACCGCATCCTTGCAAGTTGATACTATGGAATCTTTTACAGGAGTAGATCAGGAAAAAGCACGTATGCGCACACATTTTGCTGTAGGATATTTTAATGCACGTATCAGTAATGAAAATGTCATCCGAACCGAAAAAATTAGAAAGGCATTTAATTCACCCTTTCGACCATTTGTGCTCGCTACAACATCCATCGGGCAGGAGGGCTTGGATTTTCATTTTTACTGCAGAAAGGTCATGCACTGGAACTTACCATCTAACCCTGTTGATTTAGAACAGCGAGAAGGAAGGATTAACCGCTATAAGTGTCTGGCTGTAAGGCAGAATATTGCTAATAAATATGGTACTGAGCCAACGTGGGATACAATGTTTGAAAAAGCCTCTGAACAGGAAAAAGGACAGTTCTCAGACTTAATTCCATACTGGTGTTTAACTGGGGATGAAGCTGAAACTGTTAAAATAGAACGGATTGTACCAATGTATCCCATGAGCCAAGACCGAATAAAATATTTAAGACTCATCAAGATACTTTCACTGTATCGGCTTACATTAGGGCAACCACGACAGGAGGAACTGGTTGAATTCCTGGATAAAGAAATTGCGGATGTTGCAAGTGATGACCTGTTTATTGATCTAAGTCCATTTAATAAAATAGAACAAAAGTAATTTACGTGATTACAAAAGAGTTGTCGGATTAAACTGACAACTCTTTTTTGTTTATCATATATACTTGTAAATCGTATGTTTGGTTGTTAAAATAGAAGTGTAAACCAAATGGTGAACAATATCTCAGAAAGGAGCTTGATATGAAGGTTACATTCGGTGAATATGTTAGGGAGAAACGACTGGAGCGAAAAGTAACTCTTAGGGCATTTGCTAAGCAGATAGGGATATCTGCCACTTTTGTTTCTGGCATGGAAAACAATGAAAAAGCAGCTCCTTCCGGCGAAGTCTTAAAAAGCATAGCTGATGCTCTAATTCTCAGCAAAGATGAAACTGACAAGCTATATGACTTAGCTGCCCAGACAAAAACATCCAATACATTACCATTGGATATTGCAGAAACAGTTCAAGAAAATGCAATTGTTCGAATTGCTCTTCGTGTTGCCAAGGATTTGGATGCCACTGATGAAGAATGGGAAGATTTCATGAGAAGATTAAAAGAAAACCGAGGTGAAGGAGGTCAGTAGATGCTTAAAAACTATAAGCCAAAGGCAATTGAAACACTGGCGCAAAACGCCCTTAAACACTACAAAGAGGAACTTATATGTGGCGAGCCATGCGAAATACCCATAGAGGAACTGATCGAATTTCACTGTGGAATCATTGTTCAATATCGCAATCTTTCAAAAAAAGGAACAATTCATGGAATCACCGTGTTCGAGGATAGCATCATCCCAGTGTATGATACACAGCTAAAGCGATATGAAGCCAGTTTTGCAAAATCGGGAACCATTCTTATTGACAGCAGGCTTTTAGCTGAAAACAAAGTAAAACGGCTCCGATTCACATTGGCTCACGAGCTTGCTCATTGGATGATACACCAAGATTACTACAAAGAAATAGATGAATTAGCAAGCAAAACCTCTTCTGATTCTGATATAAGAACTGAGCGAGAGGCTGATTCTCTTGGTGCGGCTCTACTCATGCCCTATGGCAGAGTAAAAGTGGCATTTTGTCGATTAAAGCCTAAGCTTAGACAGGAAGCCATAATTAGTCAAATGGCGCAGCTGTATAATGTATCTGTACAAGCAATGGAAATCCGCCTCAAAACCATAGGGCTAATATAGGTTTTTGAAATGAGGTGGTCATATGGAAACAAAATCATTGACTGAGCAAAAAGATAAAATGGTTGTCCGTTGTCCTATATGCGAACGTCGCATCATGGACATCCAGTCGGGTAGCAAACCATTTAAGCCAAGTGCATTGGATTTGGTGTTAGAGTTAAAATGCGGTCGGTGTGGCAAAAAGGTACAAGTTGTGCTGAACAATGCCTAAAAATTAAATACTTTCTACTTTTAGTACAAGTACCAATCCGGCGATGAATAATCATCGTGATGAGATTTAGGTGTGACAAGTAGCTTTGATAGCTGCTTAGTCACGCCTATTTTTTTTACCATTTTTACGCTCTCAAAGCTACGGAAAGGAGGAACCGTGAAGCGTTGGGAGTGTTATAAGGCTCGATATCCGTAACCTTCAAATTTTGATTGAACAGCTCATTAAATCAAAAATTTGGAGGTTACAAATGGAAAAAAGATATTTTATTCGTATAGCAGAACAGTTGGTCGAAGTTAATAAGGAGATTTATACATTGCATCATCAAACAATGCGCCGTGCTCAATACTTGGTAGAACGTGATGTAATCAATGGCTTAGTGTATTACAGCAGTTTGGATACGGAAGATACTACTGGCGAGGATGGAATCCCTGATAAGACCTCACTGACTGTCGAGGAGGTTGTCATACAAAATATTATGATTGAGAAATTGAATAAAAGCTTGGTATTGCTTAACCAATCTGAAATGGATCTCATTAATGCACTTTTTTATGCTGGATACAGTGAACGTGAATGGGCGTCCAAAACAGGCATTCCTCAGAAAACAATCAATGATCGTAAAAGACGAATTCTTGATAAACTCAAAAATCTTTTAGAAAAGTAAAAATAAATCCGCTCAACCCCCTTACTATTTCGGCTTAGTAGTGAGGGGGCTTTTTAATACCCCGATTGTTCTTTGAAAATTTCATATCCAACAACCTAAATACTTTAGCTGACGGTGCTTTAAAAGAGTAAAGCGACTTCGAGGGATGCGCCAAGACCACCTGTAGGATTTTAATGAGAAAATGAAACTGCCTATCTATATTTTTCTTTTCTGTTCATTCCTTCTCATCTATCAACCTATCAAAGACGGCCAAACAAGGTGCTAAGCGGTACCCATCCGACCGTAAAACAGGCTGTGGCAGCCTGTTTCGCAATAATCCCGTCAGCCTATAATGATACTTCTGTCCAGTCACAGTCCGAGTGGTACCAACCCATCGCAGGCAATGAGGGCAGTCGGCGGAGATCCCGGCGAGGGTGAAAGTCCCATGATGCGGTATAGCTAACCGCAGTTTAGGTTGTTGCCATTTGTGCTTGGGAAGTAGTGTCGAATTAAGCACAGAGAAAAAGACTTAATGTCAGAAGCCATGCAAACCGCTCTGTCATAGCAAACAGAGTATTTACAACAGAGCGGTTTGTATTTTTGTGCCATTAAGAAAACAAAAGGAGGTGCACATTTTGGGAGAACAAAAAAGAATTATAAGGCGTGGAGATATTCTCTATGCGGATTTAAGCCCGGTGGTGGGCTGTGAGCAGGGTGGTATCCGACCTGTACTTGTTATACAGAATGATATTGGAAACCGGTACAGCCCTACGGTCATCGTTGCAGCTATAACCAGCAAATCTAAAAAAGAGCTGCCTACTCATGTGGAACTTGGCTGTATGGAAGCACTGCAGAAAAATTCGGTTGTCTTACTTGAACAGATACGAACCATAGATCGCATCCGACTTTTGGAATACATAGGAAGCGTAAGCAGGTTACGAATGCTTTTAATTGACGAGGCATTATCGCTTAGCGTAGGGCTGTCAATGGATATAACTGAACAAGCAAAATGATTCGGATATAAGAAAAATCAAATTGGATATAAGGAGGCTATTTCTATGTCAAAAGAACAAACAGCCAATGAAGTCAAATATAAAATCACATTGAAGTTCTTAGCAATCCTGCTTCGCAACGGTCTGATTACCAGCGAAGAATATGAAGAAATTGATGCTTTGAACCGCCAAACATTTCTTCCTCAGCTTGCAAAAGTATATGTGTAATAACAGTAGCTATTCTAAAACTTGTGTGGTAATGTGTGTTGCTAACAGAAGGTAAATTCTGTTGGAAAGGAGGAAACTATAGTGGCAGGCGAACAGAAAAAAATAAAAAAGATAACAAAAATAAATCCTGTAAAACCTCATGTAATGATGCAGCTTCAGCCACAGAAACGGGTTTGTGCCTACTGTCGTGTCAGCACAGATTCCAGGGAGCAACAAAATTCCTTTATTGCACAGACAGCTTATTATGAAGAGTTGATCGGCAAAAGAAGCGATTGGGAATATGCTGGAATCTATGCAGATGAAGCTCGAAGTGGAACGAAGCTCCAGAAAAGAGATGACTTCTTGCGTATGATAAAAGATTGTGAAGCCGGAAAAATTGATATGATCATTACAAAATCAGTTACCCGCTTTGCAAGAAATACAGTTGATAGCATTAAAGCAATACGTAAGCTGAAACTGCTTGGCATTGCAGTGTTTTTTGAAAAAGAGAATATCAACACATTATTTGAGAGCAGTGAAATGCTCTTGACAATCCTAAGCTCACTGGCACAAGGAGAGGCCGAAAGTATTTCAACCAACAACAAATGGGCAGCAGTTAAACGGTTTCAAGAAGGTAGCTTTAAAATAGGAACACCTGCCCACGGATATGTTAAGGACGAGAATGGCGAACTGGTCATTGATGAGCAGGAGGTAGAAACCGTACGCTATATTTTCAAACAATATTTAAACGGCAAGGGCTCTTATGTAATTGCAAGGGAATTGACTGAGAAAGGTATACAAACTATTCGAAGTGCTGAAAAATGGTCAGAGGGAGTAGTAAAGGAAATTCTTCTAAATCCAATCTATACAGGAAACTTAATATTGCAAAAGACATTTACTACTGAGGGAGTCCCCTTTAAGCGAAAAAGAAATAAGGGAGAGCTGCCTCAGTATTTTATTTCTGAGAATCACGAACCCATCATTAGTATGGAGGAAGCAGAAGCGGTCAAAGAAATTTATGAATATCGCCGTAGGCAGATGAAAGCCGATGGCACAAAATCGCAAAACAGGTATGCATACAGTAGCAAAATCATATGCGGAGAATGTGGTAGGGTATTCAGGAGACAGAAAATCTATATTGGAAAGCCGTATGAGAAAGTGCAATGGTGCTGTATTCAGCACATTGAGGATAGAGAAAAGTGTAGTATGGTAGCAATCAGAGAGGATATTATACAAAACGCATTTACCTCAATGTGGAATAAGCTCTCCAGTAACTATACGGAAATTCTTTTCCCACTGCTGGAATCATTAAAGAGACTGCGTGCTGATGAACAGCAGGAAAAAGAAATCAGAGAGTGTAACGATAAGATTATAGAATTGTCAAAGCAGAGTCATATCTTAAGCGGTGTAGCCGCAAAAGGATATCTTGACTCTGCTATTTTTATAGAGAAGCAAACTGCATTACAAATAGAACTGGATGCCATGAGAAAAAAGAGGAAAGCCTTGCTGGATGACAGCGGATTTGAAAATGAAATCTATTATACCGAACAGCTCATAGGGCTGCTGGAGAGCCATCCTGGAATACAGGATACATACCGTGAAGATTTGTTCTTGCAAACCGTGGAGCAGATAGTAATCAGGGAAGGTGAAATTGTAAGCTTTCGCTTGAAGAACAGCTTGGAGCTTACGGAGAACTATAGAAAGGAGGGCAATGATAATGGCAATGCAAAGACATACGCCGATGGGATTTCGGATGCGAAATGGTAAAGTGTTTTTTGAAGAAGAAAAAGCAAATGTCGTAAGAAAGGTTTTTACTGATTATCTTTCAGGAATATCCACATATGCAATTGCAAGAGAGCTTACAGCAAGTGGGATTCTAAACGCAAATAATAAGCCATCTTGGAATCATGGCTCTGTAGGCAAAATCTTAGAAAATGTCAAGTATCTGGGAGATGAAATGTACCCCAAGTTGATAGATACAGAAATCTTTGAACAGGTGCAGAACCGAAGGCAGGAACAGCGTAAAAAGCTCGGGAGGGTTGTGCAGCCAAATAGTATGAATAATCAAAGCTCTTTCAGCGGCAGACTTTGGTGCGGAGAATGCGGGGAGCCATTTAGAAAATATATAGAGAATTGCGGAAAAGCTTCAGAGAAGAGTAAATGGAAATGTAAGCATTATATTTATAAAAACAGGGTCCATTGCAACTGTGGAGTAATGACAGATGAACAGATAAAAGGAGTTTTTATCCTTGCAGTAAACGAGTTGATAAAAAAACCTTCCCTGCTGCAGAAAAAACAAAAGGAACTCCCAAAGCGATATACTCCCGAATATTTAAAGCTGGATCAAAAAATAAAGGACATGGAAATAAATGAACAATTCTCGTCCAAGGAGCTATCAACCTTAATTTTTCAGAGGGCAAAACTCCTTTACCAGTCGGCACAGATTTATGATTACGAACATCAAACGGAAAAGATAAAGCAAGCTCTTGCGGACAGAAAACAGCAAACAGAGTTTAACGAAGAATTATTTTTACAGATAATCAAACAGCTGGTCATTTATGAAGATGGACGCATTGAAGTTGAATTTATAAATGGGTTTATCGTCCATGAAACTATGTTGAAGGAGGTTAAAATATGCAAGCAGTAAAAAAGAAAAATGTATCGATTATACCTTCGCAGCCTGCATATGACAGGAACATCAAGGTACAGTTAAAAGCATTAAAAGTAGCTGCGTACTGCCGTGTCAGTACCTTGTTGGAACAGCAAGAAAGCAGCTACGATGCTCAGATATCTTACTATACGGAAAAAATCCAGCAGAATCCAAACTGGAAACTGGCAGGTATTTATGCAGATGATGGGAAGTCTGCAACTAATACAAAAAAGAGAGATGACTTTAATGCCATGATTGATGACTGCATGGCGGGAAAAGTCGACCTAATATTGACCAAATCAGTCAGCCGTTTCGCAAGAAATACAGTAGACTCTCTGCAAACTATAAGAAAGCTCAAGGAGAAAAACATAGGTATTATTTTTGAAAAAGAGGGAGTTAATACACTGGAAGCGACAGGCGAGCTTTTAATCACTATTTTAAGCAGCCAGGCACAGGAAGAAAGCCGCAACCTAAGTGAAAATACACGCTGGGGAATAGCAAGAAAATATGAAAACGGCGTAGTGCTGGTCAATCATAAAAAGTTTTTGGGGTATACAAAAGATGAGGATGGCGAGCTGGTCATCGTACCGGAACAAGCAAAGTTGGTCAGAAGAATCTATCGTCTTTATCTTGAAGGATCAAGCACACAGCAGATAGCCAATACCTTTATGGAAGAAGGTATCAAGACGGTAACTGGAAAAGATAAATGGCATGATACTGTTATCGCAAAGATACTCCAGAATGAGAAATATATGGGAGATGTTCTTCAGCAAAAAACATATACAGTGGATTTCCTTACTAAAAAACGGGTAAAAAATAACGGCCTCGTGCCCCAGTATTATATTGAAGATAACCATGAAGCAATAATACCAAAAGAGCTTTTTTACCAAGTGCAAGAAGAAAGAGCAAGACGAGCAAGTCTTCACAAACCTTCCATAGCAAGGAGGGCAAAGAAAGAAAAAAGCAAGTACAGTTCAAAATATGTCCTTTCGGATATCCTTGTCTGCGGAGAATGCTCCCACCCTTATCGCAGGCAGACATGGTCAAGGAATGGGGTCATTACTCCTGTATGGCGATGTGAAAGCAGATTATTAAACGGAACAAAAAAATGCAAGCACTCCGCTACCTTGAAAGAGAAACCTCTGCATGAAGCGATTATGACGGCTGTGAACAGCGTAGTAGAAAATCAAAGAGATGTTGTGGGGGCATTCAGAGAGAATGTGATCCGAGTAATTGGGAACTACACAACAAAGAACATAAAAACAGAGTTTGATGACGAAATATCCAAACTCCAGGAGCAACTATTAACGCTGATAGAAGAAAATGCCAAGCGGGGAGCCGTCAATGAAGATTTTGATGAGCAGTATAGAAAAATCGCGGAAGAAATGCAAGCTCTTAAAATGAAGAAACTAAAGCATGCAAGAGAACAAAAATCGGCTGGAGAATATGGGCAAAGGTTAGAAGGAATGGACTCTTGCCTTGGCAGGGTAAGCTGTAAAGTGGGAGAGTTTGATGAGGATTTAATAAGGCGCCTGATACTTAGGATCAAGGTAATCCATGAATCCAAAATAGAAATCCACTTTAAATATGGCATTGTCATGGAACAAGAAATTCCTTTTTATGAAGATTGAAATTAACGATGAGCGTATAAGTAGAAGAAAATTAAGAAATTACAATTGAAATGTAGACGGAATTAGCCCCATCACAGTGATTGGCTCACTTGTGGATGGGGTTGCTGTATTTATAGACTTTAATAGTTTTATAAATGTTACTAAAAAGTTGACAATGTAAAATTAAACGCATATAATTGACAATGGATAGTTATAAGTAGAATGATATAAGGATGAATGAAAATGACAATTTCAGAACAGATAAAAATATTATGTGTACGCTCCGACATAAGTGTGGCCGAACTCGCTAGAAGAGTAGGTACTTCTCCCCAAAACTTTAACGCGAAAATGAAAAGAGAAAGTTTTACCATAAAAGATTTAGAAAGAATTGCATCTGTTGTTTCATGTACATTTGAACGCTACTTCATTCTAGATTCAGGCGAAAAGATTTAAAATTTGATATAGTGCTGAGGAGATTATGTTATGAACGATAGAAAGTATAGGTTTATAGATTTATTTGCAGGTGCTGGGGGTCTCTCCGAAGGATTTGTTATGAATGGTAATTTTACACCACTAGCACATGTTGAAATGAATAAAGATGCTTGTGATACTTTGCAAACAAGGTCAGTTTACCATTATCTAAAGGAAAACGGAAAAATAGATATTTATGAAAAGTATCAGAAGAGTCAAGTGAAGAAAGCTGAACTTTATAGTCAGGTGCCTGAAGATTTGTTAAAAACTGTTATAAATAATGAAATCAGTGAGAACAGTATACAAGGCATTTTTAACGAAATAGACCATATTATCAAGGAGGAAACTATAAAAGAATTAGATTTAATAATAGGGGAGCCTCCTTGTCAGGCTTATTCATTAGTAGGAAGAGCTGTAAGCTCGAATAAAATGTCTACTGATCCACGCAACTTTTTATATATACAATATGTTAAGTTTTTACAACATTATAAACCTAAAATATTTATTTTTGAAAATGTACCAGGAATATTAACAGCTCAAAAGGGCGAAACTTTCAAAGCTATATTAAGTGAATTTGATCGCATTGGCTATACAGTGGATTATAAAATACTTAACTCTTCAGAATTTGGAGTGCTTCAAAATAGGAGGAGAGTAATAATCATAGGGTGGAGAAAAGAGTTTGATTTAGAATATCCAAGTTTTGAAGATTGTAATATTGATTTGAATGTTACAGTGTCTGATA
>CAZOTE010000075.1:0-10280 GCA_964582705.1 uncultured Eubacteriaceae bacterium | reverse complement strand
ACTTTCAGTTTCATCACTAAAACTCCGCCGGCTGCTGTTCTTATAAAAAAGGCAGTTGGAATAGAAAGCGGTTCAGGAGTGCCAAACAAGCAAAAGGTGGCGACCATAAGCCAAGACAAGGTAAGAGAGATTGCTGAGCTTAAAATGCCTGACCTAAACGCGTCTTCAGTTGAATCAGCGATGAGAATGATCGTGGGAACTGCAAGAAGCATGGGCGTAGTTGTAGAAGAGTAAAACAAAGTGGGAGGAATATCCGCTAATACCACGAGGAGGGAATTATGAAAAGAGGAAAGAATTACCAAGAAAAAATCAAGCTTGTAGACAGACAAAAGCTATATGATTTAGACGAAGCAGTCGAGTCGGTAAAAAAGACAGCTACAGCTAAATTTGATGAGACTGTTGAAGCTCACATAAAACTTGGCGTAGACTCAAGACACGCGGACCAACAAGTCCGTGGAGCGATCGTGCTTCCACATGGAACAGGAAAAAGCGTAAAAGTCTTGGTTTTTGCCAAAGGTGACAAAGCGACTGAGGCTACTCAGGCGGGTGCTGATTATGTAGGCGCTGAAGATATGGTAGAAAAAATTACAAAAGAAAACTGGTTTGACTTCGATGTGGTCGTTGCAACACCTGACATGATGGGAGTTGTAGGAAGACTAGGAAGAGTACTTGGACCAAAAGGGCTTATGCCAAACCCAAAATCAGGAACAGTAACTTTTGAAGTTGCAAAAGCTGTTTCCGATATCAAAGCAGGTAAGGTTGAGTACAGACTGGACAAGACCAACATCATCCACGTTCCGGTAGGAAAAGCTTCTTTTACTCAAGAGCAGCTTAACGAGAACTTGAGCGTACTGCTAGATGCAATAAAAAAAGCCAAGCCTGCATCTTCAAAAGGAACTTACTTCCGAAGCGTTACCATTACAAGCACAATGGGACCTGGAATAAAAATCAACCCTGCGAAGATATAATAAAACTTGACAAGCTTATTGCGTGATGATACAATTCATGTGATTTAAAATAAAGATTCAACCGAAGACAATAGGTGCGCAAGCTTAATACCCTATCGAGGTTATACATTAAAGTATGAATTCATGCTCTCTTTGTATGCCTCGGCGCAGAGAGAGTTTTTTTATTGATAGGGTGGAGTTTATATAAGGAGGTGGACAATAGTGTCAAACAGAGATTTAAAAGCAGAAGTGGTAAAAGAGATAGTTGAGAAGTTTCAGAGTGCTCAAAGTGTTGTCTTGGTAGACTACCTTGGACTGAATGTTGAAGAGCTTGATGAGTTCAGAAGCATTGCAAGAAAAGAATCGGTTGACTACAAAGTATATAAAAACACAATGATGAGATTTGCAGCAAAAGAAACCGGCAATGAAGGCTTAATGGAGCATTTGACCGGACCTACGGCGGTTGCATTCAGCAATGAAGATCCGGTTGCGGCTGCAAAGATCGTAATGGAATTTTCCAAGAAACACAAGGCCATGGAAGTAAAAGGTGGTTTGGTAGGAGGAAAGATTATCTCTGCAGAAGAGATTAAAGACCTTGCAGATCTACCGCCGAAAGAAGTTCTTGTGGCGAAAGTACTTGGCGGATTGAATGCTCCCATTGCAGGATTCGTTGGAGTTCTTCAAGCGAATATCAGTGGTCTGGCAAGAGTGCTTAACCAAGTCCAGGAACAAAAAGAAGCTACAGCTTAATTATTCAAGGTGAAAACAAAAAAACTAAAAAGAAAATAAAACGGAGGTTTATAAAAATGGCAAGTGAAAAAGTAACTCAAATGATCGAAGAAGTAAAAAATATGACTGTATTGGAACTATCTGAATTGGTAAAGGCTCTTGAAGAAGAGTTCGGCGTAAGCGCAGCTGCTCCTGTAGCAATGGCTGCTGCTCCGGCGGCGGCTGCTGCTGAAGAAGCAGAAGAAAAAACTGAGTTTGACGTAGTGTTGACTTCTGCGGGAGACCAAAAAATTAAAGTAATCAAGGTTGTAAGAGAGCTTACAGGTCTTGGTCTTAAAGAAGCAAAAGAATTGGTAGACAATGCTCCTAAAGCAATCAAAGAAGCTGCTAGCAAAGAAGAAGCTGAGCAAATCAAAGCTAAAGTTGAAGAAGTTGGCGGATCTGTAGAAGTTAAATAATTTTGATATATCAGATGAGCGGGTGTAAACCCGCTTATTTTTATGTTCAGAAAAAGATTCGGACCGCAAAAATGATGAAATTCTATTGACAAAGAAAAGCCGATATGATAGCATTGTAAATTGCATCAAAAGATTTTTTCACAACCGCAATGTGGTAACATTGCGATGACATAAAAACATACTAATAGCAACATCAACCAAAAGCGAGTAAATTAAATAAAAAAAAATTACTTAGGCTTTTGGCTTTTTACTTTATAAGCGAGGGGTGAATGAAGGATGGTGCATCCTGTAAAAGTAGGTAAAAATACCAGAATGAGCTTTTCTAAAATCAATGAAGTGTTGGACATTCCAAATCTGATAGCTATTCAGAAAAGATCCTATGACTGGTTCCTGGAGAAAGGCTTGAAAGAGGTCTTTCAAGATATTTCTCCGATTATGGATTACACGGGAAACTTGATTCTCGAATTTATTGATTACAGCCTGGATGGCGAGCCTAAATATAGCGAGGCGGAGTGCAAGGAAAGAGATGCGACTTATGCAACATCTTTAAAGGTAAAGGTGAGACTTATAAACAAGGAGACTGCTGAAGTCAAAGAGCAGAGCGTTTTTATGGCGGACTTTCCACTTATGACCGAAAATGGCACATTTATTATAAATGGAGCCGAAAGGGTAATTGTAAGTCAGCTGGTAAGATCTCCAGGAACCTATCACTCTGAAGAGCTTGACAAGACAGGGAAACCTTTGTACTCATCACAGGTTATTCCAAATAGAGGCGCTTGGCTTGAGTACGAGACGGACTCAAATGACATTTTATATGTAAGGGTTGACCGAACAAGAAAACTTCCTATCTCAGTATTGCTGAAAGCTTTTGGCCTTGGAACCAGAGCTCAGATACTGGATTATTTTGGTGAGGACACGAGACTTTTGGCGACTCTTGAAAAAGATGCGACTGAAACCAGAGAAGAAGGATTGCTCGAGGTCTATAAAAGACTGCGACCAGGCGAGCCTCCCACTGTAGATAGTGCGGAATCTCTTCTGAACAGCATGTTTTTTGATCCTAGAAGATATGATTTGGCAAAGGTCGGAAGATTTAAATTCAACAAAAAGCTTGCTCTTGCCGGCAGGATAACTGGAAGAAAAATCAAAGACGACATTTTCCACCCGGCGACAGGCGAGCTGATTTGCGAGTCGGGCTCTATAGTGGATGAGGCAACAGCATGGGAAATACAAAATGCCGGCATAGACAAGGTAATTATCTTATTGGAAGATAAAGAATTTAAAGTAGTAGGCAATGGTTTTGTGGATGTTTCAAAGCAGAACCTTCCTTTTGAGTACGACAAAGACAGGGTCGACGAACTCGTAAATTCATATGTCCTGGAAGAAATCATAAGTTCAGACAAGTCTCCGGAGGAAATGAAAGATGAATTTGAAAAGAGAATGGATGAGCTCATTCCAAAACACGTTCTAATCCAGGATATCTTCGCATCTATCAGCTACAACTTGGGCCTTAATTATGGAATAGGCAAAATTGACGATATAGACCACCTGGGCAACAGGCGCCTTAGAAGTGTTGGTGAGCTTTTGCAAAACCAATTCAGAATAGGTCTGTCCAGGATGGAAAGAGTAGTTAAGGAAAGAATGACGATACAGGGCAATGAGGCAATAACACCTCAAGGCCTTATAAACATAAGACCTGTTAATGCCTCGGTGAAGGAATTTTTCGGAAGCTCCCAGCTTTCTCAGTTCATGGACCAGACAAATCCTTTGGCTGAGCTTACTCATAAGAGAAGGCTTTCTGCTCTAGGACCGGGAGGGCTTAGCAGAGAAAGAGCCGGTTTCGAGGTTAGAGACGTTCACCATTCCCACTACGGCAGAATGTGTCCGATAGAAACACCTGAGGGGCCAAACATTGGCTTGATTGGATCTTTAAGTACATATGCAAGGGTTAATGAGTACGGCTTTATAGAAGCTCCTTACCTAAAGGTCAACGACGGAATAGTGAGCGATGAAATAGTGTATCTGCCTGCAGATGAAGAAGGAAAATACACTATAGCGCAGGCAAATGAGCCTTTGGACGAAAATAAGAGATTTTCAAGAGATAAAGTTACAGGCAGAGCCGGACTTAAAAGGGACTTTGTGACAGTATCCCCAGAGAAGGTTGACTACATGGATATATCTCCCAAGCAGATTGTTTCGGTAGCCACGTCGATGATTCCCTTCCTTGAAAACGACGATGCCAACAGAGCGTTGATGGGATCGAACATGCAAAGGCAGGCAGTTCCGCTTTTGAAGCCGGAATCTCCTGTTATCGGAACGGGGATTGAGCATACTGCAGCCAAGGATTCCGGAGTTTGCGTCCTTGCCAAGCACCCAGGCGTGGTCGAAAAAGTAACGGCAACCGAAATACACATTAGAAGAGACGACAAGCAGCTGGATAAATACACCATACTTAAATTCAAAAGAAGCAACCAGGGAACCTGTGTCAACCAAAGGCCTATCGTTGAAAAAGGAGAGGCAGTTCATAAAGGGCAGATACTTGCCGATGGACCATCTACTGACAATGGTGAAATAGCTCTTGGCAGAAATATCCTCATAGCATTTATGACATGGGAAGGTTACAACTACGAGGATGCCATACTAATAAGCGAAAAGCTAGTTAAAGAAGATGTCTTTACTTCAATACATATTGAAGAATACGAGTCTGAAGCGAGAGAGACAAAGCTTGGTCCGGAAGAAATCACAAGGGATATCCCCAACGTTGGAGAAGATGCCCTTAAGAATCTGGATGAAAGAGGAATAATCAGAATCGGAGCTGAGGTAAACTCAGAAGATATTCTGGTGGGCAAGGTAACACCAAAAGGTGAAACTGAGCTTACGGCAGAAGAAAAGCTTCTTAGAGCTATCTTCGGTGAAAAAGCCAGAGAAGTCAGGGATACGTCTTTAAGAGTTCCTCATGGTGAATCCGGTATCGTGGTGGACGTGAAAGTGTTCTCTAGAGAAAACAAGGATGAAGACCTAAAGCCCGGAGTCAATCAGCTTGTCAGGGTTTATGTTGCCAGCAAGAGAAAAATCTCTGTAGGAGACAAAATGGCAGGTCGGCATGGGAACAAAGGTGTAATATCCAGAATACTTCCTGAAGAGGATATGCCTTTCATGCCAGATGGAACTCCGGTTGAAATAGTATTAAACCCTCTTGGAGTACCATCAAGGATGAATATCGGTCAGGTGCTTGAGGTCCACTTGGGTCTTGCTGCAAAAGCCTTGGGATGGAAAATTGCCACTCCTGTTTTTGATGGCGCAAATGAAAATGACATAATGGATATACTTGAGCAGGCGGATTACAACCGTAATGGAAAGATAACCCTTCACGACGGAAGGACAGGAGAGCCTTTTGACAATGACGTAACTGTGGGATACATGTATATACTTAAGCTGCATCACTTGGTAGATGACAAGATGCATGCGAGATCTACAGGACCTTACTCCCTAGTAACTCAGCAACCACTGGGAGGAAAAGCCCAATTCGGTGGTCAGCGTTTTGGGGAGATGGAGGTATGGGCACTGGAAGCCTATGGGGCAGCTCATACGCTGCAGGAGATTCTTACGGTTAAATCAGATGATGTCGTCGGTAGGGTAAAAGCCTATGAAGCGATAGTAAAAGGTGAAAACATACCAACTCCAGGTGTTCCTGAGTCCTTTAAAGTACTTATCAAAGAGCTTCAGAGCTTGTCTTTGGATGTAGCGGTTCTAAGTGAGAACGAGGACATCCTGGAAATTGAGGAGGACAGAGTCGAACCAGATTCTTTAGATAATTTCGGGGTAGACATAATCAGTAGAGAATACGAGGAAGAAGCTCCTGAAGGTTTTATCGAAGAAGAGGTTGAAGAGAATGATTTCGATGTAGACACCATGATGGACGATTTGGAAGATGATTTTGACATCTGATCATATGGATAATCTGGAATATAAATTATTATAGAAGGGAGAGAAGCTCCTTGAATGAATTTTTTGATTTTAAATCAATTAAAATCGGCCTGGCTTCTCCTGAAAAAATCAGAGAGTGGTCAAAAGGGGAGGTAAAAAAACCGGAGACGATAAATTACCGAACGCTAAAGCCGGAAAAAGAAGGTCTTTTTTGTGAAAAAATCTTTGGACCCACCAAAGATTGGGAGTGTCATTGCGGTAAATATAAAAGAGTCAGATATAAGGGAATAGTATGCGAAAACTGCGGAGTGGAAGTAACTAGATCCAAAGTCAGAAGAGAGAGGATGGGGCATATCGAACTTGCTGCCCCAGTCTCACACATATGGTATTTCAAGGGCATACCCAGCAGAATGGGTCTGGTACTGGAAATGTCCCCAAGGTCTTTGGAAAAGATAATATACTTTGCGGCATACGTAATAACAAATCCGGGGAACACCCCTTTGTCTCCAAAGCAGCTTTTAAGCGAGAGAGAATATAGGGAATACAAAGAAAAATATGGAAACGAATTCCAGGCTTCAATTGGTGCGGAGGCGGTTAAAGACCTTCTGTCACAGGTTGATTTGGAAAAAGAGTCAAAAACGCTTAGAGAAGATCTTAAGACGAGCACCGGGCAAAAAAGGATTCGTACGGTAAGGCGCCTTGAGGCTATTGAAGCTTTCAGAACCTCCGGAAACAACCCGGAATGGATGATAATGGAAGTCGTTCCGGTCATACCGCCTGAGCTTAGGCCTATGGTGCAGCTGGATGGCGGAAGATTTGCAACCAGTGACCTTAATGACCTGTACAGAAGGGTTATAAACAGAAACAATCGTTTGAAAAGGCTTCTGGACCTGGACGCTCCGGACATAATAGTTCAAAACGAAAAACGGATGCTTCAAGAAGCAGTAGATGCTCTGATTGATAATGGAAGAAGGGGAAGACCGGTTACCGGTCCCGGAAACAGACCGTTAAAATCATTGAGCGACATGCTTAAAGGAAAACAGGGTAGATTTAGGCAAAATCTCTTGGGGAAAAGGGTTGACTACTCAGGAAGATCGGTAATCGTAGTAGGCCCTGAGCTTAAGATGTACCAGTGTGGATTGCCTAAGGAAATGGCAATAGAATTGTTCAAGCCATTTGTAATGAGAGAGCTTGTGCAAAAAAAATACGCTCAAAACATAAAAAGCGCCAAGAGGATGGTCGAAAGACTGAGACCTGAAGTCTGGGATGTGCTTGAAGAAGTCATCAGAGAGCACCCAGTACTTCTAAATCGTGCTCCGACACTTCATAGACTTGGAATACAGGCTTTTGAACCGGTGCTGGTAGAAGGCAGGGCGATTAAGCTTCACCCATTGGTCTGCACCGCTTACAATGCGGATTTCGACGGAGATCAGATGGCGGTGCACGTTCCTTTGTCTGTAGAAGCTCAGGCGGAAGCCAGATTCTTGATGCTTGCAGCGAATAATATTCTCAAGCCCCAGGATGGAAGTCCGGTAATCAGCCCTACCCAGGATATGATACTCGGTTCCTACTACCTTACAATATCAATCGACGGTGCAGAAGGCGAAGGCAAGGTATTTGCAGATCTAGAAGAAATGGAAATGGCTTATAATAATAAAGTAGTAACCCTTCATTCTATGGTCAAGGTTAGAATAACCAAGGAGATTGACGGAAAGAAACACTCAAGGTTGATCGAAAGCACGGTGGGCAGATTCTTGTTCAACGAAATAATACCACAGGATCTCGGTTTTGTGGAAAGAGAAACATTTGATGATGAATTCGACCTGGAGATAGATACTACGGTAGATAAGAAGGTATTGTCGGAGATAGTCGAAAAATGCTATGAAAAACACGGACCTACAAAAACATCTATAGTATTGGACAACATAAAGAGGATGGGTTTCCATTACTCTACTATCGGAGCCATAACCGTAGGTGTAAGCGATATGGAGGTCCCCTCAAAAAAACCTGAGCTACTTGCAGCCGCGGAAGTGGAAGTCGACAAAGTTCAGAAACTCTTTAGAAGAGGTTTGATTTCTGAAGATGAAAGATACGAGAAGGTTATCGAAATATGGAATAACACCACTGACCATGTTACAGATGCTTTAATGGAGCACTTAGATCCCCTTAATCCTATCAACATGATGGCTAATTCAGGAGCCAGAGGAAGCAAGAACCAGATAAGACAGCTTGCTGGAATGCGTGGTCTGATGGCCAGCCCGTCAGGAAAGATTATCGAGCTTCCTATCAGATCAAACTTTAGAGAAGGGCTTAACGTGCTTGAGTTTTTCATATCCACACACGGTGCAAGAAAAGGCCTTGCTGATACAGCACTTAGAACGGCAGACTCCGGTTACCTGACGAGAAGGCTTGTAGATGTCAGTCAGGATGTAATAATAAAAGAAGACGATTGTGGAACCACAAAAGGCTATATTGCAAAGGATATAGACGACAATGGGGAGATAATAGAAACACTGAAAGACAGAATTGCGGGAAGGTACGCCTTTGAAGACATCAAGAATCCTGAGACGGGAGAAGTGTTGGTTGAGGCAAATACGATCATAACCAAGAAGATGTCGGTGCACATTGAGAAACTGGGGATCAAGGAAGTAAACATACGCTCCATAACTAACTGCCAATCAAGAGTCGGTGTTTGTGCCAGATGCTATGGTGTGGACCTTACGACTTGGGAGCCTGTTCAAACTGGAGAAGCAGTAGGCATAATCGCGGCTCAGTCAATCGGGGAGCCGGGGACTCAGCTTACGATGCGTACATTCCATACCGGTGGCGTAGCGAGTGCGGATGATATAACTCAAGGTCTTCCAAGGGTCGAGGAGCTTTTTGAGGCTCGGAAACCTAAAGGTCTTGCGATCATTTCGGAAATCGATGGTAAAGTTGAGCTGAGGGAAACCAAGAAGAAAAAGGAACTGGCCATTTTAGGCGATGCCGAAGAAAAAGTCTACCTCATTCCATATGGATCGAGACTTAAGGTTCGGGACGGTGACCTAATCGAAGCTGGTGATGAGATCACCGACGGGTCCATCAATCCCAACGACATACTAAGCATTAAAGGCATAGGAGGAGTTCAAAAGTACATTCTTCAGGAAGTTCAAAAGGTATACAGACTCCAAGGAGTACATATCAGCGATAAGCACATTGAACTGATTGCCAGGCAGATGCTTAGGAAGGTAAAAGTGGAAGAATCCGGAGAAACTGAACTGCTTCCGGGAAGCCTTGTAGATATATTTGCATTTGAAGAAGAAAATGAAAGAGCAATCGCTGAAGGTTTGGAGCCAGCGACCGCTTCTAGAGTTCTTATGGGTATAACGAAAGCCTCTTTGGCAACTGATTCGTTCCTGTCTGCGGCATCGTTCCAGGAGACTACCAGAGTTCTTACGGATGCTGCCATCAAAGGTAAGGTGGATCCGCTAATAGGACTCAAGGAAAATGTAATCATTGGAAAACTTGTTCCTGCTGGAACGGGAGTAAAGAAATACAGGGAAGTTGAGCTTGACGACGAGGAGTCAGAAGGCGAAATTGACGCTTTAGCGGAAACCATAGATGAAATTGACATCTCAGACGTGATTATAGATGATCTATAAAATAGTTGACAGGGGGATGCGCTAGTGATAAAATTTATTAGCGCATCCTTGGATCATCAAAAGGAGGAAACATCATGCTCGATGAGCTTAAGGCAGGCATTGTCGTCGTAGGCACGAGACAGACTGTAAAAACTGTTAAAGCCAACGAAGCCAGGCTGGTTTATTTGGCGAAAGATGCAGACGGCCACATCACTGATGAAGTGGAAAGCGCTTGTAAAAACAACAATGTTGAAATAATTTATGTAGATAGTATGGAAGACTTGGGGCAGGCATGCGGCATTGAAAGAAAAACTGCAGCTGCGGCCCTACTAAAAGAATAGTCAGTGCTATTTACTCCCCCTCCATCAACAGAGGGGGCCGTTTTTGCGGATATTAGGCTAAGTGCCTTATATATATAAAAATAAAAGGAGGTGCAACACAAAAATGCCAACTATTAGTCAGCTTGTAAAAAAGGGAAGAGAAAAGGTTGAATACAAATCAGACTCTCCTGCGCTCAAGAACAACCCTCAAAAGAGAGGTGTTTGTACAGCTGTAAGAACTACTACGCCTAAAAAGCCTAACTCTGCGCTTAGAAAAATCGC